>JAHPYY010000099.1 GCA_019058515.1 Promethearchaeota archaeon
ATCTAATACCGTTCTTAGAGCAAGTAAGAGCTTTTAAAAATAATGAGCTTGAATACGAAGGCTTACTAGATAATTCTCGTAAAATCGAAGGGATCTACTTGCCTTCGATAAACAATAAAGTTAAGAGGAGTGTAATGGCGGATTTTAGTACTGTGAATTTTACACCATTTCAAATCACAGTTAAAAGTCAAACCGCTCCTAAAGCATTTGAAAGTAACTTATTAATTGAAGTAAACCGGGGATGTCCTTTTAAATGTAAGTTCTGCATTTCATCGTTTCATAACTCACCTTTCAGAAATAAGAGCTTTGATTTAATCAGAGAAGATATAATATATGGTATTAAAAACATTGAATTTTCCAAGATCAATTTGATTGGATCGTGTGCATCTTCTCATCCTAAATTTTACGAAATATGTCAGTTTATACTTAATAAGGGATATAAATTCTCCATTCCTTCGATTAGAATCGATCACATTAACGACCAAATAATATCACTTCTTGAACAAGCAGGTGTAAAAACGATAACAATAGCACCAGAGACTGCTACTGAGAGTTTACGCAATTTTACCGGTAAGAATATTTCTAATAAATTAATTTTCGAGGTCTTGACCGCTATACAAGCGTCTAAGATAAAAAATGTGAAAATGTATTTTTTAATAGGCTTACCTAACGAAACTGAGATAGATATTAACAATATTATAGCCTTTATGAAAGATATAAACCAAATTGGTTTTAATAAACGCAGGTTACGAGTAAATATAAACCCTTTTGTACCTAAGCTTAACACACCGTTTCAAAACCATACATTAACTTTTTTGGAATCAAATTTACACGAATTAATAGCAAAATTTAAGCATCTAGATCGAGAATTAAGGAAAATCCCTTCTGTCAAATCGAAATTTGCTAATCCTAAACAATTGGTAAGGAATGCGAGAATACAAGCGATTTTTTCAGTTGGAGATCAAGAAATGTCGAAATTTTTACTGCACTATTATCAAAATGGGGCAAATTATCGAGCTTTAAAAAAAACGGAGCAACAGTTAAATTATGATATTAATAACCAATTTATTAAGGTAAATAAAGGATATATTCCATGGAATATATAATAAAAAAAAAAGATTGTTTTCTATAAATTAATCAACTTTTATAAACGCTGATTTTTTTGCTTTACACACCGGACATTCGTCCGGAGGTTCTCCTTCAACCGTCATTCCGCATACAGGACATATATAAAGGTCAGTTTTCTCTAAGTCTTTTCCAGATTCTACGGCATTTAGGGCTTTTTCGTATAGATTATGGTGAACCTTCTCAACTTGATTTGCATAATCAAAGGTTCTTATAGCTTGTTTGTGATTCTCGCTTTTAGCATCACTGAGAAATTCGGGATACATTTTCGTAAACTCGTAGTGTTCTCCTTCAATTGCCGCCTTAACATTTTCTTTAGTGGACTTAATTCCTCCCATGGCTCTGAGGTGATTGTGAGCATGCACGGTTTCAGCTTCAGCTGCGGCACGGTACAGTTTGGCTATTTGAGGAAAACCCTCCTTATCTGCTTTCTTAGAGAAAGCCAAGTATTTCCTGTTAGCTTGACTTTCGCCTGCGAAAGCAGATTGTAGGTCATCTTCTGCTTTAGTCATGATTCTAATATATTGATTAAGTTTAGATATATTATGGTGTCTTGGAGAATTTTTTAATTGTGTTTTTATATCTCATAGGCTTATATCCTAAAATATCAAAATTTAGTTATTACTGCAAGATACTTTTTATTTTAGAGCTAATTTTATTAGTGAGTAGCTCCGCCAATCCAAATCGGATATATGTTGATTCGAAAACGAGAATTAAAATGTACAAATCCTTAAGGTTTTCTGAAAAGATTAAATCGTCATTTTTTGAAGTGTATATTAATTTCAAAATGTTATTGTTACAAATTTTAACTCTAAACTCTATTTCTTTTAAATATTGCATTAAATTATCAGTCTTTAAAGAAGAAAAAACGACCTGTCCTTTATTTGAGAGCAATATTATTCCTTTCAATTCTTCTAACTGCATAACAGATTCTAAATATTTAATAAGTCTTTTTTCTAAATCTAAATCGTATTCACGCCAATAATAACCTCGAACAATATTGTATATCTCCTGATCGAGTAGTTTATCATAGATGTTTTCCAATCTGATATTGATTTTTTTTTCAAGAACATATTTTTGAAACAACTCATCTACTTCAGAAATTATTTCTTTTATCACATCAAGAGTTTCTTTTTCTTTACACAAAATTCCATAGTTGAAATACTTAAATTCGAAAATTAGGAAGTTTATGCTTCCCATACCTATTAGTTTTACATTCTTTCCTATTATTTCTTTAGAAAATGACATAAACACAGTACAAAGTCCAGAAACTAAATTCTCTTCCAATTTGTACTTCTTAGAGAGGTTAAGTCCATAAATACTGGTTCCAAGCTTATTGATTATTAAAGTGTAATGAATACCATCGTTCTCTTTTCTAAGAGCTTTCGAATGAGTTGAGTAGTAGTCGGAAACTGTCATTACATTCTTTATAAATGAAGTTGTAAAAACTTCGTTCTTTTATTTCCGCTTTTTTATAAGTCTACGGAATTTGAATTTAAAATCTTAAAGATAATAGTTAAAAGTAGAATTAAAAAAAAAATAGCATGTAATTTTTACAAATCGCGTTCTTGAACGGTTTTCCTATTATTAGCTTTAGCTCTGTCTATTGCCTTGTCTAAAAGTTCTTTTATGGCGTTGTTTAAAGCGGGACCATCAATTAACTCTCCGCTAGTGTAACAATCCTTCGATTTGATGTAATCCCTTACTTTACTTTTGACAAACAAGGCATCAGTAGAAGCTGCGGCAGCTTTTTTTGCCATATGTTTATTCCTCCAATTTTTTTTAAAGCTTATTTAAAATTTTAAATGTATTAATATTAACTTTACCTATCAGCTTATTTAAAGTTGATCATCATAAACATAGTTTGTGAAGTTGAGAATCTTAATTCATGAAGTGACTTTGAGAGTTTCGTTCTTAACCCTTATTTATGCCTTTTACCAGATAATGCAAAAGAATAGCAGTTTAGTAGCTGTTAAATGTAAAATTAAGAGATTCTCGGAAAAAAAGAATACTTTTTCGCACATTTAGTCTAATTCAAGTAATTAAGACTTAAAAATTACAAAACTTTTAGTGTTATCGGATTAATAATGATCGAATTTATGTTTTAACTACCACACACAGATTTTACGATCACAGTACTACAGAATAAAAAAATTCCTATCCAAATCGCCTTACCTAAAACTACTTTTCTGTGAATTAGGGATTTTTTATTCTCTCTTCTTTTTACCTATGGGTTTTTATCTACAATGAAAAATCCAACTGATTGAATGCTTCTTAATTTCTGTAGCGCTTTCTTCAATTCGACAATTCGATGATTTAATCCTGATAAAGCCAAGATTTCCAAGCATTTATCGAATTCTAAATGTACATGAAGTGTAGAGATTATAACATCTTCAAAGTGATGCTGGATGTCATTACTCAAAATCAAATCCGTTTGCTGGACACTCGAGTAGATTGGTTGGGACATATATTCGTGAGTATGAATTGATTCATCGTGTTCGTGTGCTTCTTTTACCGATTCCTCATGATAATGAGTTAAATCAAAATGTTCATGTTTCATAATCAGAGTAATACAGCCTACTACTTCTTCAGAAGAAGATGTAGTTACATCCTCTTCATGGAGCATAAAGGAATGCATCGCTTTTCTGATCAAACCAGATCTCGAAATTCCTAATTTCTTTCTAAAGTCCTCGAATTTATCGTATAAGTCTTGTGGAAGCGATACGGTGAATCGCTTATAGTCGTGTTCCATATTTTAATCAATAAAAAAACTCAATTAAAGAGATTATTTTCTCATAAAGATTGCTATAGGGACGCTCGCTTCGCGCCATTGAGCAATTTTACCAGAATATTCTAAATTCATTCTACTTCTACCGTGAGTTCCTATTATAATCATTAAGGAGTTTGATCGAAGCTGTTTAAAGTTGCTAAGTATCCACTTATCCGTTCGATTGATTAGCTTTTCAATTAAATCTTCGGGAGTTCTTTGGCGTAATCTTTGTTGTTGTTTGTGAAGATTCTCGAAATCTAAGTAATGCATCCATGAGAGGTCGTAATTATTTATTACTTTTGCGGATTCGACCCAAGTCGCCATATCTGAGTCTTTAGCTATTGAAGTCGTACCGCCATCGTACCTTTCTAAATCTTTTTTTCTTGCGATAAAACAACTTTTTTTATCGTGTTGATTTAAATATTTTAAGAAATGAAACCCATTTAGTTCAACTTCAAATCCTCCAAACATTATTTGATGAAGCATCCCTAGCGTGTACGGATTCTTGGTACTAAGCAATAGCATTACCTCTGAATTAGAAATCATGAATTGAGGTTTATGATATGTAATTTCAAACAATCCAAAATTATCGATCATGTTGATGCTTATTCTATCAACTCCTTTATACATGTTTACAATAGAGTCGACAGGTTCTGGGATTATTCCTGATGGAGGATAAATGTTTAATAACTTTAAGATTGACGCCGGTAGTTGAGTAATAAAGCTTTTGATTGTCTGTAATTCACTCATGTTAGCTAATCTAAATAAATTAAATCTTTTAGAAAATAATTACTAATTGTTAATATAATTATATATCAAAACACTTATATATTATTTTTTGAAGAAATATCGACAAAATAATTTCCCAGTAAATCTCTTTACACAATTAAGTGATTCTAGAATGAATATATTATTTATTGATTGTTCCAATTCTGGTCTTTCTGGTGACATGTTTTTAGCGTCATTGCTTGGTTTAATACCTAATCCAGAAGGTTTGATCACCCAGTTACTTCACCTTAAAAACCATATTCTAGGTGTGGCCTCGTTAGATATTAAACTAAATACAATAACGCGATTTGGGTTAAAAGTCAATCAACTTGAAATTAGAATTAAAGAAACTAAGAACCACCGTTCTGCAAGAGTTCTTGTGGATTCTCTTAACAATTATTTAAATGCTAACGAGTACTCGGATAAAGCTAAACTCTACGCAAACGATGTATTAAATTCCTTGATTAAAGCAGAATCTGCTGTGCACGATAAGCCTGTAGAATATATTCATCTCCACGAACTCAGCTCGGTTGACACATTAATTGATATTTTAGGAGTATCTAAAGCGCTAGATGTAATTGGTGTGTTTAACGAACCATTTCAAATTTTATATAACTTTATTCCCGTGGGGGGCGGTTCAATTAAAGGAGCTCATGGGATACTTCCAATACCGGCTCCTGCAACAATGAAGATAATAGAAGATTCTGATCTTATAGTTAAATTTGGTCCTATTGAAAGCGAATTACTGACTCCAACTGGAGCAGCTCTAATTGCGAATCTTGCTCCTAAAACGATTAAAACCAAAATAACAGTAAATAAAGTTAGTTATGGAACCGGTCAAAAAAAATTTAAGGAATTTTTAAATGTTTTAAGGATATCATTAGGTAGCATTATTGATTCTGAAAAAGGAAATTACTTGAAGATATACGAAGAACCAGTAATCGTATTGGAAACAAATATCGATGATGTTTCTGGGGAATTAATAGGTCATTTTATAAGGAAGATGGAACAAGAAGATGTTTTAGATATTCAGGTGTTATCTGGTATTTCTAAAAAAAACCGCACGAGTCATTTGCTAAGAATTCTTTGTCATCCAACTATGAAGTATACTTTAATAGAAAAAATTGTTGAAGAATTAGGAACTTTAGGGGTCAGGTATTACGAGATACCGCGTGTTTGCGTCGATCGGCGTATAATCCAAGAACAAATGGTAATCGATGGAATTCAATATTTTCTTGATTATAAAATCTCTTTTATTAAATCAGTCGATGCTATCAAATTAATAAATATTAAACCAGAATTTGACCATTTAAAAGTAATCAGCGATAAGACAGGAATACCAATAAAAAGTATTAATCAATTAGCTCAAGAACAAGCGATTAAGATATTTCAAGAATATTCGCGTAAACTTAAAATCAATTTCGGTGAAAATAAAAAGGAAAAAATAGATTAAATAACGCAAATTCAATTAGTATTTATCTACGCCAAATTTTTGCAGGTAGTATTCGTCTTCGATTAACTCTTTTGAAAATTCCTTAATCTCAATTATTTTCTTTTTTAACTCCTTTACGAGGCGAAGTTTTCCTAAACTCTTGTAAATATCAGAGGCGTCTTCGTATGCCTTAATACTTTCGCCGTAGTTTCCCGAGATTTGCAAATCTTCTGCTAAAAACACCAAGCCATCTGCAACGACGCTTTGTTTTCCTAATCTTTTTTGTAATTTAAGGGCTTGCCAATGTAGTCGCATCGCATCTGCATGCATCCTAAAAGCGGAATAAATCCTAGCCATCGCTCTTAATACTAAAGCCTCGTCTTCTAAAGCGTTATTATCTTTGCAAAACTTTAAAAGGTTTTCTAGATACGACAGATATTCAGACTTATCTTTTGAACGATCCACATGTGATATAGCTTTTTCGAAGGTCTGCAAAGCATCTTGGAAGTTTCCTTCCTTGTACAATTTCTTAGATCTTTCAAGAAAATCGTTATTTAAAATAGCAACCATAGGTTTGTCTCATCTATGAGTTGAAAATATTTTCTTATAAGGTTTGAAATTAAAAATAGTTGCAATTTATATAATAGTACTTTACGTTTATAAAAGTTTATATTTAATCAATTAGCAAATTGTTTGAGGAATTGGACATATTTGTATAAAACAGAAAAAAAATAGGAATATTAACCGTTGTCAAGTTTACATTAGACCTTGCGGTATGAAGATTAATCCAAAAACAATTAGCAATGTAAATCCTACGGCCCAAATTGCTCCAACAAACTTAATACGCTTTCTATCGTCCTCCATATCGTATACGAAGAATGCACCTAAGAAGAAGGGTAAGTATCCGATAAGAAACACTAATATAGGATTATACCAGTTCCATACAACATATTCCCAGATTAAATAATTTCCCCAATTAAGTAAAATCTCAACTATAACGCAAAACAAACTAAATCCAATAGCATTAGCCCAACGATTTGGCAATCCGAGCATTTTCTTGTTTTTATCTTCGGGTAAAAATTTAGCGAATATGATTCCTGCCAAGGAAAACATAAACGCGATCTCTATGTTCCACCCAATTAAAATAATGTAAGCACTTTGACCAGGAGTGGTCCAAAATGCGGAGAAGCCGGAGAAAGCAAATATTAACGCATTCCAGATTTCGTTAAAAAAATCTAAACCCAATACCGTCAGTCCGGCGAAGATAGTCCTCCAATCATTCGTTTCTCTAGCATTCTTAATTTCAACGCCATATATGTAAAGCACGATTGCCAATACAGGGATAATGTACCATCCAGTTTCGGGATTCAATATTCTTAGTTTTGATAACGCTTCTATCGATGCAGCTGTTGCCATTTTTTAAACTCTTTATGTATCTTAATGTTTTTAATTAGGATTTTGATTTACGACTATTTATAATTTTATTAAAAACTTTTTAATAAAAAAAGAAATATGGTTAGAATTACAAGAATTATTAAGCCTAAAGTTTTAAGTGTTTTCTACAAACACATCTTGAGCGTGTTTGACAATTTTCTTCAATTCTGCTAAATCCTCGTCAAACATAGCCCTAACCAAGTAAGATCTTAGATTTATTATTTTTTCTAGAGTAATTCCGAATTTTAAATTTAAGTCATTATACAGCTTATTTAACTTAGAATAGAGAGTTTTAGCGTATGTCATATCAAATTCTTTTAGATTCTTTACCAAATTTTTGAATTCTATTATATATACGAACTTATTCAGTTCTTTGAGCATTTCACGGCCTAGATCGCTCAGATGGGAGATATTTTCCATGTATCCCGTTTCCATGCTAAGTTTTAATTCTTGTTGGTAATTTTCGAACATACTATCGAAATATTGCCTGAATTTTGTTTTAACATTTTTTAGATCGATGATAGGGTTTATAAAACATGTTATTGTGAATTTATCATATGGAAAAATTTGTAATTTAACACCTGTTCCCTTTAACTTTAATCCAGACAAATCCTTTAAGTTGATATTCTTAGAAAACTTTTCAAGAGCCGAGACAAACATAGGTATTAATTCTAGATCAAGATCTGGATTTATCTCCTCACAATCATCAATATTATTAGAATTTAAATAATATTGTATGGCTCCGTCGAAAATCTCAAACCTTAATAAAGTTTTGCCTTGCTTATCAGCTACAAGACAACCTATAAAAGAAGGTGTATTTTCTTGGAATTGATTTTCACATTTCTGAGTATCCAAAAAATGCAGTATCTCTTCATCATCAAAATGTTCTCCCCAATTATTATTCCTGAGAAAACTGCAAATCTCGTTTTTATAATACCTTTTACCAGAGTGCGATAGACTGAATAGTTCTTCATCGCTTATTTCACTACTTTGGAAAAAGTTTTTGTTGAAGATATTTGCTATTAAGTTATCAAATTCATCATTCGAGACTTTAAGCTTCTTAATTAAATTTGTTCTTGTTTCGACAATTTCGTGTTCTAATGTCGAAAATAGAGTAAAAATTCTTTTAACTATATCTAATTCACTTTCTTCAGAATCAGTACCAGATGCGATGTTTTTCAGTATTGTTGGGAAGCTTAAGCTATCCATTATTCTATAACCTAGTAATCAGAAAAACTCGAATTATAAAAATCATTAATATAATATAATTTTCCGAGATGTTGATACGATCGAATTAACGAACGATTTTAATTTATTGAACCATAATAGAACTATAAATTAAGCTTATGTTAATGGAAAAACTTATATTTGTAATGAAAATTTAGGATTTACCAACCATATTTGCGATTAATGCAGCCGACGCTCCTGCTCCGAATCCATTATCAATATTTACCACTAATAACCCTGGAGAACACGATTGTAACATCGTTGTCAACGCCCCAATTCCCTTTTCTCCTAATCCATATCCACTTGAGATGGGAACACCTATGACGGGAACATCAACAAGGGCTGCAACTACCCCTGGCAATGTTCCTTCCATTCCTGCAAACACGATAATTACGTGTACTTCTTTCTCTATCATATTACTTAACGGTTCAAATAATCGGTGTATTCCAGCAATCCCAACATCGTAACTGGTAATAACTTTGCAACCCATACTTTCTGCTATAATTTTAGCTTCCTCCGCAACCCTTACATCTGAGCTCCCTGCCGTTATAATCCCAACTTTTCCATTTTTTTCCTCGAATGTAAATGATTTTTCTCTAATTATAGCTATATTCGCCAGATCATTAATCTCTAACTTGTACAACTCAGATTTTTCAAAGGTGTCTCGTATCATGGTTTCGTGAATTTGGTTAAATCTGGAAACAATCGCATATTTATTCTTAATTAGAAATTGATTTATAATCTCGATAACTAACTTGGAATCCTTATTTTGTGCATAGATCGCTTCAGGAATTCCCGTTCTTATTTTTCTGGTCGTGTCGAGTTTTGCTAATTCCCCTATTCGCTCTATTGTATGCACTTTTAATTGTTTTTCTGCCTCGTCGATTGAGATTTTCTTTTCTAAAAGGTCATTGAGTAATTTTTTAATGTTATCCATATTAAAACCATATCTCTTCTTTAATTTATTTAGCAAAGGATTAAATTAAAAATCTTGGAATGCTCGGATTATCGTGTAAATTAATCAAAAGGCTTTAATCTTTTAACCAAAAAGTTAATTAGGCGTTTTAAAACTGAAAGATTTTTGAGAACTACTACAATTACTAAAGGTCTAATCAAACCGATTAAAAGTTTACCAAGGCTTTTTCGAAAGGTATTATATTCATATGTATCAAAGTCGTAATCTAAAAAGTAATAACGAGATTTGTGAACCTGTATATTAAGCGCGCTATAAAGAAATCCTTGAATACCGAAGTAATCTTGTGTATATGAAATTTCCCCTTTAAGAAGATTGGGTTTAAAAATGTCTCCATTCAGTGCAGGGGGAAAGCCATAAGATTTAATTTTTTTCCAGATTGCAGGATCGGATTGTCTATTATTTGTTCTACTCTTATAACGAGTGGCTTTTATATAACCTCGCCAAGACTTATCTGATGCTATCTCTAAGATTGAATTATCTTCAAGAAGAATTTGAGCAAATAAGTTTATAGCACCTTTATATCCTTCAAAATTAAAAACCTGAACATCAATATTATTATTACCGCGCTTAAGTTTATCCGTTATGTCGAATACTTTTACTCGATTCGATATTGGGATTATAGATAAGGAGAATCTACTTGAAACATCCCCAACATAACTTCCATTTACTCTTAATCTTAAATAGTTGCATGCCATTACCTGTACAATTGCCTTTTTTACATTTTGGGTCAACGTGAAATCTTTCTGGAAATAGCGCCCAGATTTGCCTGACTTTTTTTCATTTATCCAAATCCAATGTGATGGTAGATATGGATCAAGAAATTTTATATTATCTTTGATTTGAGAAGCCTTTTCATCATAGCATTGAATAATAAAGTCAAAAAGTTTTAAAACTATATCTAAACATGGTCTTTTGGCAGAACTTAGCCAAAACTTCTGATATTCGCCTCTACATTCCAACAAATGCATTTTTTCATGATGTAATAGATTCAATATTCTCTTCTTTAACTCCTCGTTTAAGCGGTGCTTTTTAAGAACATTCGCAACTGTATAGCTTACTTTAATTTTTTCGCTTAGGAGTTTTCCCAATTCTGCTGCGAATATGAGATTTTTGAAATGTTCCTTTTCAAACAAGATATCTTTTTCTAAACGATTAAATTCAGACTTACAGTTTAAACTCCTACGCTTTAATTCGTTAAAATACTTAAACGAGGGTATATAGTCTTGTCTAGCAAAAGGATGTTTAAAGAAATAAACATAGAAAAAAGGAAAAGATAAAATTGAAAATTTATTGAACATCGAGGGAATGTCACCTAAAATATCAAATGCTGTGCAAAAGCGATATAAATTTTTTTCTAAAATTCCGTAGAACAGAAATCCGAAATACTTTCGAAAGTTGTCTCTATTATGTCCTTTAAAGTTCCAACTTAAACTCGCAGTCAATATAGAACCATAAATCTCGTTTTCTCTGAGCGAATAATACCGAAAATTCCCCCACGAGGCGCATATCACTCCTAAACAGTTATTATTCTTTTTTTCGTAAGCGAGTTTTGAGATGTTGCAAATGTTCTTATCGGAGTTTTTTAAATCAGGGAAATTTCGCTGGACATTTAACATCGAGGGACTTAAAACAACCTTATATCCTGCATTAAGCAATTTTTCAACTTTTGGATAGTAAGTTTTAGGAGAATAGTCCCAATGCATCAAAATAACATCTTTTCTGAATTGTTTAAGCACATACTCGTCGTTTACCACTATATCGTCATACATCATGACTTGGGTGTTTCCGGCATTTAAAGCAATTTCTACGAGTTTTTCGTAAAGTTCTAGATATGCTTGGCTTTTTCCAACTTTTTTAACATAGTCCATTGATTTAAATCTTCCAAAATCGAAACTTTCGTCACAACCAATATGAAAGTAAGAACTGGAAAAAGAGTTTGAGAGATAATTTACAAAATCTTCAATAAATTTGAACACTCGATTATCGATTAAGTTAAAACAATGAGCTCCAGGAAATTCACCTAAATTACGATACTTTTTATGACTAAGAATGTTATCTACATGACTAAAAGTCTCGAATATTGGACACAAAGTAATAAATCGTTCTTTTGCGTAAGCATCTATTTCCTTTATTTCTTCAGAAGTTAAAGCACCTCTATTCTTTCCAATATTTACATGATTAGGATGTGCATACATATCCTCAATGTACAAACAATAAAAATTAAGCTTATAATGGCTGATAATATCTATGAACCTCTTTGCGTTTTCGACGGTAAATACTTGACCTCTGGAAATGTCCTGAGAAATTCCTCTTATGCTTAAATCTGGAGCATCAATGATTTCTATTTCTGGCAGTAAAACACGCTCGTGTAAGATTAAAGTTTGAGTTGATCTATCAGCTTCTAAAATAATGTAATTTTTAATCAATTGAATTAATGTTTGTAGACCGTAAAACAACCCCTTTTCGTGTTTTGAAGTAATAATTAGCGTTCCATTTGAAATTTCAAGGAGATAAGCTTCAAAACTCTCATTGAGAATATCATCGTCTTTGAAATAAAAATCGTGAATATTTTGATTCTGATTATTATATGA
>JAHPYY010000100.1 GCA_019058515.1 Promethearchaeota archaeon
ATACTCTAGTTGGCACTAGTGTTGCTGAAGAAGGTTTAGATATAGCAGAGTGTGATATGGTAGTTTTCTACGATGTCGTTCCAAGCGCTATCCGTTCCATTCAAAGGAGAGGAAGAACAGGGAGAAAAAAGGAAGGAAAAGTATATGTGTTAATTGCGGAAGACACTAGAGATGAAGGGTATTATTGGGCGGAGAAAGCTAAAGAAAGCACTATGCGATCAAGTTTAAAATCAATTAAAGGAATGGAGAATGTTACAGATCCTGGGAATAAACAAAAATCCATTCTAAGTTTTACTAATAAAAATTCACTAAAAAGTGATAATAATAATGGAATCAAAGTTATAGATGAGTTTAAGGTATCAGTGGAAAAAGTTACTATAATATGCGACAATAGGGAAACAGCTTCTCCCGTAGTAAGAACTCTGTCATTATTTGACGCACAAATCGAGTTAAAGCAACTTGATATAGCCGACTATATCGTTTCAGAGAGAACAGGATTAGAAAGAAAGAGTACAGAAGATTTTACTTCCTCAATCAAAGATGGAAGATTGTTTAAGGAATTATGTAACCTTTCTAAGAATTTCGCTATTTCCATCTTAATTTTAGAGGGAAATGTTTTTTCAAATTTGTCTATTAACGAAAATGCCATATACGGAGCAATTACATCCATAATACTAAACCTTGGGGTCCAAATTTACAGAACAGAGAGTCCCGAGGAAACTGCAAAATTTATTTTTCAACTTGCAAAAAAGGAACAACAAGAGAATAAGTCGAAACCAAAAGTAAGGTTTGGGAAAACCCCTCAAAACTTTCCTAATTTACTTGAATACATTACTTCTGGATTTCCTGGTGTTAATACCTATAGAGCAAAAAGTTTACTAAGAGAACTTCAAACTGTACAAAATATAACAAATGCAGAAATAGGAGACTTAATGAAAGTAGAAAACATAGGGAAGAAAACCGCCCAAAATATCTATAAAATATCAAGGTTCAAATATAAAGAAAAAAAAGAATAGTTTGAATCTTCTTAAAATCTCGCTTGAAATAAATTCTTAAATTCAGTATCCAAGATAAAAAATAAATTTTTAACCGATAGTTTTAATATTATTATAGTGGAATATATTTCACTCGAAGCAATAATTATACTTATTGAATAAAACCCTTATGAGGTCGATTTTTGACGATAAAGTTCAAGGTTGTTGTTGCAGGTTCTAAGAACGTAGGAAAAACCTCTTTAATCCGAAGGTATGCTTCGGGGAAATTTGACACTTCTACGCTGTCTACAATTGGAGTCGATTTCGAAACAAAAAAGTTAAATGTTGATGGAACAGATATTCTCCTAAATATATGGGATTTCGCCGGAGAGAAAAAATTTAGAATTTTACTCCCTTCCTATGTTTCAGGAGCCTCAGGAGCTTTATTGCTTTATGACATTACAAATTCCGATTCCTTAAAAGATCTTGATGAATGGATTAAAGTAATATCAAACGTGCCAAATGGACCAAAAACCAAATTATTAATCGAGGCTAAAATTGATCTTGAGGAAAAACGAGAGATTTTAAAGGAAGCCGCCCAAGAATTATTTGATAAGCACAAATTTCAAGGAGAAATCATTGGAACCTCCGCTAAAACCGGTGAAAATGTAGAAAAAGCTTTTGAAATGTTAGGGCGTGAAATTCTGAATAATTCTCTTAAAAAATGCGCTAATTGTGGGCACCACTATCCTTTAGAGCAAAAATTCTGCCAATATTGTGGATATAAGACGCAATAGACTTAGAGAAATCCGAGATATATATACCCGTTCACTCTCCTATTTTTGAGGAGTTCTTAAATATAGATATGATTAAGATCTAAAAAAATAGAAGGGTGTAATGAAATGAATTTCAAAAAATAATAAATCAATTCAAATACTGTTTAAGTATAAGATTTTAAGATTATATGATTAGTTTATCATGCATTACGATTTTAATCTCGATATAAACGAAATTACTGATAGGATTGAACAAAAAGGGATATCATTTATAGATAAGACAATTTTAATAACTGGTGGAGCGGGATTTCTGGGATCTTGGATGTGTGATGTGTTAATAAAGCAAGGTGCTTATTGTATTTGTATAGATAACCTATCTTCTGGACGATACGAAAACATATCTCATCTTATGGAAATGGATAATTTTAGATTCATTAATCACGATATATCACAGCCTATCTATTTTGGGATAAGTAATCACCCAGTAGGTGTATGTGTAGGAGATATAAAGAAAATTGATATTGTTATGCATATGGCGAGTAGAGCTTCCCCATTTGAATTTCAAAAATATCCGATCTCGATTTTAAAGAGCAATACTTTAGGAACTATGAACGTACTTGGGATTGCTAAAGCCCACAATTCGGTATTTTTCTATACAAGTACTTCTGAAGTGTATGGAAATCCCCCTCCGGAAGTTGTGCCAACAGCGGAGTCTTATTTCGGGCGTGTAAATCCCGTTGGACCAAGAAGTTGTTACGACGAATCCAAACGTGCCGGAGAGGCGTTTGTAAAAGCATACGAACTGCAGCACAAAATTCGTACGAAAATCGTCAGAATTTTCAATACCTCGGGTCCGAGAATCCGTCACGGTCCTGAATTCGGCAGAGTTATACCAAATTTCATCCACCAAGCGTTAAACGACGAAGACATAACGGTTTTTGGGGATGGTTCTCAAACGCGATCGTTTACCTATGTAGTAGACGAGATTGAGGGGTTTCTTAAACTTATACATAATGAGAATACTACGAGTGAAGTTATAAACATGGGTAACGACAAAGAATTTACAATTTTGGAACTAGCTGAAATAATAATAGAGCTAACCAACTCAAATTCTAAAATCAAATTTTTCCCGTTACCAATAGACGATCCGATAAGGAGATGTCCTGATTTAACTAAAGCGAAGAATCTGATTGATTGGGAACCTACCACCCCTTTGAGAGAGGGTTTAAGAAAAACTATTGCTTGGTTTAAAGATATCGAAAACATCAACTAACAACACTATGGATATTAAGATTTTAAGAAGTAAAAAAGCGTTTGAAAAGCTCGTTACTATTTCTTTGGTAATAGGTATAATCATTGTCTCAGGTTTTATCGCTTTTTTTATCGTTAATCGCGAACCAGGATATGTAGGATTTGGTTTGCTCAATTCTAATAAACTTGCTGAAGATTATCCTACGGACGCAAAAATAAACGAAAATATAGAATTTTATGTAACGGTCGAAAACCAATTGGAAAAGGATTTTACCTTTTTTCTAAGAATCTTAAAAGGTAACAATAACACCCTTATGAGTCCAGAAGGATCATCGAATACAGAAATGGTATTTAGAACTAGTAATTATCATTTAGAGCATAACCAATCTTGGATTTCAGAAAAGTTATTTGTTTCCTTTTCGACATCTGGGTATAATCAGACGATTATTGTCGAACTCTGGCAGTTTATGGAGCAGCTTGATGAAAATTTCTACGCACTTCTTTTTTTAAAGCTACATATTTACGATTGATTGCTAGATCCAATAACATTAGCTTTTGAGATTTTAATGTAAGGAGCGCGATACGGTCCGTACGTTTTACATTCTTTTGACACCATTTCAATATCGTTATATAGTTGCATCAAATTAATACCCAACATAGTCTCATTTAAGGATTCTTTAATTTCACCGTTGCATACATAATTACCATGCAATATCAACCCAGAAAAATCTCCGGTTGCGACATTTGGCCTATCTCCAGTGTAATCCAAGATAATTCCCTCTTTAACGCTTGTAATTATTTCGTTTAAGGTGGTGTTACCGGGTTTTAGAATCAAATTAGTAATACCTATACTAGGTGTGGATTGGTACGAGGATCGTGTAGCGTTTCCAGTACTTAGAACACCGTCTTTACCCGCCGTATAACTATTGTGAAGGAGACCAGTGTTTAATAGAGTTCCATTATCTATAAGTAGCTTATTTTTACATGGAACCCCCTCGGCGTCAAATTCGGACGAACCCGCTCCTCCTTCAATGAGAGCGTCGTCTCTAATGTTTAAATGGGAAGAACCAATTTTCTCGCCAAGTTTATCAACAAGAAAGCTTCGTTTATATTGGTAAGTTTCAGCATTAATAGCATCAGAAAGAGGTCTTAAAATTAGATTAATTACCCCTTTTGGGGTTAGGATTAAAGGGACCGTCATGTTAGATACTTTTTTCCTTTTCAAATTTCTCTTTCCGGATTCTAATGCATTTTGAGCGACTTTTAAAGGTTCCAAGCGAATCAATTCCCGTTCAACTTGATAATCAAATCCAAAAGCACTCGTTTTAGAAAACTTATCGAACAAGATCATATTTGAAGTAACTGAACACGAAGTGCTCTTCCCACTAATTTCTACACCATTGGTGTTAAATATATAAGTTTTTAAATAATCTGTAGAAAAATCCGCGGATTGCGAGATAGCTGCATCATCGGATTCACAAACTTCCAAAATTTCAGTTACTTTAAACGCCTTTACAACTTCTTCTACTGGTAGGTTTGCAATTTCCTCATCGTATAAATTATTGATTTTAGGATAAGTCTCGTACTGCGTTGGTAGATCGCGGAAATCGATATCGCTTGTACCGTTCTTCATTAATTTTACGCTTGTAGAGATTATTTTGTTCAAGGCTTCCTTAGATAAGCAATTGGAATAAGAAAATCCCAGAGAACCCTTCTGATTTATTGTTCTTACTGAGATACCTTCATCTGTTCCTACTTCGCTATGTTTTATTGAGTTTTCTTCAACTTCTATATTCACATACTTTGATTGATTTATAAAAATCTCAGCGCATTTTATATCGGAGTTAAAATTGCACAACTTTTTAATTCCAGCTTCAGCTAAGGAATAAACTATCGAATCTTCTTCCATTTAATTCAATCCTCCTACTGTGAAATCTTCTAACATTATAAAGGGACCTCCGTCGCATACTGGGACTCTTTGGCCTCCTTTACCACACATACCATCACTAAATTTTAAAGTTTTCTCGTTTCCTAATGCACTAACTCGATTTAGAACTTCTAAAGTCATACCTGATAATGACACATCTCTCATTAAATCCTTCTTTTCCCCATTCTCTACAATATAAGAAAGCTTTACTCGAAAGGTAAAATTACCTGTGGTGGGATCCGTATAACCATATTGAAAATCCTCGCATAGGATTCCGTTCCTGCATTCTTGAACCATTTCTTCTAATTCCCAATCTCCAGGTTCTATATAAGTGACTCCCATTCTAACTTGAGGTTTTGAGGTACTTGAAAATGCTCTTCCATGGCCATTAGGAGGTTTGTTCATTCTTGAAGAAGTCTCTAAGTTGTGCAAATAATTCTTGAGAATTCCATTTTCAATAATAGTAGTTTTTTGTGACGGAATTCCTTCATCATCAACAAAATAACTTCCAAATAACTCGTATGGCAAATTTAGTTTAGATGCAAACCCTATTCTTGGATCGTCAATTATTATTATATCCTCTTGTGCGACTTGAAGACCAATTTTGTCTTGTAACAAGCTTTCTTTGTTTAATACGATATCTCCTTCAATTGCGTGCCCAAAAGCTTCGTGAATAAAAGTTCCCGTAAGTTTGGGGTCCATTATCACCCGATATCTTCCTCCAACTGGAGATTTTGCGTCAAGTAAATCTAGTGCCTCTTGGCACGATTTAGAGCTTAAATTTTGAGCGTCCGTAGTCTCAACAATTTCAAAACCACCATTACCCCCAATCGAATTTACAGATTTTTGAATATTTCCACTTTCTTGGGTAAATACTAAGTTAAATAGACGTATAACTGAAGATTTTTGGGTTATATTGCTTCCAAAGGAATTGAAATAAGTTTTGTTTTTATGAGCATCGGTATAAAGGGTACGTGTGTTCTTTATCTTATTAGAATACGAATTAGCGTTTTTTTCATGGAATTTTACAATATCAATTTTTTCCTCAATTGAGATATCTTCTAACTTTTTTTTCTGCTTCACTTCAAATTGTGCATTCACCGGATCTAAAGAAGTAATTTTAAATTTTTCTTTGGAGTAATTCCCAGTTAACCTTGCTAATTTGATAGAGTGTTCAAATCCGTCTAGAATTGATTTTTTATTCACATTGGCTAAAGTTACAAATCCCCATCCTCCATCGTAAAAACTTCTAATACCACATTCATGCAATTCGAAATAAGATATCTCTTTGCTTTTTTTATCTGTAAAATCCAAAATCGTTCCATGGTTTACACTATAGCTAATATCCCAAAAATCGACTTTTTGATTAGAGATTTTTATAATATTATTAATAAACGACTGATTTATAATTGAGGCTTCTTCCATGAAGTCTGTTATGTTTAAACTGTATTATTTAAAGGGAACAATTTAAATAACAATTAAAATCTTGTTATAACCTATTATTTGTTTCCCCTACAAAATCCAATTCATAAAATTTCCATTAATTTGTTGATTTGATATTATTTTTTTTTAGATATTGAATGTAATGAATTGCTTCTCTTGGAGTACATGATTTTGAAAATTTGGTCGAATTCTTGAAGGCAAAAGATCTATTGCATATAAAGCATTTTTTTCTCTTTATGAATCTATCAGAATAAAACCAATTTCCACAATTGGTACACCTGAAAAAAAAGTATTTTTTTTTGAAACTCATACCCGTGATAATAATAATCATTAGCATTTTAATTGTTACGGGCAAATAAATTATTAATTTCTATTGAATGTCGTTCAAAAGTAACCATATTAGTTAGATTTGAAAATCAATAAATAAGATATATTTACAGAGAAATCATTATATAATTTGTAATGGTTCACGAATTTTTGAGTCCGATTGAAAACAGGTACAGGTCCGACATTTCAAAATTTTTTACAGAAGATTATAAATTAAAATTATGGCTAAATGTCGAAGCCACTTTGGCAGAGGTTCAAGCTCAATTAGGGATTATCCCTCAAGAGGCTGCAAAAGAAATAAGGAATAGGATAGATTCTGTTAAAATTGAGAGAGTAAAAGAAATCGATAAAGACATCCATCACGATTTGATGGCAATGGTAAAAGCGTTAGCGGAACAATGTGAAAACGACGCAGGGAATTATGTCCATCTCGGAGCAACTAGTTACGATATTGAAGATACTGCTACCGCATTGCAATTAAAAGAAGCTTTGAAATACTTAGAAGCAAATGTAAAAACTCTTTTAAATGTCATATATCTAATTTTAAAAGAGAGAAGAGGACTTGTATGTATTGGCAGAACTCATGGTCAGCAAGCGATACCTAC
Organism: Promethearchaeota archaeon; assembly: GCA_019058515.1. The sequence continues at coordinate 7,304 of JAHPYY010000100.1, forward strand.
GACATATGGTATGAGGTTTGGAGTATGGGGTTATGAGATCGACCGTCATATTGATCGAATGAATGAATGCATAGATAGAATATCATACGGTAAAATGTCTGGAGCAGTAGGAACAATGGCAAGTTTTAAAGACAACGGTATCGAGATCCAAGAGCTAGTGATGAATAAGTTAAATTTAAAACCAGTGTTGGTAGCAAATCAGATTATTCAACGTGATCGTATTGCAGAAGTTATATTTGTTTTAGTTTTAATAGGACAGACACTAGCTAAAATTTCACGAGAGGGACGAATATTACAAAGAACCGAAATTGGAGAGATGTACGAACCGTTCAAATCCTCTCAAGTTGGAAGCTCTACAATGCCACATAAGCGAAATCCACATAAGTTTGAGAGAATTTGCAGTTTAGCTCGAGTGTTAAAATCTAATTTAATAATAGCCCTCGACAATATTGTATTAGAAGACGAACGGGATTTAACTAACTCGGCTTCAGAAAGAATAATAATTCCTGAAAGTTTTGTATTACTCGATTTTATGATTTCCCAATTAATTTCGATTTTTAAAGGTATAGAAATAAACGAAGAAAGAATAAAATTAAATCTCGATCTTACAAATGGAGGAATATTTGCTGAAAAAATCATGATTGAACTTGTTAATAAAGGCATAGGGCGACAAACTGCACATGAAATTCTTCGACAATTCACAATAAAAGCGAGAAGTGACAACAGTAGGCTAATCGATGTTTTAAGAAAAGATGATAGAGTAAACAACAAATTCACTGAAAGCGAATTAGCGAATTTGTTCAAACCAGAAAATTATATTGGAAAGGCATTAGAAATTGTTGATAATTTAATTACACACTTAAATAATAAATATGTTTTCGAATAGAAATGCCTGCTTTTAACGATAATAAATATTTAAAACTGGGAGTATCTTTTGATAAAGCTGAAGTTCACGAAGCAGTGAAATCATTAGATGCAGGGCTTTTTCCAGGAGCTTTTTGTAAAATTGTGCCCGATTTGTATGACAGAGAGGATTACTGTTCAATATTTCACTCAGATGGAGCAGGAAGTAAATCAAGTTTAGCGTATATGTATTATAAGGAAACAGGTGATATTTCGGCGTTTAAAGGAATTGTGAAAGACGCAGTCGTAATGAATATTGATGATATTTTATGCGTCGGAGCCACGGGAAATGTTTTTCTTTCGAATACAATTGGTCGAAATAAATCTTTGATAAGTGGTGAAATTCTTAAAGTGATTATTGAAGAATACGATAAAATTTCAAAAGAATTGACCCAATTTGGTCTGAACACCATTTTCAGTGGTGGTGAGACTGCGGATATTGGGGACTTGGTGAAAACCTTGGTGGTGGACACTTCTGTATTTACATCTTTAAAGCGAAACATGGTCATCGATGCCAGTAATATCACTATAAACGATGTTATAATAGGAGTGGCGAGTTCTGGGATATCATCTTACGAAGAAACTTACAATAGTGGTATAGGAAGCAATGGATTGACTCTTGCGAGACATGGGACTTTATCTCACGAGTATTACGATAAATATCCAGAATGTTTCGACAATGCATTAGATAAAAAACATATCTTTTTTGGTAAGCACTTATTAAGCGATAAATTAGATAATTTAAAAGTCGATCTTGGAACAGCTCTTCTTTCGCCTACAAGAACATACACACCAATAATTATTGCTGTCCTAGAGAAGTATAGAAAGGCGATTAATGGTATTATACATAATACTGGGGGAGGACAAACGAAAGATCTTCATTTCGGAATGGGTATTAAATATGTAAAGAATTCTCTATTTAAAGTTCCTCCTATTTTTGAAATTATACAAGAATCATCGAATACAGACTGGAAAGAGATGTTTAAAGTATTTAATATGGGACATCGCATGGAGATTTTCTGTGATGAGGGTATGTCAAAAGAAATCATTAACATCTCAAAAAAATTTAATGTAGAAGCAAAAATCGTTGGATATTGCGAGTCGTCTTCTAATAGAAATAAAAATGAAGTTGAAATTATATCTGATCTAGGAACTTTTCATTACAACTAAAGTTATCCTTACCATAACATCAGAATATTTTAAAGATGGTTTTTTTAACTCTCTTACTTTTAATTATCATATAAATTCAAGAAAAGCTATTCAATACTAAAATGCCTGAAAACACATTTTCCCTTAAAGAATCAATAAAAGATCGATTTAAATTCTTTTTCGAGGTTTTGATTATATTCATGGGTATTTTCTTATTCATGTTAGTTCCCTTTTTTATTGGGGGAGCGTTTGAATCGAATTTGACACTGTATGGACCTATTTACTACTCAACAAAGGCAATTGCTATATTCTTTGCTATTCCTGTTTTTCTTTACCTCTCAAATATTCTTTTGGAATCTCAGAAAAAGCAAGTTATAATCAAGGAAGATATTAGTTTGGCAAAGAAACATTTATCGTTGTATAAAATAAAAAAAAGTAATGTTAAGTATCAGATTTTGTACGTGATATTGTTTTTATTCCTGGTTTTTATCCCATTAGATTTCTTTTCCTATATATTCTTTCCTCAAACAATAGAATACCAAGCTGATGCGCTAACAGCTACTATTACAAACGACTATTTGGCTCAGAACTATATTGTTTTCATTGTATCGGTAATCATCATTCAAATTTCAGTCGGTTTTTACGAAGAGTCAATTGCACGAGGATATGTAACCATGCGTGGAAGCGTTTATACCCATAAACTTTCCGCTGCGTTAATTGCTTCTTTTTTCTTTGGGTTAGGACATTTTGCTTACTTTTTAAATCCTATAAGTTCACTATATCCTATATGGATTCCCTTCTTTTGGTTTTTACAAACATTTTTTGTCGGAATAATGCTTTCACTTTTTGTCTTAAGGAAAAAATGGTTATTTCCTGTTATATTTGCACACGCACTCAATAATATAATAAGTGCTCATGCAATTTGGAATTATCTGCAAGGGAATGACTTTAGCAATTTGGCGATATATCTTTACCTCCCCCTCCTTATTGTTAGCGCATTATTGTTCGTAATACAATTTAAAAGAATAAAAGAAGGAATAAAAACAGGATTAAGTGATCTTAAAACATATGGCAGTGAAGCAACAAATAAGCTTGAATTTTTGGTGATATTAGTAGTTGACTTGATTATCGGTCTAATGATATTTGCGATGGGTATCATAATATTGTAGAATAATAACCGATCATGAAGTTTGGAATTATTTCTGATTCTCACGTAACAAAAGAATATGATCCTTCATATATTGATAAGCTCCTTAAGCAACTGAAAACATGTTTTAAGCAAGTTGATAAGATTATTCATGCTGGCGACATTATAGAAGAGGATTTTCTAAATTCTCTACAAACGATCGCTCCTGTAATATGTGTGGCAGGGAATAAAGATGTATTGCCTAATCTCGAAAAATTTCAACGGATTGTGATTGGAAACTACAGAATTGGCGTTATTCACGAATTACCTTCTGACTTAGAATCCTTCGTTAAGGAGAAAAATATTAACATTCTTGTTTTCGGACATACTCACTATCCACAAATAGAGGGGACACCCTTTAATGTTTTACTAATAAATCCAGGAAGTCCAACCAAACCCTCTGCACCCCCTCCGAAAAAAGGTTTTAAAGAACCATTAGCGCGACCGAGTGTAATCACTATGAGTATTGATGAAGATAACCTATTAAGTACATACATTATAAATTTATCTTAAATTCTTCTTTTAGTACGATAAATTTATAACATAAGTCATTCTTATTATTCTTACAAAATTAAACGATTGACCGCAAGAATAATTGGCTTACTGAGGGATGAAGGTATGAAAAGTTTTGAAACTAAACACGAACACATTTTTAGGGGGTTTCTCTTTAATGGTAAGTAAGTTAGAAATGGTTCTTAAAGAACTTAATGATAATGGAAACTTTAGAGCATCCCTCTTCTCTACATCGACTGGTTTAGTATTAGCATCACATAAAGCAGATGATGTGGATGAGCGGGTAATAGCCGCAATGGGGAGTTTATTAAGTGAAGCAGCGTATAAAGCGGCAGAGGAAATGGATTTAGATTCGGTTTCTAGTATGAAAATCAAGTTTAAAAACGACATTATCATGTGTAGAAATATGATAATGGGTGAAGGAGATACACAATTTCTTCTATCAGTATTGTCTAAATTACCTGAATCCGATGATGTTGAGCATTATTACGAACAACTGCTTGATTGGGCTGTTGAAAACTCAGCACCAGACTTAGAAAAACTATCTACCATTTGAACTTTTTAAATTTCTCATTTTTTTAAATACTCAGAAATTAATACTCTCAGAATTACTATGTAGTATGAAGAGGGAGTTTTATAATATAAAAATATAACCTTTAAATCCAGCTATTTTCTATAGAATTATGAATTAACATGAAAGCTGCTTACATTAAAAGTCATGGGCCTATTGACTCACTTGAAGTTGGAGATTTACCGGTCCCAAAATTAAGTGATAATGATGTGTTAATAAAGACGAGTTATGGAGCGCTAAACCATCTTGATTTGTTTATAATAGAGGGTTGGTCGGGTTTAAAGCTTCAGTTTCCACACATCCTAGGAGCTGATGGGAGTGGAATTGTTGCAGAAGTAGGTAAAAATGTCTCCGAATTAAGAGAAGGAGATAGAGTAACTACAAACCCAACGATTAGCTGTGGTAAGTGTAAATATTGTCTTGCGGGAAATCAAGTATTCTGTAAAGATTTCTCAATTAAAGGAGAATTTCAATGGGGCACATTTTCAGAATTTTTTACGACTCCTGAAGTGAATGCATTACCAGTTCCAAATGACTTTCCTTTGGATAAAGCCGCTGCCGCTCCATTGACTTTTTTAACTGCTTATCGTATGATAAAAACTCAAGCGAATGTTAAACCCGGAGATGTGGTCTTTGTACACGGAGCAGGGGGAGGGGTTTCTTCAGCGGCTATCCAGATTGCCAAATATTTTGGGGCTGTTGTTATTGCTACCACGAGTACTTCCGAAAAAATCGAAAGAACGAAGGCTTTGGGAGCAGATTATGTGATTAACTATAAGGAAAATACTAACTACACCAAAACAGTCTATTTTGACCTTACTAATAAGGAAGGAGTAGATGTTGTTATTGACAATGTTGGTCAAAATACTTTCGCATCCAGTATCCGAATGCTTAAACCAGGAGGAATAGTAGTAACGTGTGGGAGTACCTCTGGTTCAGCAGTTGATATGCAAATGTCTAATATCTTTTGGAAGCATCTCGAAATAAAGGGTTCGACCATGGGAAACCAAAGCGAGTTTCGTGAGGTTATGAAATTGGTGTTTAAAAAGAAAATACATCCTATTATAGACAATAAATTTCAGTTGGAAAATGTGGTCGAAGCTGAGAAGTATTTAAGTCAAAGTAAACAATTCGGAAAGGTTTTAATTAGGATCTCCTAAATTCCTAATCCCATTTTAATCTACTTTTTATGTATTTTATAACTTCTGACGAAATTTGCCTTTCATAGCCCCAATAAAAATGATCCGCGCCACTAATTAACACGAATTCCTTAGGTTCGAGGAATTTTTCGTAAAAGCCTTTAAAATCCTTGAAAGGAGCAATTGAATCTCTATCTCCTTGGATAAACAATTTGAATTTGGTTGAATTCGAACTTTTAACATATTTGGGACCCATAAACTCAAATGGAAATGAAATCGCAATAAATCCCACGATTTTCTCAGAGTAATTAACTACACTGCTACCAATAGCAGCACCATAGGAATATCCACAGATTAGAACTCGACCTTTGTCGAGATCATTAATTAAGAAATCTACACATGACTTCACATCTTCAATTTCTCCAGATCCATGCGTATGATTGCCTGTGGACGATCCTACTCCTCTAAAATTAAATCGCATGCATGAAACATTGTTTTCAGATAATGAGTTAAAAAGTCCTGAAGTGACATTATTATGCATGTTTCCTCCAAATTGAGGGTGAGGATGACATAACAGTATTCCATTGGTTTGGTTTTTAAAATCACATATCTCAGCCTCGAGCTGAACATTACCTCCAGAAATAAAAATTTTTTCTACCCGTTCCATAATATTAATTAATCTACGACTTTATTAAAGAACTAAAGATAAGGAAAATACCCAATGAATTTTAACAATATAATTATCGATAGAAAACTTAGGGAGTATCTTGAGGAAGATTGCAATTTTGAGGATATCAGCTCGGCAGTGATCCCAGAGAACTCAACAACTAATGCAAAAGTTATTTCTAAAAGTGAAGGTTATATCTCAGGTTTAGAAGAACTCGGAAGATTATGCAGAATACTTGGAATAGACATTAAAAATATTAAAAAAGATGGCGATCATGTTATAAGTGGTGAAATCATAGCCGAATTAAATGGTAATACAAGGAATATATTACAAGGAGAACGAATCGCGTTAAATTTAATGACTCATATGAGTGCAATTACCACAACAACAAGAATGTATCAGGATGCAATTTCAGAAGTTTCAAAGAAAACCAGAATTGCGTGTACCAGAAAAACATTACCAGGATTAAGAATCTTCGAGAAAAAAGCAGTATCAATAGGAGGTGGAGATATGCATAGATTTTCTTTAGATGATATGATTCTCTTAAAGGACACTCATTTAAAATTTTATGATGGTGATGTAAAGCGATTATTAGTTGATGCCAAAAATTACGCGAGTTTCTCAAAAAAAATCGAAATAGAAATTGAAAAGGTTGAAGATGTGTTATTAGCTGCTAGATATGCTGATATTGTCATGCTAGACAATATGAACATAAATAGAGTAGAAAAAGCCTTTAATTTACTCCACCAAGAAAATTTGAGAAATAAAGTGTTGATTGAAATTTCTGGAGATATAAATCTTGGTAACATAAGAAGATACGCTAAGTTTGAACCTGATATAATTAGCACCAGTCAACTAACTTTATTTCCAAATTATAGGTTAGATCTTTCTCTAAAGTTTGACGACTAGGGTGTATCACTAGTCAATAACTATTTCGTGAATGGAGCATATTACTCCCTTAATTTTAACGAGAGAGCGATACATATCCTTGATTCTGTTGATTTCTCCAACTGTAAGTACATTTTCAACTTTTTTCTCTGCAATTCTCCAGTCTTGCACATTTTTAATGATCTGGTGGAATCTGGAATAAATTTCGGAGATGTAATCGATAGTTACCTCTTTAAATGGATATACCATACTTATAGTCATTATTTTGTATCCTTCTAAATTGTCGAACTTCTCGTATTGCTCTATAAATGATACAATTGCTTCTCTTAGAGCTTCGCTTTTAGAAAGAAATCCAATGGATGATCTTACCACTTCAAATCTTTCCAAAAGGTCGTCACTAACTTGTAAAGAAATGATTGGAGAAATATTTACCACCTAATTTTTGATATTAATTTACGCAATTTTATTTTTTAAATCTTCTTGGATAACAGGCAAAAGCCCTTTCAAAAAGTTTTTGGTGTTCTGGTAAATTTTCAGGAGGAACCGTATAAGGTGTATCAATTTGCAAGGCACCCCAATAAACTTCTGCTAACTTTTCTAAAATTACCGCAAATCTTACCGCGTGCTCAAGGGATTTTCCACAAACAACTGCTCCATGATTCGCTAGAATAGCTGCGTTATTTTTGTATAAAGCATCAATTGCACTTCCTCCCATTTCTTCCGTATGGGCGGTCGTAATTTCAGAACAGCGAACCTCCCCTCCTAGAAAAATAACTTGCTGTTCCATTAAGAGTGGTATTGATTTTCTCAATACTGATAGAATCGTAGCATAGGTTGAGTGGTTGTGAATAACGGCGCCTGCTTTTTTTCTATCTTTATAAATTCCTAAATGCATTTTGACCTCGGTTGAAGGAATTGCATTTGATCTAAGAACATTGCCTTCTAAATCCATGTGTACAATCTTATCGGGAGTTAATTCGAGGTAATTTGCTTGCGATGGGGTAACTAAAATCTCATTTTTATTAACTCTTACGCTTACATTACCCTCACCATTCTCGACTAATCTCTTGGAGTATATTTCTTGTGCAGTTTTTACAACTTTAACCCTAAGTAGGGAAATTTTATCGGTTTCCATAAAATATTAAATTGTAAGTGGATTATAAACCTAATTCACTCCTCACAGGTAAGATCAATATCTTCTACAGTAGCAAATTTGTCTTTGAACTCGTCTATAAACATTGGACACGATTTTTCTGAGATACTATAAGCGCCTCCCATTAAAGTAGCGCCATAATAAACCCATGCAAGCTTCTCTACTAATTCAGCTATTTTAATAGCATGTATCATGTTTCTACCGCAAACTAAGCTACCATGATTTGCCATTAAAACCCCATTCCTCGACCCTAAGGCGTTGACGACATTTTTGCTAAATTGCTCTGTGTGTGCGGATGCAAAATGAGAAATTTCCACATATCCTCCTAGAAAAATTACTTGCTCTTCAATTAAAACCGGGATTTTTACTCTTGCAGTGGATAAGATTATTGCATAAGGAATATGGGTATGAATCACTACATTTACTTTTGGTCTCTTTTGGTATACAGCAACATGTAGTCTATATTCAGAAGAGGGGTTTCTTTTTTTACCTAATACAGTTCCGTCAAATTTTAATCTTACAATATCCTCTTTTTCTAATGTGGTGTATGTGTTAAAGGTGGGAGTGATAAATAATTCATCTTTATAAGGTATTCGCATGCTAACATTACCCTCTCCAGCCTGGACTAATCCCTTCTTGTAGATCTCCTCAGCACCATTCACCACCAATGCTCGTAAATCATCTTCTTCAATAATGCTCATAAACAGCTTAAGTTTTACTCTAATTTAAAATTACTATCATTATTTCATAAGATTAAAGAAATTCGTAGGGGGTTATAATATAAAATAGTTCCTTAAATTATGAGTCTCGATTCACAACACTATAAACACCATAATTTGCAAATGGATCGTTATATTCTGCACTGTGATTTAGACTGTTTCTTTGCTGCAGTAGAACAAAGAGATAACCCCGAATTAGAAGGGAAGCCAACAATTGTAGGCGCAGATCCCTTAAAAGGGAAAGGGCGTGGTGTAATTAGCACCTGTAATTACGAGGCGAGGAAATTCGGATTACATTCTGCAATGCCTATCTCTCAAGCGTATAAGTTATGTCCTCAAGGAGTGTATCTTAAGCCAAACCACTTTAAATATAAAGAAGCATCTGATAAAGTGATGGCGATTCTTAAGAAATTTTCACCAGTTTTTCAATATGTTGGAATGGATGAAGCTTATTTGGATATGTCGCATCTATGTGATATTACCGAGGTAACAGATACTTGCTTATGTATACAAAGAGAAATCAAGTCAAAAGTAGGAATTACAATATCAATTGGTTGTGCTTCTTCAAAGTCTATTGCGAAAATAGCTTCTGATTACAATAAACCTAACGGAATTACAATAATTAGAGACAAAGATATAAAGGATATGTTAAGAGAATTAGAGGTTACACGTATTCCCGGAATCGGTCCCAAAAGTAAACCCGTTCTACGAAAGATAGGAATAAGAAAAATCGGTGATATCATTGATTATACTCCTAGTCAAATGATAAATCTCTTTGGAAACCATGGTAAATGGATATGGAAAGTGATTAATGGTCTTGATAAAAGAAGGGTTGATGATTTCCATGGAGTTCGGAAATCTATTAGTCAAGAAAGGACATTTTACGAGGATACTGATGATTTTAGCCAGATATTGGCAAAGTTAGAAGAAATAAACGATAAAATTGATAAAATAGTTGAACGAAAAGGTATTTTATATAAAACTATAACTTTGAAAATCAGGTTAGAAGGATTCTTGACATTTACGAGATCAAAGACGCTTCAATTTCACATGCACAGCAAGGAAATCGTTCTAAAAACGGTTTTGAGTTTGTATAAGGAATTTGAAAAGCAAAATAAAAAAGTTCGATTGTTAGGGATAAAGCTTTCTAATTTGTTATTTAATCAACTTAAACAAAAAACAATTTTAGAATATGCGAAAATTTAACTTGCCTTGCCTAGTTCTTTAGACTCATTTAACAAATCAATCGTTAAGAAAGTTGAATTGTTTTTAAATCATAAAATATTAAGTTTTTTGGTATGAACGACCCCGAAACAAAAACCAAAGAAGACACGGATTTAGAGATATTACAAATTCTTAGTAAAGATGGAAGAAAATCCTACAGGAATATCGCTGTAGACCTACATAGATCTCCAGTTACTATCAAAAAACATGTCGAAGACTTAGAGAATAGAAAAATCATCAAGGATTACGGAATTAGGGTGGATTACGAGAAGCTTGGATATAATCTTATCGCCTTTATCGAAATTACAATTTCGAAAGGAAAAATGATTGAAGTGGAAAAAATGATCGCCGAAGATCCTCACGTATTTGGAGTTTACGATATTACGGGAACATACGACGCTATTATCTTTTCACGATTTAAATCGAGACAAGAGTTAAGCAAAATGATTAAAAAAATTCATTCTTCGGAGTTTGTTGAGCGCACCAATACACATTTAGTTTTAAATATCATAAAAGAAGGGAGCTCATTAAAAGATTTACTCGCAGCTGACAATTTAGAATAAATCATCCTTAATTTAGTTCTCTTATCTCTTCTATTCTCATTAGAACCTCATTGTGCAAAATGCCGTTAGAAACTACATAACCAGGGCTTTTCACCAAACACAATTTTCCTTTGTATTCCAGATTATCACCATTAAGGTATGTAACCATTCCTCCCGCTTCTCTTACGAGTAGATCCCCTGGTACATAATCCCAAGAGAAAGAAAAATCTTCACGAAGAGGTTTTATGTATAAATCAGCGGTTCCATCTGCAACCTTACAGAATTTTGCCATGCTATCAATCTGTTTGTGGTTTTTTACCTTATTTTTAGAAGCAAATTCCATAACCCACGGTTCATCGTAATGCAAAGAATGATATAGGCGAAATTTACTAAGATCAGATGAGTTACTTACATGAATCTTCGAATAAGAACGATTATCGTAAGACATTTCAGCACCATACCCCTTGATAGCCCTAAAAACTGCCGTTTCAATAGAATTATAATTTGGAACGGATATAGCAGAAACTTGAGGTTCATTTGAAATCATTAAACCTAAACCTATTGCGTACCATAGTTTCTTTTCATAACCTAAAGTTCCGTCTATTGGGTCAATGGTCCAAGTTCGCTTAGAGCTAGAGCCTTTATATTTCAATAATTCTATAAGATTATTTGTTATCTTCATCGATAATTCATCAAAACAATGCAAAATCATATCACGATTCTCATTATCAATTAGATCTATGTTTTCTTCTTCTGCAACAATATGATCTTCAGGGAATTTTTTCCTAATTTGGGATATTATGTATATTTGCGAAGCTAAATCAGCTAAAGTAACAGGTGAATCGTCTTGCTTCTTATAAGATTTGATATGTTTATTCTTAAACCATTCAGTGATCTTACTTGATTCGAGAACAACCTTACTTGCGAATTCTAATTCGAAACTAAAAATAGACAATTTCTAATCCAACTAATTAAAGATTTAATTACTTCGATATAAAATTAATAATAGAAATTAAAAATCTTCAATATAATCTATAAAACTTGACTTCTTTTGTACCTAAAAATTTCTGAAACGATTAATATTTTTGATCTAAAAATATAAAGTATTATAAACAACTTTCACCAATATTTTTATATTTAATAACAAGTGAGGAGCATACTATGGGGGATTTAAACTATACGCTAAATTTTACAGGAATGGTCTTCGAAATATTCATAATCGCTATAGCAGCCATCTTGCTATTATTAATAATAAACAAATATTTCGTTAAAAAACATAAATTAACACTTATGTTGTTTTTTATCTTTTTGCTTTATTTTCTAGCTATTTTTTTTTCTTGGCTTTCCAAAGTGTTAATAGTAACATATTTTCCAATCGTAAACGATGGTTCAGTGGTATCATGGTTTCTGTTTAGAATTGTTGACTTTAGATTAAGTGAATTCTTTGTAACCATTGCTATAGCTATATCCTACGTTTTGAAAGTGAATATTTTTGAAAAAGGGTACAATTCAATTCTAAGGATTATAGTTATCGCATATGGAAGTTTTACAGGTTTCTTTGTCCTTGTTATTTATGAACACGGAAACGTATTATTAGATGTATTCGCTTTTCTGTTGGTATTTGTATTCATGGGAATGATATATTTTCCATTCTTAGTTCGAGCCATCAATTCCTATAGGTCTGTTGACGATCCGATTTTTAAAAAAGGATTTCTTGCTTTAGCCATTATGTCAATCAGTTTTACATTAATCTTCCTTAATTTTGCAATTGATAGAGTGTTAATATTGTTTGGTTCACCAGGGTTTACCGTATTTTATTTTTTAGCATGGATTTGCGGTATTATTGGTATTCTTGGAGCATATTTTGGATATATTAGACCTAAATCCAAATAAATTCAATCATTAATTTTTTTTCTTTTTTGATAGTGTTATATTTTGGAATTATTTTTCGTATTATCTAAAAAGATTCTCTCAAATTTCAGTTTCGCTAGATCGATTAAAACTACGATAACCGAACGACTAACGTGTGAAGTTTGTCCTGGTTGAATACACACACTTGAGCCTATGTTCGTTCTCCATACACCTGATTTTTCTGGACTTTCATGAATATGTCCATGGAGAGTTAACATTGGTTGATTTACAAAAATATAATTGTAAACTGATTTAGAGCCAACTGTTTCCCCGTTATACACAACATCTAATCCAAATCCCGTTGGGGGATCGTGTATAGTTAAAATTGTTTTTTTATAATCTATAGGCTTAACTAAAATCCTCAATTCTTCCTCAATCGTTGGAAGGGAATTTATGTGCTCAAACCAATTTTCAATTTGTTTAAATCCTTTTTTACTCGAGTACACTGCCTTACCTAGCTGTCTTGGTAGCTTAAAATTATCGTGATCTTTCCTACATCGGTCTTTTAATCCAAACGGAAGGTCAGAAACTAAGTTAAATCCAATAAAGTCAAAATCACCAATGTTTACTTTCTGTTGAGCAATATTTAGGACATATTGATATTTATCGCATACTTTTTGAAAATCAACATCAAATATAGATAAGTCGTCATTTCCAGGCATAACAAGGTGACATATTTTTTGTTTGTTAACTTTATAAAAATAAGCATCGAGAAATCCGTAAATAAATACTCCTTGTTTCATAAAATTCGGTCTAATGGGAAGCATATCACCCCCATTGATAACTATGTCAGGCTTTAATTTTTTAATACTATCGTAAATTAAATCGTACTTATATTCTGCTCCATGTAAATCAGTTGTATACAATACTCGCATTTATTCACCTAATCTTGCTCACATTTCGATAAACGAGATTTAGACAATAATAGAACGACCAATTCTGATTATGGTTTATAATATATCCATTTTTAAGAGAACCATACTTCACTTATTTAAAAGAATGTTTAATAATAAAGGTTAATAAATGTGAAAGCAGAAGGTATTGTATTTTTGTACGACAGGAAATTAGGTAATCCAGAACAAATTTCTAAACAATTTAGCGAACATTTCTCAGAGATCTCAGAGAATCTCGTTAAAGAAAATTTGTTATCTTTAAGCGATCTCAAGTCGATTATGGATAACAAAACGATATTTTGGGGAGGTATTAAACAAAACTTCGAGAAAATACTATTAGATTCTGATGCAATTGGCACAATCTCCTGGGATGTTTACAAAAGCCATACTGGAAAGGAATGCTCAGAAGATGTGAAGAGTTTGATTTATAATAACGATGAGAATTCTTGGAACTTCCCTCTAATAGTAAGTGTTTTGTCTATCGAGTAAAAAAGATAATAGAATATTTAAAACATCTTCTAATATTCAGATTTTTTTTGATTCTTTAAAAATTTCAAAAACTTCTTCTTCGTATTCTATTGTGTCTTCTGGTAATAATGTCGGATTTCCTAATACTTTTGCGAGATAATATATTTTCGCCCCTCGCTCTAAATAAGTTAAGACGGTATACGCCCCTTCTAAATGGCTACCGCAACATAAATTGCCGTGATTAGCTAAAAACAATGCATTTTTTTCTCCTAATCGTTCAACGACATTTTCAGCTAATTCGCTCGAACCTGCTTCACCATAATCTGCGCAAACAATCTCGCCACCTAAATACGGAACTAACTCTTCGAAAATTGGAGGCAATGTGAGATTTAAAGTGCTCAGAATAGTTGAATACACACTATGTGAGTGAATAATCGCTTGGACATCTTCTCTTTCTTTATATACTCCTAGATGAAGGTGTCTCTCAACGGAAGGATTTCTGTCTCCAGAAAGTACTTTTCCATCCATATTGATAATTAATATATCTTCAGCGTTCATTTCATCGTATCTAAAATTACTAGGAGTTATTAAGACAGTGTCCTGATCTTCAACTTTGGTTCTTACACTCACATTTCCTGCCGATCCAATTACATGTCCTTCTTCTAACAATTTAAAGCAAACATCGACTATTTCTTGTTTAAGGGGGCGTAGATTTTCAAATGCTTTATTTTCAGGTTGTTTATATTGTTTAAATACTTCAGGATTTAACACATGTTTAGGCGCTTTATTATCCAACCATAGTTTAATGTCCTGAAGCAATATTTCTGATTGTCTTTTTATTACTTCCTTAGTGTTCCCGCCAATGTGAGGAGTTATTATTACATTTTCTAGTTCAATAAATTCGTTGTCTTCGTCAATAGGTTCCATTGGAAAAACATCTAATGCCGCTCCAGCTATACTCTTGCTTTTTAAAGCGTTGTATAAAGCATCATAATCAATTAAGCTACCCTTTGAAGTATTTATGATATAAGCGGTTTCTTTCATGGAGTTTATGATTTCTTCGTTAATTAAATTGTCATTTTCATCCGTAGCTACAGCGTGGATTGTTATAAAATCCGAATCTTTGACAATTTCATCGATTTCAACTTTCTTGCCGAAATTTGCAACTATTTCCTCGCTAACATACGGATCGTAAACTAGAATTTTTACTCCAAATGGATTTAGCCTAGTTGCAACTCTCCTACCGATTTGTCCGAACCCAATTATTCCAACTGTCTTACCTTTTAGTTCAATGCCCATATATTGGTTCATACAATCAAGATAATCGTCAAAATCTATGATTTCAAAACTTTCAGAATGAATTAATCTATCTAATTTTTGTAAATTACGAGCTAAAGACAAGATAAGTCCAATTGTAAGTTCTGCGACGGCATCTACATTTCTTAGAGGTGTGTTGAGAACGGGAACATTATTCATAGATGCTGTTTTTAAATCCACATTAAATGGGTCTCCTCTACAAGAAACCACCAATTTTAATTTAGATTCTTCAAATATTTTTGATTTCTTTAGATCGTCGGCTTCTGTTATGAACACTTCATATTCTTTCAGTTTTTCAGTTAACTCGTTTACATCGAAATAAACTATCTTGGTCTCTCTCCAAGGTTCATAGGTAATTTCCATTAAAGTCTTTAATTCGGCTAACACACTTTCGCTTAAACTAGCAGTTATTAACGCTCTCATATGGATATAATCCTCCTTATTGATATATCTTATTTTAAAAAATGACCAAAAAGTTTAGAACATTAAACTTCTTAGTTTCATGAGGCTTCGCATATTTCCTTCAATTATTTTAATTTTTCCAGATGAATATGCTTTTACTCCCCCAATTTCTTTATTAAACATATCGATCATGACTTGTTCACCAGTAAATTCAATTTTTATTGGAGCGTTATCGTCCCTGGTATTATCCTTAACCTCTATTCCCTGATCGAAATTAATTAGAAGAAGGACCTTTCTACCCGTATCTAAAAAATGCATTTGGATAGGATCATTAAATTTAGCTAATTTCTTTTGCGTTTTTTCTGAACTATTATACCTATTTTCGATTTCCTTTAAGCATTGCTCAACATTTTCATATTCTGGCATATTTTTTACGATACCTCATAATGATCAATATTTTTAAATAAATTTTTCTCGTTATTAAAAAATTAATATTATTACAAGTACTCTAACTTCTTTTTTAACCCTTTCCATTCGGCATATACACTCTCGTATTTTTTAGCAATTTCATCAATAGGTTTGAATATTTCGGTC
>JAHPYY010000009.1 GCA_019058515.1 Promethearchaeota archaeon
GTATTACGGTGTTCGTTTCAGCTTCGATAAATTTGTGCTTTGATATTGCTAGGATCGTAAAGCATATCAATATTAATTGCACCGTTTTGTTTGGAGGACGGCATCCTACTTTCCAATCTGAAGAGGTTTTGAATAATAAATATGTAGACATTATAGTTAGGGGAGAAGGAGAAATTACTCTTCGAGAGTTAATATTAAATGGAGATCCTAAAAATGTAAAAGGTACCTCATACAAACTCAACGATAAGGTAATACATAATCCAGATAGGCTTTTAATACCTATGAAAGAATATAGAAATATTCGCATACCCGCCCGATCACTAGTGAAAAATAATCGATACAAACTTCTCACTATGAGGTTTGACACGATTGAAAGTTCTCGTGGTTGTCCGTATTCTTGCAAGTTCTGTACGACTAATGTAGTAAATAATAATACATGGCGCCCGAGACCTGTAGATCGCATAATTAAAGAGTTAAAAATTATTTCAAATAACAGAAGAATAACCGACATATTTTTTGTCGATGACAATTTGACACATAAAACCACTCGAATTATAGAATTATGTGATGAAATAATCAAACTTAAGAAAAACGGAGAAATTAACGATTTTAAATTTTTTGCACAATTGAGAGTTGACGATTTAGTAAAATCACCAAATATGGTTAGTAAAATGGCGAAAGCTGGTTTTTGGGTGGTATTCATTGGCATAGAAAGTACTAATGAAGAGACACTTAAAGATATACATAAAGGATTTACATTTCAAAAGGTATTACAAGCGTTACGGATTTTAAATCAAAATAATATCGTTTCTATAGGAAATTTAATTATAGGATGTGACCTAAACCAGACTGAAGAAGAAGTGAAGAGGGATATCTTGTTTATTAAAAAAATAGATGTTGATATGGTAACTCATGTTTTATTAACGCCTTTTCCTGGTAGTAAGACATTACAGGAAATGGAGCAACAAGGTTTAGTCGTAACAAAAGATTGGACAAAATATACAGTTATGGAACCAGTAATTAAGACTCATAAACTAAATCCATGTCAATTGCAGAACCTTCTACACTATTCCTTTAGAGCAATAAAGTATGTTAATAAAAGGAGAAGCCTATTATATAAAATATATAAAACGAGAGGAATAAGGTTCTTTTTAAACCCCTTAAGGGTTTTATCATTTTTAAAAGCGTATCTAAATATTAAATCTCTTTTTATGGACGATTCACTCAATTAAAATGTTATTAGAAGGTTATATATTTTCTCTTTTTTCGTTTATTCTACATCGGATTTTACGAATTTCCTCAATTCTTTTTTATACTTAAAATTTTCCTTGCTTGTAAGGAAATCAAAAATCATTTTATCACGTTTTTCTTTTCTTAATATTAAAATTAACTAGAGAAATTATTCCATTATTATTAAGTTCTTGAGAATGAATTTACTTTATTTCAAAATTTACTTGTAAGTACTCGTATTTGGAATTAAGGAGATTTAAAGTAGATTTGACAAAATTTCTCAAATTTTCTGCTTGTTTGGGCTTCTCCAAGGCCTGTTCGTGGTAAAAATTGTGTATTTCTTTTCTAGTATCTTCAAATCCTTTCTGCTTTAACAAATTTTGCCAATGAATTGAAATATTTACAATTTGTTCTATCTTGCTGTTAGGGATTTTAGAATCGTCCAAAATCAAATCGTTATGCTTGTTAATAGCTTTAGCTACACTTTCAAGGTGGTCTGCAATAGCCAAGGCATATCTACATAAGCTTATTATGTTCGAAATGGTTCTACTATTTCTGGTATTAATCGCTTCTTCAAACGCCGAGAAAGCATCCAACCACTCCTCTACATGATTGCCAGTAGCTCCGTCGTTAACCATCGCAACATTAATTATATCGCTTAAATCAACATCATGTCCTCGCTTGATTTTTTTGCTGAAAATTTCTTTTAAATCTGAGCCTTCCAAGTAACTACCCGCCCCAAAATCTAAGAGTTGATTTAAATTATTAGCAGCGTATAATTCTTCAGTTCTACTCTCTCCGGTTATTGGATTTTGCCACTTAACTTTTTTTTCCCACTCTCCAGATTTTTTATTTTTAGTAAAACTACACCCTTGTAGAGCTGACTCTAATAGATTAACTTGGAACGTCCAGAAATCAATATCATCGGTAAACCGCTTTCTCCTCCAATCTCTTGTAGTGTATTTTCCTAAGTACAATTTAAGAGTTCCTCTAACTAAAGAGTATTTTCCGTGTCTTAAAGCTTCGCGCGCTTCTTGACAATAAAGATCGGTTGGATCGTTTGAACATGCTTCTATTTTTTTCAATATAATTCTTGCTTCTTTTGCTATAATATCACAGGGAATATTTCCATCTGAAGGATAAGAACGACCTCCTCCCTCTATGTATCTTTCAAAAACCTCTAAATCATTTTTAGGTATAGAATACCATGGATTCTTAAATAATATTCGCGTAAACAGATAATGCGTCGTACCTGTCTCATCAGTGTGAGATTCCGATGCTCTTACATCTCTTTTTTTGTCTCCCTTTTTCACAGAATCAGCATAAATGTCCCAAATGTCGTTCATCGATTAACAATTAGGAAATTGACTTTTATATTTTGTTTTTTTAAAATATAGAATAGTAAAAGATGATAAAATCTTCCTCATTATTGCGAATTTTTATTTTTATTATGTGATATTAATATTTGTAATGTCATTTTTTACCATATTTACGACGACACCTTGGGAATCGCAATCTGAAAAGTTGAGTGAAGTTAAGCTCCTCTCCACAAAAACTATTTTTAATGCGTTTCCCGTTCTTGAAAAGGAATTTTTAGACGATTTAAATATTCTAATTGCCGGAAAAAAACACTACTCTTGTTTTCAGACAATAAGGCGCGTAGTTGGACCAGATAAAGAAGATTATGATATTAAAAACTTCCGATTTATCTGGGTCTTTGACGAGAAAGATAGGTTTTATCAATATTTAATTCAAATTGCTGATTCAGCCCAAAACCAATCAAAAAGTATATTAGTTGCTGTTGCTCCTCCCGAGATTGGTAAATTGCTAAAGAATTATGGCGAGGATGCAATAAAAAAATTATTTTCATTGATTACTACAAGTACAAAAATTCGTCTACTAATATATCTGTCTCCAAAAGGAAAATCTATTGCCGAAGAATTGAAAACCTACAATGTTTCTCAGAAAGATCTTCATAACATGAATTATATTAGATCAATGGCCAATCGATATAATCTAAAAGGTCAATGGTTTCCTACTTTTGAATCCAGATGTCCAATTTGTAATAATGTTCTTACTCCCCTTCAAGATTATCGCGTCGGATTTGGAAAACTAATTTGTCTAAAATGTGGTTACAAACAATAATTAGAATGTGAATAGTTATTTATTCAAATTAATATTATTAAACGAAGATTAAATCATTTTTTAACCTAGTAAATATATTATTTATCATTATTACTTCAAGAAAATAAGGTGAAATTTGACATATGTTTGTAGCGGCTTTAGATTTGGGTACATCTGGTGTTAGAACTTACATTTACGACACATCAGGGGCCATTATTGCAAGTGATTACAAAGAGTGGAAAAGTTATTATCCCAGTCCTTCATATGTAGAACAAGACGCAAATCTATGGTGGGATGCTTTAAAAACTACTATCGATGGAGCTATTAAAAAAAGCGGAATAGATAAAGAAGAAATTATAAGCTTAAGCGTGACCAACCAGAGAGAAACCATAGTACCAGTAGATAGACAGGGCAAACCTTTACACAATGCACTCGTGTGGCAAGATAGAAGGACAACAGAACAAGTTGAGTTCATCAAAAAAAAGATTGGTCCAGATAAAATCTATGAAATTACTGGATTGACTATAGATCCTTACTTTTCAGCGACAAAAATCCTGTGGTTTAAGGATAATAAACCTGAAATATATCAAAATGCCCATAAATTCCTACTCGTCTCAGATTTTATTATTTATAAATTAACAGGAAAATTTGTGAGTGATTTTAGCAACTTAAGTAGAACGATGCTTTTTGACATAAACAAACTAAGATATTCGGACTTTATATCCTCGGAATTAGAAATTGATTTAGATAAAATGCCGGAATCTGTAGAAAGTGGTGTAGACATTGGTGAAATTATCTCCGACGAAACATCTTTTGATAAGAAAACGCTTGTTGTTACAGGGGCGGGAGATCAACAATCCGCAGCATTAGGAGTAGGAGTGGTTTCTACTGGTGAAATCAAGTGTACCACTGGAACAGGGAGCTTTATTTTAGCCTACCAAGATGAACCTAAATTTGATCCCGAGAAGAGAGTATTATGTAGCTGTCACGCTATTCCCGGAGCTTGGGTTCAGGAAGCTAGTATTTTCACCACAGGTTCTGTATTAAGATGGTTTAGAGATCAAATAGGGTATTTTGAAATAAGTACCACAGAAGAGGGACAGGATCCCTACGAAAAAATCATAGAAGAATCGGAAAAGTCAAACATAGGAGCAAATGGACTAATCTTGATTCCTCATTTAGTGGGTGCAGGTGCTCCTTATTGGAACCCAAATGCTAAAGGACTTCTTTTTGGTTTATCCTTGGGTCACCAACGAAAAGACCTATATCGAGCAATATTAGAAGGGGTTGCATTTGAAATCAAGAAAAATATTGAAGTTTTCAAAAAACTTGGAATAGAACCAAAAGAACTAAGTCTAACTGGAGGTGGATCTCGATCAGATTTCTGGAATCAAATTATCTCTGACGTTCTAGGTGTTGTTTGCGTTAGAAATGTAATTGAAGAGGCTACATCTCTTGGAGCTGCGATTTTAGCGGCTTCAGGTGCAGGACTATTTCCTGATATAACGGAAGCTGCAAAAAACTTATGCAAAGTTGACAAAAAATGGGTACCAAACCAATTCAATCACGAAATCTACAATCAAATTTACCAGTTTTCTAATCTATTATATGATACTATAAATCAAGCAAAATTATACAAAGATTTTTCAGAAATATCGAATAAACAGATTAGATAATTTTTTTTTAAACTAATTCTAAAACTTCTCGTTTGGTTTTATCAAATTTTTTGCTTAGCATTTTTAGATAAACAATTTTATATAGCCAGATAACCATTTTTTAAACATAACTTATAAAAATGGTGTTGTAATGGGAGAAAAGTCATTTGAGTCCGCTTCTGAATCCAATGAGACGAATATTGCAACAAAAAACAAAACAAGCAAATTAAGCACTTTCTCTAAAGAGCAAAAAAATATTGCTTATGTTTTTTATGGAATCTTAGTCGTAGCATTTATAGTAATTGTGGCTGGAGCTATAATGACCTTTGCAGATTTAGTAGCTCCAACTGGAAAGATAGACCTTTTCCTTTCTTTAACTTTAGGTTATCAGATTTCGATTGTGGCGGGATTTTTAGCAGGATTGTTCTTTATGCTCGTTTTATTTTTTGGAATTTACAGAAAAGGAACTCTGGTGTTACTTAATGTGCTTTTTAAGAAAAGAGGGATTGAGTTACGTTATCAAAAAAGGTTAGCTGTAAGAATAGTAGCGGCAGGATTACTTTTAAGTCTTATAACAATATTACTGGGACTGTTATTTGCAATAGTTCAAGAATTTATATGGGGATCAATAGATTGGCCTTTTTCTTTAACAAGTTTATTAGCATCTCTTAGTATCGGTCAATTTATTCTATTTCTCGGCTTTTTAATATTGTTAATTGAAAGTATTGTCTTATTTATCATTTATTTCTGGAGAAATGGATATTACTTAATCCTTAAGCTCATTGGAGGACTTGAAAAAGAATAATAAATAGTAGTAACAAATGAATAAAAAAACACCTTTTTTTTCCTATTTAATCAGCTTTTCTTTGGTTTACTAATAAACTATTAATTTATTAATACTGGACAAAAAAGATATTAATGCACGAATTAGATCTCTTTACACTAGATAAAATAAGTATTTGTCCCTATTGCTCAAATGTTTACTATGAGAAATTTCAAACATCTTGCTTATGTAATGAAATTACTATATGTCCTGATTGCTGCGAAAAAGAAAGACTTATCCGAAATGTTCTAAGTATAAAGTATTTGTATCGAATTTCCAAAAAAGTCCAAGATTGACTATCTATAAATTAAAAATTTTACAAGCCTTCTCTGTTTAAATCGTATCGCTTAAAAACTAATATTAATTCCTGATGGAAATTAAAATCTTTTAACAAGTCTCCTATGAGTTCGAAAGTTGGAACTGTTTTTTATTTTAACCAAATACCCGATGTATTTCATTATCCCTTTGTAATAAAGAAGTTTGAAAAGACCCCCTATGTGAAAAAGGGAGTTTTTGTGTGTGTTAATACTGTTGAAGGAAGGCTAATTGGGGAAGTGGAGAAAATCATATTGTTAAACGAATATTTCTCAGATCCACTTACCATTAAATCTTATAACTTGAATAAAAACCCTAACATTCTAAAAGGTTTATTTCCAAGCGAAGATTTTGAGTTTGCGATTGCAATCGTCAAATGTCTCGGAATTCTCAAAGAATCCGAAGGTGCCACATCTAACAATATACAAATTACCCGTATGACATACCCTGCAAATCCTGGTTCTGATGTATATTTAGTGGAAAATACAGTACTTTCAAAATTTCTTGGCTTTAACAACGAAAACGGATTATGCCTCGGTAATGTAAAGTCAATCGGGCTTAAAGCAAACATAGATCTTAATCGCTTGTTGAATAAGCACTTTAGTATTTTATCAATTTCAGGAGGGGGCAAGAGTTATTTAAGTTCGATTATTATTGAAGAATTAATGAGTCGAAAACTAGATCAGGGAACTCCTGCAATAATATTAATTGATGTGCATGGAGAATACGCGTATTTGAACGACATCGAGGATTTTGAAGGACGAAATCAATTTTATGATGGATCATATTGTCAAATTTCAGTCCCTAATTTAAATGCATGGGCGTTTAAAAAATACCAGGATAATATGAGCATAGTTCAGGTTAGAGAATTATCAAAATACATTCAGAATCTTAAATCTTTAAAAGAAAAAAAGTATTCTATAAATGATCTTATTCAAACAATTGAAGAAGACGAAGTTGCTAATAAGTCTACAAGATTAGCCTTGATTTCTTGGTTGACTGAGTTACAAAAGCTAACTATTTTCGGAAGCGAAGAAAATCCAATTCTCTCTGATGTGGTTAAAGAGAGAGTATTGAGTGTGTTTTCGTTGGATAAAATCACCAACATCAGAAAAAAGCAGATAATTTTGGATTACCTCTGTTCTAGATTGTTCTACTTAAGGCGAATGAACAAAATTCCTCCTTTTCTTTTGATATTAGAGGAATCTCATCAATTTTGTCCAGAAGCTGCGCATTCTAAAGCTATTTCGAAATCAATCATAGAAACTATCGCTCGTGAAGGGCGTAAATTCATGGCTTGTTTATGCCTAATAAGTCAAAGGCCAAAAAAATTAAGTACCACGGCTCTCTCTCAATGTAATTCGAAATTGATCCTCAACATTAAGAACCCTTACGACTTAAAACACTTAATGGACAGTTCTGAAGCAATTACAAAAGAATCTGTAGAGGTGGTATCAAGGTTGAGCGTCGGTGAAATGTTATTAATGGGTAATGCAGTTAATTATCCAGTATTTATAGAAGTCAGGAAGAAGAAGTACGAACACTCGAAACAAGAGGAAAAATTAACTGATGTTTGCTTCAAGTGGCAAGATAAAATTCATTTGAGTTGATCTATTGCTTCCGGTCTTACGATTTTACTGTCCTTATTAAAAACAATCATATTCTTGTTTTTAGAAACCCGATATACGTAGATCAATCCTAGACTTTCTAATTTCATGTAAAGCTCGTCAAGCATAAAACTATTTACATATGGGAATTCTTTTTTTAACAATTCCTCTAATCTCTTATCCAATATTTCGCCCTTGTTTCTTATTAGAATATCAACAATAAGGTTAATCAAGGGTTTTTTATTCCATCTTTGGCTATCTATTTTTAATCACCTTTTTACTAAAATTACATTTTGTAGAAAATGTTGAGTACTATTGTTTAATACTAATTTAATTATATTTATATTAAGTATGCGAAAAAAACTTTAAGTTCAAACAAATAAATCTTCTCGCTCCTTCTTTTCAAATCTCCTTCTTCTTAGTTGCTCACCAAATTTTTCGTACCATTCTATGACCTCGGGTGTTATTGTGGGATGAACAAATTGCCTTGCTTCTTGAAATTGTTCATAAGTAACGACTCGAGCTCTTATATTTTCTCTCAGAGCGATCATTGCTGCTTCCCTACACCAAGTTTCTATATCCGCTCCAGAAAATCCGTCTATTGCATCATTTAACTCCTCAATTTTAAGGTTGGTAGCTAAAGGCATGTCTTGGGTAAATATCTTAATTATTTCTAACCTACTAGCTTTATCCGGAGGGGGGACCAACAGAATTCTGTCAATTCTTCCCGGTCTTATTAGCGCAGGATCTAGAATATCTGGTCGGTTTGTTGCTGCAATTACTACAATATCTTTCATTACTTCTAAACCATCGAGTTCCGTCAAGAATTGAGATAACACTTTTTCACTTACACCCGAATCTGATGAGTGTCGCCCTCTACTGGGTGCAATTGAATCAAATTCATCGAAGAAAATTATGCAAGGGGCAGCCATTTTAGCTTTTCGGAAGACTTCTCTAATTGCTTTTTCGCTTTCTCCTACCCATTTTGATAATAATTCTGGACCCTTTATTGATATAAAATTCGCTTTACTTTCAGTAGCAACCGCTCGGGCTAATAATGTTTTCCCGCATCCGGGGGGCCCATATAATAAGATTCCTTTTGGTGGAGATATTCCCATTCTTTTGAATATTTTGGGATTAGATAATGGCCATTCAACTGCTTCAATAAGTTTTTGCTTTAATTCTTCCAAACCCCCAACTTTGTCCCAAGGAACATTGGGGACTTCAACAAATACTTCTCTTATACCTGATGGCAAAACTTCCTTTAAAGCCTCGTCAAAATCCTCCCGGTTGACTTCAATCTGTTCTAATAATTCAGGATCAATGATTTCTGATTCTAAATCAATTTTGGGCAAATATCGTCGTAAAGCAGACATCGCGGCTTCTCTGCAAACGGCAGATATATCTGCCCCTACGAAACCGTGAGTAATTTTAGCATATTCCTTAAGGGAAATCTTCTTATCGAGAGGCATGTTACGAGTGTGAATCTGAAATACTTCTCGTCTTCCTTTTTCATCTGGTACCTTGATTTCAATTTCACGATCAAACCTTCCCGGTCGTCTTAAAGCGGGATCTAAACTATTAGGTCTGTTTGTAGCTCCAATAACAATTACCCTACCTCTCCCGTGTAACCCATCAAGAAGCGCTAATAATTGAGCTACGACGCGCCTTTCGACTTCTCCAGTTACTGTTTCTCTCTTTGGAGCAATTGCATCGATCTCATCTATAAATATTATTGATGGACTCTTTTCTTCCGCTTCAATAAAAATTTTCCTTAATTTCTTTTCAGATTCACCGTAAAATTTACTCATAATTTCTGGTCCGTTGATCGATATGAAATGTGCCTCACTTTCATTTGCTACTGCCTTAGCTAAAAGAGTTTTTCCACAACCTGGAGGTCCTCGAAGTAATACCCCTTTCGGAGCGTCAATTCCCAATCTCTTAAATAGAGAAGGATGTCTCAGGGGTAATTCAACCATTTCTCGTACTTTTTGTATTTCTCGATCTAATCCGCCTACATCCTCGTAAGTAACATATACCCCTCCTTTTTCCTCTTCTTCGGTAACTCTTTCACTTATATGAAGAGCAGTTTCTTGCTTAATGATACATATGCCTTTAGGTCTCATACTTATTACTTTAAAAGTAATCTCACGACTGATCCCAATTGAAATCAAAATGATATCGTCGATTGTTATAGGGTAGTTATTTAGCTTTCTTTTCACAAATGTTTCAAAACGAGGATTGGTCTTGATCTTGACGCTTGCCGGCGCTAACACTACACTCTGAGCTACAGCAGCGTTAACTTTGTATATTTCAACATTGTCATCTATGCTTGATCCCGTATTTTTACGCAGCCTCGAGTCTACTCTAACTATTCCGAGCCCATTGTCTTGAGGATAACTTGGCCAAGCGATTCCCGCACTTTCTTTCTTACCAATTAATGCAATAACATCTCCAGTTTGTATATTTAGGCTTTCCATTGTTTTTGGATCGATTCTTACAATATTACGTCCAATATCTCTCTTTTTAGCTTTTTGAACTCTTAATACAACCTTCGAACCATTATCACTTTTATTTAATTCGCCCTTTTTATTCGCTTCTTCATCATCAGAGGTCATATAATCCCAACTTTTTTTTTAATAAATACTAATTTAGAATAGTATATAATTTGGTAAAAATTTTTACCTTTTCTTAAAAAACCTTCATCCATTCTTTTTAAAAAAACCATTGAGCGATGTCTGAACAGAGTTAGTGTCCATTTTCTTCAGGCGTTCCAATGCTTTCTCTACTCTTGGTCTTGAGAAGCTGTGTTTTTCCACCAAGAATTCTTTTACTTTTGCGTAGTCAATTTTATTCCATTTGAGCTTTGGATATTCATTTGTCACATTTGGATTTAAAAAGAGTCCTTTAATTTGTTCTACCACACTAGGATCAATTTCAAAATCTCTTTTACCGAGTTCTTCTTTATGATCTAGCATTGTTTTTATTGATCCATATTTTTTTATCAATTCTAGGGCTGTGTGTTGACCTATTCCCTTTATACCTGGAAAAAAGTCAACACCGATAAGAATACCCATTTCTATTAGTTGCTCCCTTGTTATTTCTAAATCTTCTAATAACTTGGGTAAAGAAATATATTCTATGTCTAAGGTAATTTTGGTATCTTTTACTTTTTTCGATCTACTAACCGCAAAATTTCTAATTAATCTTAATCCTCCAAAAAGAAGTGTGTCATAATCTTGGGAAGCACAGCCCCAAGCATCGCCACTTTCAACTAAATACGCTGATTGTGCTTCGCCTTCAGATGGAGCTTGGACTATAGGGATTCCAAGGTAATTTATTAAAGTTTTACTATCCTCAATCATTTCAGTGGTTAATTTAGAAGTTAATTGAGCGAATTTACGAGCTTCTCTAAAATCTCCCGCATCTTGAGCCTCGATCATTTTTTGCTTCGCTTTACTTTTCACCTCTTGTCGCTCCTTAATAGTTTCGAGCTTTAACTTAGATGGTTTGCCATCAAAAACAAAAATTGGCTTGATTTCGTGTTCGACAAAATTAATTGTTCTATAAAATATTCCTGATAAATGTGAGGTTACATCTCCTTTATCATTTTTTAGAGGAGTTCCATCGTACTGTCGTATTATTGCTAAAAATTGATAAAGAGTATTAAAAGCATCAATAGCTATTTTCTTACCCGTCAATGACTCCATTGAAATGGATTTTTTGACGCTTTTTACAAGATCGTTGATTTTTACACCCATTTTAACGCTATTATTTTTGTTTACTACTATTAAAAAATCGCACTAAAAATTAACTAGATGTTAACTAATTTTAATTCTATGGTTTAGTGTTTTTAATTCCTTCCCTAAATACAGGAGAATACTTGATTCCAAATCTTTTACATAAGTTTTCCATAGTATAATCGTCAGTATACAATGTAACACAGGCACCTTCGCTCTTTTCCAGTTCTAACGTTAATGCGATAAGTTCTATGTCCGTACTAGACAACTTACTTAAATCCCCTATACTTTTAGCGTGAGTTTTTATCAAGGTAGTGTAGTATTCAGACGGACTTTTCAAAATTAGCTTTTTTGATTCAATCCCCGCCTTTATCCTTCCAATTATTGTCCTATTTTTTAATTCGTATTTTTCCACTTCTATTTCCTGAATTACGCTTGGAGTAGTGTATATATTGCTATTTACTAAGTGAAAATTTATTCCTTTAAGAAAAATATTCGTGTCAAATACTAAAGTTTCTCTTACTTTATTGTTAGAATCGCTCGTTTGAATCACTAAAAAAATACATTTGTTATCGCTCCTCTAAAGATGTTTCGTTGAACGAGATAGAAGATTTATAACCCAAAATCTTTTTTCTTAACCTAACTACATAACCTTTACTTGGGTTGTCTTTTAATAACCGAATAAATTTTGCTTGCGTCCTACTTTTCCTGATTCTTATTACTGTATTAGGTAAAACCTTCCGAATTACCTGCTGTCCATCAATGATTATTCGAGCGTTGAGTCTTGGACGTAGAAGCTTAATTTCTACATTAGTGTCAATTGGAACGATAAAAGGTTTTAACCCCGATCCAGTAAAAGTGTTTAGCGGAGTAATCTGCATGATATCTAATTCTGGATCAACAATAGCGCCACCCGCACTCAAATTATAAGCGGTCGAACCGATTGAAGTTGAGACCATAACTCCGTCTAAGTTGCTTCGATTTAAAAAGACTCCATTAATTTTAATTGAAACCTGCATTACTTTGGAGTGTTTGGAGGATACGACTAACACCTCGTTAATAGAATTCCCAAGTTTTATTTCGGATTGATCTCGTTTTAATATAAAGGCAGCAATTTTAGTGTGAGTTTGAATGTAATATTCTCCATTTAATACTTTATCGATGTCACTAAATACAGAATTTTCATTAGATTCGTCTAAGAAACCAATGGATCCGATGTTTACTCCTAAAATTGGTGGTGGATTCGATTGAGATATACTATTTAGTATTCTTAATAAAGTTCCATCTCCACCCACTGATATGAGAAATTTAGTATTTGCTCCTGTCATTTCGTTTAAATCTTTACCAATGTGAGACAATATTCGAGGAGCGATCCGGGTTTCGAGGGAAACCTTTTCTTTTTTATTTCTAAAAAGATAATCAAAAATCTTCTTAGTCAATACCATAGCCCTGTCTGAATCCATCCTGCATGCAAGGGCAATGGAAGCGCGAGTATCTTCTTTTATCATAGAGTTTAGACCATCTGCGAATGATTTTTGCTATAAATATTATACAGAGAATCTTGAAAAATTTCTATTTAAAGATCGGTCGAGTTAAAAATTGTGGAATTTTAAGAATTTAAATTAACCATCATTTAAGAAAAAGATATGTCAAAATTAATTACTGCTAATTATTCTGCTTATGGTAGTATTTCCCGCGATTTTCCATATTTCTACTTGGGTTTGAGACATCTTATTAGCATCCTTCTGTAGATCTTGCAATTTTTTAACTAATTCTGGATCCTTTGGCCAAGTAACATCGATAGACTCGTAACTTTCAAGATCCATTACATTTATCGCTGTATCTTCAATGAAATTAATTTGAGCGCTACTTTTCAATATTTCAGGAACATTAACCATAGATCCACTTGGAAAGGTTAGAGAGCGTTTGTTCTCATCAAACACCCCAATGCAGACTACTCTAACTTTAGCGTGCCCGTGCTTTCCTGACTTACTTCTTTCTGTTGATTTTATGATACAAGGCTCATCGTCAACCATAATATAATTACCTACCTTTAATTTTTGAATTTCTGTTCTTGAGAATGACAACCTGTTTTCACCTAATTTATCTTTACCTTTTATATAAGTTCTTTTTATAGTATTTATTACCTATTCTATAATCTTACTAATATCTAATCCAAAACCTAATTTATTTCTTTTTAATTTAATAATTGATATGCAAATAGGTTTTTCTAGAAGAAGAATTCCATCTATTCAAGCGAATACGGACTATTATCATCAAAATTATCTTAAACCTCATGGTCTTCTATTTGAACTATTTTTCTTCCATTCATTTAAATCTCCAACTTAATAGCTAAAAGAGTGTATCCAATACAATGAAAATACACAATATTTTTAATTTAGATAAGTCTTTTTTATATGTTATAGAGAACTAAGAAAAACAATTAAATTAGAATAGTTTCCAACTCAATGGTATTAGAAAAACTTGGGAGATCGTTAGATACCGCTATAAGAAAAATTAGACGTTTACCTCAGGTGGATAAAGACGCGATTAACGCGTTAATCCAGGATCTACAGAGAGCTTTGCTATCCGCTGATGTGAAAGTGGAATTAGTATTCCAAATGACCGAAAACATTAAGAAGGAAGCAATGAACACTAAGATTACGCAAAGGACTAAGCGAAAAGATTTTGTTATAACATTAATACATGACGAATTAGTAAAAACCTTAGGAGGAAAAGTTGCTCCAATTAGAATTAAATCAGGCAAGCAAAATATCATTTTATTAGTGGGAATCCAAGGATCTGGAAAAACAACTACAGTAGGTAAACTCGCGAGCTATTACAAAAATAAAGGTTATCAAGTTGCTGCGGTCACTACCGATACTTGGCGTCCAGGAGCGTATGAACAGTTATTACAGCTAACTGAAAAAATTGGCGTAAAGTGCTTTGGAAATCCTAACGAGAAAAATTCACTTAAAATTACGACGAGAGAAACTAAAAAGGCTTTAAATGAAGGGTTTGACATTATTATTGTTGACACTGCTGGGCGCCATAAAGAAGAAAAAGAATTGATGGCTGAAATGGCTAAAATTGAAAAGATCTTAAAGCCTGATGAAGTAATTTTGGTAATTGATGGTACATTAGGTCAACAGGCATATCCTCAAGCGGAACAATTTGCAAACACAACAAATTTAGGAAGTATCATTGTAACTAAGCTTGATGGAACGGCTAAAGGAGGAGGTGCGTTATCAGCGTGTGCCGCTACCAGTGTTCCTATTAGATTTATTGGTGTTGGAGAGAAAATTGACGAGTTCGAAGAGTTTGATCCGACTGATTTCGTTGGATCTTTATTAGGTATTCCAAATTTGGAAGCGCTTGTTCAGAAAGTCCAAGATGCTGAAGCAATGCCTGATCCTGAAACTGTAAAACGAATGATGCATGGTAAGTTTACCCTTGAAGACTTATATATTCAATTAAAGTCCATTAAAAAAGTCGGAAAATTCAGCCAAATTTTGTCAATGATGGGCGGAGGAAACATCCCTGATGCTCTAAAGGACGACGCTCAGAAGAACATTGAAAAGTGGGAAGTAGTTCTAAACTCGATGACAAAAGACGAAAAAGAAAATCCAAAAATCATTAAAAAGACAAGAAAACGAAGAATATCAATTGGAAGTGGAACAGATTACGCGGTAATTAACAAAATGCTCGATCAATACAATCAAATGAAAAAAGTAATGAAAAAGTTCTTACAAATGAGGAAAAAAGGAGCGAAAGGGATGCCAATACCTGGAATGGGAAAAGGTGCGTCGCAATTTATGGGAAAACTTGCTAAGGATTTTAAACTTTAATCAATTAATTTTTACTTTTGATAAAATTGGTAAATTTCATCATTATTACCGACGATTATCCTAATTATTCCAAGAAAATCATAGATTCAGGGAATATTCCAATAGATATTGTTAATATATGCTCCGTTATAAAGGAAGTATTTTGCCTTTCTTATACTATTCGAAAACAAAATAATATGTTGCTCCTTTTTATGACGCCTAGGGTGGTAATTAAATTTGTTGGGGCAAAATTGAAATATTTAGGACCAGATCTTCGGTCTCAAAGCCTTTTATTACTAAAATCTCTCAAAAAACACAGAAATTCTGCAATTCACGAGGAATTTAGGTGGATTGAATCCACTCCAGGGATTTATTCCTCGCATTTAAATTTTGAAGAGCTTTTTAACATTCTTCAGATAGATGAGGTAAAAAAAAACCTGATTATCGCAATTAACGAAGATTTAATCGAAATTGGAAATAGTTTCCAAAATTATATCATTTCAAATCTAAACTTTTTAGATCCTGAGACTCTTAATATATTTATTGTAAGAGGAAATTCAAACTTACAAGAAGCACCATTATTTCTATTAAAAAACAAAGATAAAGTAACTTCAAAAATCGTGATTGTATCCGATTTAGTATTAAAATTTAATTTTTACAATGATAATTCCATAAAAAGTAGTTAAAATGTTAATACATAATGCAAATCTCTTTGTTAATAACATATTTCAGAAAGGGCTCTTAGTTATAAAAGGCGAAATCATAGAAAAAGTTTCTATAAAACCATCAAAAGGCGATTTTAAGGAAGCAAGAGAATTAAATATCGATGATGTAGAAGAAGATTGTAACAATGGATATATAATCCCGGGATTGATTGATGTTCACACACATCTAAGGGATTTAGACCAAAATTACAAGGAATCTTTCGAAACAGGGACGTTAGCTGCATTGTCAACGGGTATAACCACTGTTTTTAACATGCCAAACACTTCTCCACCTGTAATCAATTTTTCCACACTTAAAAATTGGATAAACAAAGCTCGTAATCATATTTTTGTTGATGTCGGCTTCATTTCGGGTGTTCCCGAAGGAATTGATGGAAATGAAATAAAAAAGATTATGACATTGAAACCTGTGGGATTCAAAATTTACCCTCATTCTCCACTTTCTTTAATAGATTGGACCAATCCCGAAAATTTAAATGATTTGTATCGGTATTCTGCGGATTATAGTGTACCGATATTTATTCACCCAGCTTGGCCAGGTTCAAATGATATACCTCAGGAAATAAGTCGGTCCAATAATGATCATTATCTCAAATTTCACAGTACACTTCACCCGGTCAGTTCTGAGGTCAAATATATCGATATCATTCTTAAAACATATTTCTCTTATTGTAAGAATAATCAAGATTACTTACCATTCGTTCATTTTTGCCACATCAGTAGTATTGAAAGTTTTGATCTCATATCTTCAAATATTACTAAGTATCCTAATCTTAAAATATCATTTGAGGTGAGTCCTCATCATTTATTATTATCAAATAATCTTAAACCGTCTATTGAAAGTTTTGGCAAAGTGTTACCTCCTCTAAGAAGTGATAAACATAGGCAGTATCTCTACAATCGACTTTGTTCAAATGAAATTCCAATAATAGCGTCTGATCATGCACCCCACAGTTTAAAAGAGAAAAAATTACCATTTCAAGAGGCTCCTTCTGGATTTCCCGAGTTTGAAACATACCCTCTACTATTTTTAGACTTGATAATAAATGGTAAAATCTCTCCGAGCGCTTTTATTAACTCAACTACCAAAAATCCTGCTGTAACATTTGGTTTAGTAAATAGAGGTTGTATTAATGAGAAATATATAGCAGACATGGTAGTTTTTAAAAAGGCTGCTCCATATCGGTTAAAGTCTGAAAATTTCTTAAGCAAAGCAAAGTTTAGTCCGTATGAAAATCGCAAGGTTTCAGTAAAAGTTGATAAGGTAATCTTTAAAGGAAAAATAATAGATACTTATAGTTCTTATCCTAAACCAATGGGAATAATTATATAAAAACTCCTAATCTATTATTAACATAAACCCTTTAACGTGAACTTTATTGGAAAATAAAAATGATTTTACAGTTGAGGATGGACATATCTTAATCAATTTTGCAAGAGAAAATATAGAATATTTCCTTAAAAACGATACAAAAATCGTTGTCCCTGCTGAAATTAAAGAAAAATTTGGGGAAAAATACGGAGCTTTTGTAACTCTAAATAGATACAATGCCCCTGGAAATCCCTTGAGAGGGTGTATAGGTTACATTGAACCGAAATTTCCATTATACGATGTCATTCATAAAGTATCGATTAGTTCTGCGATAGAAGATCCTAGATTTCCATCTGTTGATTTGAGTGAAATGGACAATATAGTTATAGAGCTTTCAATTCTTACTCCTCCTAAATTAATTGAGGTTGAAACACCCGCGGAATACCTAACTAAAATAAAAATAGGTCGAGACGGATTAATAGCCGAAAAAGGAATGAGAAGGGGATTGCTATTACCTCAAGTACCGGTAGATCACGGCCGTAACTGGGATGTAGAAACATTTATTTCCCACACCTGTCAGAAAGCTTGGCTTCCAACCGATTCTTGGAAAGAAAAATCCACTAAGATCTATTCTTTTCAAGCCATACTATTCGAAGAAGTAAAACCTGGAGGAGATGTAATAAGAAAAAACTTGTAATAACTATTTTCTCCCGATTTTCGTCGAAATTAGCATTCTACTAGTAGTTTCCTTCCCAAATTAACCATTAATTTGTCGAAAAAGTAAACATATATAAGCTCCTCCCTTTCAATTAATACTATTAAATTATTACTACTTATCAAGAATTATTATGAAAATCGTCGAAAAGATCTCATTATCAATAGTCATTCTGCTTATCGTATCTATAATTAGCACTTTTGGTTTAAGTGTGTTTTTTATCAAGCCAGTGCAAGCACAATCAACCAATACAAAGAGAATTTTAGTTTTGAGCGGAGGAAACGACTCTAAATTCAAAGAAAGCATCAGTATAGACTCCTCAAATTTTGAGGTTGCTTATCTGACCAATACTGATTCTTTCATATCTATAGATCCTCAAACTGACGTATTAATTGTATTTGATGCTCTTTTAGAAACAATTAAATTTAATATAATTAATAGTTTTCTAACTACTGGCGGATCATTAATTGTGTTCATGGGTCCAAACCTGCACGAAAATCCAACTTTGCTCAATAATTTAAGTATTTCATCAAGTACTTCGTTTGAGAAAAATACTGAGTCTAATGTTTTTATAGTGAGTGATGACACAAACCCAATTAGTTCAAGCATAGATTGGAATTCTGCACCAAATTTAAAACCTCAAACAATGACTATAATTGGCAATCTCAATCCAAATGCCAAAAGAATTGTGGATGTCTACCCAACCTCGAGAAATCTTGAAATTTATGCCTATAGAAAGCCTGTACTTATAGAAATGCAACATGGAAACGGAAATATACTCTTGTTTTCTGGTTGGTTGGAAGATAATCAAAACTTAGATTTCACATTGTGGCCCTATTTTAATTACATGCTATATTCGATGATTTATGAGAGTTTAGACGAAGAATTTCAATCTTATCCCTTATGGCCTTTCTCTCCGGTACCCCATATGTTTGAACAGACAGTCATTGGTGTTTTTATACTTTGTTTGGGAATTTTAGTCATTTTACTATTTCTCATTGTAAAAAAGCGTTCGAAGGGTGCATTGGATCAAGCAACGATTTATGCGTTGAAAAAACAAGCTGAACTGGAAGAACTTAAAAGGATAGAAGAATCCAAGGAACTAGAAAAAAAAATAGAAGAACATGTTGATCTCAAGAATGATTGGGAAGTAATAGGTATTCATAGGCAACTTGGAGGTTTCTTTTTTACATTCTTCATAGGTTTGATATTGGTAATCCCACAACTGCTGATTTCAAATTTTCTTATGCCTCAAATCATTCAACCATTTCCAAGTGCTGCGGGTTGGTATTATCTTACTTATAATTTCTTTCAAATCGCGTGGTTGTTATTTGATTTTGGAACGTCTTACGCTTTAGCTAAATTCTTTTCGCAATATCGAGTAAAAAATCCGGAGAAAGCGATTCATTACGTTCAAATCTTCGTTTGGTGGCAATTATTTACTGGTTTGGCGCAAATAACCTTTTTTGGATTTCTAGGTTCTCTGATTTTTCCTTATACTAATTTAGCTCATATGAGCTGGATATTTATTACATTTTCTTTTGTACAATATCCTGGATTTTTCTTAGTTTTCATGTATACATTTCAAGGGATGCAGAGATCAGACTTACAGCTAGTTCTTTATGTGTGTTGGGAAGTGGCCTTTCTTTTAATTGGACAGATGATTTTTTGCTACATAGGGAGACTTTGGGGTGCAGCTAATCCAATCATAGGGGAAGCACTTGGAGCGGGCATTGGTTATTCAATCGCTAGGTATTTTGACTATTGGATGACCTTTATCGTTTCCGTATTGATGTTTAAAAAGCTTGGATTTTCTCCAATGACTTGCTTTAGAATAGATTTTAGCAAGGATGAATTCAAAGAAGTTATGTTATACGGTTCAAAATTAGCGTTTGGAGAATCTTTTGTCCAAATTGGATACTTTCTCCAAATAATAATCACTAGTCTCTTTATTGCGAATTATAGCAATGAACTTGGTTATTTTCAACTGACTTGGAATCTGGGTATGATTGTTCAGATAGTAACTCTCTATGGACAATCACTTCTTGGCGCGTTTAGCGAATCCTCTTCACACAATAAAAAGACTTTAACTAAACTCTATGTGTACCAAGCCCTTCGGTGGGGTAATTACTTCGGATTTTTCTTAGTATCGGTTCTTATGGCAGTAGGCGCTAAATTTCTGGTTGGGGCTGCTGGACCGGAATATGGTGGTCCTGCGGTTAAGTTTTTAATACCTTTATTGCTATTTCATACTTTTGGAATATATTCCTGGCTCGTGGATGCGGTATTTCAGGGAACCGGCAATCCAATGTACGCTGCTCTTGTTTGGATAATAGAACAAACAACTAGAGCGATATTAATGCTAATCCTTGTGTTAATTTTGAACGATATGGTTGCAGTGCTATTAGCCTACATTCCAGCGGTATTAACTAAAGATATTATAGCGTGGATCATCGTAAAGAGAAAAATTATAGATTACAAGGTTTATTCGTATAAAACTTTCGTAACTCCCGCGATTGCCTCGATAATCAACTTTATTGTTATATTTTTCGTTGGGGAACTGCTATGGATGATTCCTATGGGTGATAAAATAGTAAATACAGCTCTTCTCTTCGTTCTAGGCACGTTCATTTTTCTATATTTCTACGCATTTGTCGATGGATTTTTAGGTGGATACGATAGTAACACCTTAAAAGAGCTGGAAAAATCGGCAAATATGATTGGTGGTAGTTTAGGTAAATTACCAAAAGTATTATACAAATCAGCATCGTTTGGCGCTAAATTAAGTCCGTTTCATAATAAGTTTAAAATTGATATATACGAGGAAGCAATGGAAGAAGCTTATAACTTAACACTGGAAAAAAAAATATTAAAAATCTGATTTTTTTATTCGTAATTTTATTGAACTTGAATAAGAAAATAATGAGTTTATTTGAAAAATTTACTAAAAAATATGATCTGGATCCGTTTCTCGCTAACTTATTTAATTGGGTTGATTTGTTCAAAATAGATGATGTTCCTGGGAATTTTTCTGTTTTAAATTCCGAACTGAAACCCTCCTTGTACGGTGTTTGCGATATGATTTATAACTTAAAAATTACAAATACGCTGTCTCAATACTTAGAGGAACGAAGAACCGAATCTGTGAGCGATTGGATAAAATACATTCAATCCTACCAAGATCCTAGAAGCGGATGGTTTAAAGAACCAGGATTTAATTATGGGTTTCACTTTAAAGAACATAGCACTGCGTTCGCTATCTCTGCGTTAAGACTTTTAGATGCAAAACCGAAATATAATCTTAAAATCGCTTCAAAATTAAAATCTCGAAAAAAAGTAAGAAAATGGTTGAAAATCGTTCCAGAATGGGGATTATTTTATTGGCCAGGGTCTCATAGAGGAGGAGGGATTGGTGCGATATTTGCAACCTTAGGCGAAGATTATTATCCTCATAAAGATTTCTTTGAATGGTACTTCGAGTGGTTGGATGAAAACGCAGATCCTGAAGTAGGGTTCTGGAGATTAGGATGGATCCATAAAATTAAGAAAGATCGACTAACAAAACACGAATTGGGAGGTGCTGTTCACTACTACTGGGTTTATGAGTTTTTCGATAGAAACTTTCCTTATCCAGAACAAATAATTGATTCTACAATTTCTTTACAAACAGAACTTAACACATGGCACAAGATTTACTCCTACTGTATTGACTTGGATGCGATCTTTTGCCTACTTCGGGGGTTCATACAGACTAATGACTATAAAGGTAAGGAGATTGAAGCGGCACTCATTAAATATTTAAATTCAGTAATTGAAAATATGAATAGTAACGAATTTTTATTCGCGAATTATCAATCTGCGCACAAATTAACAGGTTATGTTTGTGCAATTGCTGAAATTTACAGATTTTTTCCTGATATTTTTGATACAAAAACAAAATGGATTCAAACTTTAGACATAACACCATGGATATAAAAAGGAGATAAACATGGAAAATAAGAACGATAATATCATAGTAATTGATGTGTCGTCAAAATCAGTTAAAGTTGGATTGGTTTCAGAAGACTTGTTTTTAACTAAATATGATTTTAGTACACATAAAATATACAATGAAGATTTTGATGGGTTTGCCAAGAGATTTGAGATGGAAAACCTGTGGCATAAAATAATCTTAGGTATAAAGAATGTTTTGAAGAATGATCCATCTCCTATTATTGGGATTACCTCTTGCGCTCAGAGAATGGCAACTGTGTTTTTGGATTCTAGCGGAAAAGTGCTATATGGTGGTCCTAATATTGATATACGAGGAATTGATTCTGCTTATCTAATTGAAGATGAATTCACCGAAGAAGAATTATTCAATATAACCGGACATAGCCCCTCGATTCTATTCACTTTATCTAGACTATTGTGGTTTAAAGAAGAAGAGGAAGACACTTACGAAAATATTAAAAAAGTCTTAATGCTTGATGATTGGATTATCTACATTCTTACTGGAAAGTATGTATCTGACCCTACATCCGCATCTGATTCACAGATTTTCGATGTAAGCAAAGGAAAGTGGAGTTCTGAAATAATTGAGGCGTTTAATTTCGATCCTGAGATCTTTCCTGAAATTATAGAGCCTGGTGAAGTTGTTGGGATATTAAAAAAAGACATCGCTAAAATGTTAGGAATAGAAAGTGGGAGCATTCCTGTAATTAAAACAGGTGGAGATACTCAAGCCACTTTATTAGGGATGGGTGCTATAGAAAACGGACACCTCGGAATAAGCTTAGGCACAACCGCTCCTTCTCACCTAGTAGTAGACAAACCTATTTTCGATCCAGGTTGTAACCATTGGTTAATGCGTCACTCACTCAAAGGTAAATGGTTAATTGAAGCAAACGCAGGTAACACAGGGAAAGTTTACGATTGGTTTAAAGAGTGCTTTTTCCCGAGTACTCAGGAAAATATTGATGATTTAATTGATAAATTCTTGGAGGATACTGTCCCTGGTTCAGATTCCACATATGCATTTTTGGGACCAGAATTAATGAATATAAAAGATCAGACTTTAATAAAGAAGGGTGTATTTATATTTCAAGCTCCTACAATTGTATCTGAAGATCTTCCTAAAATTAATAACTTCGCAAAAGCTGTAATGGAAAATATATGTTTTGGAATTAAGGAGAATTACGATAAAGTAAGAGAATTTACCTCTAATGTAACTAAAATTTGCTGTGCTGGAGGAACTTCTAAATCTAAAAATTTTTGTAAAACCTTAGCAAATTGCTTAAATTCTGATCTCCATGTTCCATTTTTCAGAGACTCTGCTTTTATTGGGGCGGCGATTAATGTTTTGGTTGGTTTAAAAC
>JAHPYY010000101.1 GCA_019058515.1 Promethearchaeota archaeon
CACTCGCGAAATTACATTAGAATCGATCTTTGGAATAGATTCGTTTTTCGGGCTTATTAAACTTAGTTATACTAGTTTAAATTTAGTTTCTACTATTTCAGAATCCTTTATAGACGGAATTTTAATTATTACATTAGCTATCCTATTAGTGATTAGTTTAATTTCATTAACAGTAGTCCTAATAAAGAGAAAGATTTTAGGAAAGAGTTAATACAATAAAAATTTAAATAGATGATAGGAATACTCATCAAAATCGTTAATCCCTTTGCCAGAGAACGAGTAAATAATCTTCTCATGAAATTAACAAGATTTGGAACTAAGAAAAAAAACCGAAGTAACTTAGCATATATTACCCAAAACGCTAAATTTTCCAAATCAATGCTAAGTTTTCCAAAATAATTACGAATAATTTATTCAAAAATATATTAACTTTATATAATATTGTAGCTGATGATGTTAAGTGGGTTATAGAGAGTTTGAAGAATCAATTACCAGATCTTGGTTTTGAACCAATATGGTTCCATAAATCCTTTAAAGTAGAAGATAAATATACTATGGAAACTTGCTTTCCCTTTTTTCCCCATTTTCTTATTATATAAATTAGAAAAATTAATGTTCTTATTAAGTAATTTATAAATAGTATTGAAAAATTGATGTTATAAAAATTTAATAAAATACTGATATTATTACATTAATTATTATAATTATAGGGTGGAATATAAAAAAATAAGAAATATAGATGAATGTTCAAAAAGGATTAATTCATAAAATTGAAAAATTTTCCCTTCATGACGGGCCAGGTATCAGGACACTTATCATCATGAAGGGATGTCCTTTGAGATGTCTTTGGTGCTCTTCACCTCATACCCAAAGCAATAAACCCGAAATATTATATATAAAGAGTAAATGCAAGGGTTGTGGGATTTGTATTGAGATTTGCTCGGAAGAAGCTATATCAAGGGGCGAAGAATCCTCTCAAATTCAAACAGATCGTGAATTATGCGTCAGTTGCGGACAATGTATCGAGGCTTGTCCCAATGGCGCCCGTGAATTATCTGGACGATATTACACGCCAAAGGAGTTATTCCAAGAAGTTAAGAAAGATTCAGTCTTTTACCGTCGAAGTGGAGGTGGAATAACTATAGGTGGGGGAGAACCAACAATGCAAGCTGAATTTGTTGGTGAATTTTTATCTATATGTAGATCTTATTTTATTCATACAGCAATGGAAACATCTGCTCTAACATCATGGGATAAATTGGCACTCTTGCTAAATTTGCTTGATCTCGTTTATATTGATCTTAAACACATGGATGAAAGCGCTCATATAGAGTGGACAGGAGTATCGAATCGTGAAATTCTAAAGAATATCAAGAGAGCTACTGAGATAAATCAAGTCATCCTACGTATTCCCTTAATCCCTGGATTTAATGACTCAGTCAAAAATATTTCAGAAAGTGCAAAATTTGCAAAGACACTAGGAAAAAATGTTTTACATTTGGAAATTTTGCCCTATCATCAATTTGGAATTCATAAATACACGGAACTAGAAAGAGAGTATGCTATTAATTCAATCCAACCACCGTCAGAGGAGCATGTAATAAATTTGCGAGATATGGCTCGATCTTTCGGAATAGAAGTTAAGATAGGTGGTGGATAAATCATATAAAAACAAATTATGAATATAACACAAAAAAATTTTATAAGGATAGAGGAAAATAAATTATAAATAAACCACGTAAGGAGAATAAAATGACAGAGTTATTGGATAAATGTATAACAATACAACCTACAGAGCGTATGAAAAGATTGCGAAAATGTTATCTTGAAAATTCAAAACGAATAGAACCAATTTACACTATCTACTTTGATCGTGCGATCGCTAAAGCCATGAAAGAAAGTGAAGGTGAACCAATGGTTTTACGT
Source organism: Promethearchaeota archaeon (assembly GCA_019058515.1). The sequence goes on from JAHPYY010000101.1 coordinate 1,927, forward strand.
CGAGCCAAAGCGTTTGCTGCGGCAGTTGATGCATTTCCCGTTGATATCTTTCCCGATGAACCTTTTGTGGGTTGGATCGGTGGGAGTCCAATTGCCATTCCTATTGGTGCAGAACAAATGGGTGCTAGGCTAGAGATTCAGTTAAATCACTACAAATACATTAGCGAAGAGGATCGGAAAATACTTCGGGAAGAGATTATCCCCTATTGGAAGGGTGAAGGTGACTGGAAGCGCCACTGGTTCTATCAAAATTATCAGTCTCTTCCCTCTGAAACGCGTAATCTGCTCTATGGTGATCCCGATCCAGAATTGAAAAAAATAGGGATTATAACGCGTTCGAGACCTCCTGCGTTGCCTAAGGTGGAATTTAATGAAATTCCAGGGGAGACAGATGGTCTGGGGCGGGGATTATTTAGTGACGGTATGACCCGTCATCATATCGGTCATTGTTCTTATGGTTACGAAAAAGTACTGAAAAAAGGTTTTATTGGGATAAAAAAGGATGCAGAAAATAGATTATCCAAAATTGATTGGACCGATTCAGAAGAACAGAAAAAGGTTCTTTTTCTTAAAGCTGTCATATTAGCGATGGATGCTGCGGCTAAAATTGGAAAAAAATTCGCTATCAGTGCACGTGAGATTGCTCAAAAGGAAACAGACATGGTGCGTAGAACGGAGCTTGAAAAGATCGCTGAAATATGTGAGCGCGTTCCTGCCTATCCCGCTCGTAGCTTTCATGAAGCTCTCCAGTCTGTTTGGTTCACTCAGATTCTAAATTGGTGCGAAGTTCCGATTCTATTTGCAGTTTCACCAGGAAAAGTTGATCAATACTTTTATCCATATTTTGAAAAAGATATTCAAGAAGGACATCTAACTAAGGAGCAAGCCCAAGAACTAATCGATTGTTGGCTCATGAGATTTACTCAAGGTGTATCACCATTTATCCCCATGGCTGGTTCTGCCTATCACATGGATGTTGGAGGTCTAAAAGAAGATGGAAGCGATGCAACCAACGAACTATCGTTCATGTTCATTGAAGGAATGATTCACACGCGAATGGTTGAGCCAAATTTTGGCGTTTTAGTTCATAGCAAAACTCCTGAAGAATTTTTAATCAAAGCCTGCCAGCTTTGCGTTCTAGGAACTGGGCACCCCATGTTTCTGAATAACGATGTCTTTGTTGAAAACTTCCTATCAAGAGGAAATTTAGGTGGTCCGCCTGTTCCACTCTCATTGGCCCGAACCAGCGGTGCTATTGGTTGCAATGAACCTCATGTGGCAAATTATGATTCTGAATTTAATGTAGGACCCTTTTTACTTCTGCCACAGGTGCTAGAATTGACATTTTCAGATGGTTGGAGTAATTACCATAATAAATATATGGGCATGCGAACAGGAGATCCTAGGAATTTCAAAAGTTTCGCTGAGTTGCAAGAGGCATATTTGAAGCAATTAGCTTACCTAACAACTCATTGTGAGATTGCGAATAACAACTCTGAAATTACACTCTCCCAACGATATCCTACCATTTATGCTTCTGCGTTAATTGAAGACTGCATTAAAAACGGTTGTACTCGAGAAGAGGGCGGAGCAAGGTTTAACTTTGGTCCTTGTATCGCCACAGCGGGAGCTACGGATGTTGGAGATTCGCTAGCTGCGATTAAAATGCTGGTTTTTGATAAGAAAGAGATTACTATGCCAGAATTAATAGATGCTTTGAAGGATAACTTTGAAGGGCACGAATTATTAAGGGAAAAACTGCTGAAAGTGCCCAAATTTGGGAATGATAATGATTATGTCGATGAGATAGTAGCCTGGGTCATGAAAAGTTATTGTGATGAAATAATCAAGCATAAAAACACTCGTGGGGGATACTTAGTACCTTATCAAAATCCTTTAGTCTGGTATGTGAGCACTGGAAGGCTTATTGGAGCACTTCCATCAGGGAGGAAAGCTATGGAACCGCTTTCAGATGGAATATCTCCTACTTATGGTGTGGATGTAAATGGACCTACTGCTATATTAAAATCAGTCAGTAAAATCGATAATTCATCAATTTTTTTTGGTGAAACCTTGAACATGAGACTTAACAAGGAAGTTTTTGCAAATGATATCGGTATAAGTAGATTGGCTTCCATAATTAGATCATTTGTAGATCTTAAAATTCATCATTGTCAATTCAACTTGATCTCTTCAGAAACTCTTAAGGAAGCACAGCTTAATCCACAGAATTACCAAGATCTTACGGTACGTGTAGCTGGCTATGTTGCTTATTTCACTAGACTAAGCAAGGCAGTTCAGGATAGCATCATTTCCCGTACTGAACATGACGCTTGAAAATTCTTTCTAATTTTAAGATTTGTATGAGGAATTTCTCCGAGTAAATTTCTATTAAGTCTTATTTTGGGAAGAGATCCAAAAGTTGTTATATTGAAGATATTTTCTAGAATAATATTCATGAATAGTAGATTCAAGAAAAAGCGATAATTACATCAGCTATCTCTTTAGCGATTAGTTTAATATCATTGATAGTAGTCGTAATAAAGAAAAGGATTTTAGTAAAGAGTTTGACCTACCAATAACAATTAAAGACACTGAAAACTTGATATTCACAAAACCTGCAGGATTACCTGAATCACAGAGAGAAATTCGGTTTTTGAGGGATGATGCTTCTAATAAAGTCGTACACGTAATATACGACCGGTATCTATACCATCGCTCTTAACTTGCTGATATTATATAGTTTACTAGGAAATCTGGTTTGGTTAATACCCTTTTATTTATCTAATTTATTTTTTATGAGGAATTGATCCCAAAAAGCAATAAATATATGAAGGAAGAAATCCATAAGGATCAACTCTATAAAGATTTGGAAGAGAGATTCATTTTATGGGCTAATGAACGTAGTGATATTCGTGGAGTCCGTAGATCTTAAGTTTATCCCTCAAAAATAATAAAGTGTGAGAAATTTGAAATTCAGCGTCTGATTTCAATGAAAACTCCTTTGAAAATAGTAAGATATGATACTAATTAATTCCTCTTTCGAGAAGGAACAATTTTACAAAAAGGTAAAATTTATATTCAATCTTGCGTAAAGAACTATACATATCACGAATTAGAAATATAGGATTGATAGGAAAAATGATTCGAACAATTCTAAGGATTTTTTAAGTTAGACTTTATCTATTTTAGGGATTCATTTTTCCTAATGATGAAAACTCTCAATCTGATCATGGATGATGGTTGCTGACATCGTGCTGAAGGTATATATCCCATCCTAATCAATGTTTCTTTAATAAATTAATACCTTTAATAATTTACTTATTTTCATTTTGTTATCTCCAATCCAATTGCGACACATTAAAGAATGAGATTATAATGTCAAAAACATTATACACGTAAGAGTTACTTTTGTCTTTCTCTAATTTCCTATATAGCCTTAAAAAAAATATTATTGATAAGCTTTGGATGCCTTTTTTAATTTTATGATTAGGAGATCATTTAAATAAAATGATTAAATCTTAAAAAAATTAATAGTATCGGTAATTGGAATATCATATTCTTTGCACTCCAATATCATAATGCTATTATTCATTGGATTAAATATTATGCGGATTCTTATTTCCTTGAATAAGCAACCCTACTTTTTAAACTATAAATCTTCTTGCTTTTAATGTTATGTTCTATATCTCAACCCTAATTTTTGCGTTCTTCCTATAAACAAGATGTATTTCTTATCATATCGTTATTAATTACTCACTATGAGTAAAGAAGTTGAGAAAACCGAAAAAGATTGGAAAAAGATATTGACAGAAGAACAATATCATGTGTTGAGGGAAAAGGGAACTGAGCCACCGTTTGCAGGGACGTATAATGATCATAACGAAGATGGAGTCTATAAATGTGTTGGGTGTGGAACGCCTTTATTTTCTTCCGATACTAAATTCAAATCGGGGACAGGGTGGCCGAGTTTTTCTGATGTAGTTGATAACGAAAACATAGAATTGAAAGAGGACAGGAGCTTTGGAATGATTCGTACCGAAGTTCTATGCAAAAATTGCGGAGGTCATTTAGGACATCTATTCATGGACGGTCCAAAACCGACGAATTGTCGCTATTGTATTAATTCAATATCTTTAGATTTTGATCCTAAATAATTTTTATAATTATATTATAAGACATATAAACAAATTAGAATGGCATAGAATGACAAAGAAAAATCCTAAAGTTGATGAATATCTTAGCAAAGCCAAAAAGTGGCAGGAAGAAATGGAGAAATTGAGAATGTTTATTCTTGATTGCGGGCTGACCGAAGAAATTAAGTGGCGTTTACCTTGTTATACTTTTCAAAAAGCTAATGTGGTTATAATACAAGGATTTAAAGAATACTGTGCGCTTATGTTTTTCAAAGGTGCGTTATTAAAAGATATCAATAACATTTTGATCAAACCCGGGAAAAATACCCAAGCGGGACGGCAGATTCGTTTTACCAATGTTTCAGAAATCATTGAGATGGAATCCATTTTGAAAGCGTACATAAAAGAGGCTATTCAAGTGGAAAAAGCCGGTTTGCAAGTGAAATTAAAAAAGACTGCGGATTACAGTATTCCTGAAGAATTTCAAAATAAATTAGATGAAAACCCTTCTTTGAAAACTGCTTTTGATGCACTGACCCCGGGACGGCAAAGAGCATATATTTATTATTTTTCTTCAGCCAAACAATCCAAAACTCGGGAGTCAAGGGTTGAAAAATATATACCGGAAATTTTTATGGGAAAGGGATTAAATGATCGGTAGATTCGATGAGTAAATAAATCAATCAAACTTTGCGTGAATTTCCAAAATTAGTTTATTGATTTAAATGGTTAGGGAAGATAAAAGAACAAGTGATAAAATTTTAAATATTAAAAAAAATATATCAGTTACTGTAATACGGTGACTGTAATAATTCTTTTACCTATATAACTTATATCTGAGTTTGAGTAAAAATGGTTGAAACATATCACAAAAACTTCGAAAAAATATTGAAAAAGAACTTTATAAATATTTTTGTTCTTTCTATTTTAGAGATTAGCCCCTCTCATGGATATAAAATAGGATTAGAGATCGAAAAACGCACGTTAGGGATGTGGAAACCTACTGCCTCCTCCTTGTATTGGATATTAAACAATCAAAGGGAAAAACGATTTATAAGAATAAAAGAAGAAGAAAAGAACAAAAAAATATATGAAATTACGGATATGGGGAAACAAGCGCTTAAACTTATGAAACAATCTCAAAGAAAGATAAGAAAGATGTATCGTCGCTTTTTGTCGTCTGCCATACAAAATGGAGGTTCAGTTGATATTGAAGAGCTTAAACTTTACGAAGATGTGCCAAATATACAGATGTTACCAACGGCTATGAAACCAGACAAGTTTAAGGGAGATTTAACCCTTCAGGAAAGACTCAAACTACTCGAGGATATGAGAGTTTCGATTAAAGAGAATGTTGACAGAATGAACGGATATATTAAAGATTTTGATGAAACTATTACGAAACTTAAGGAGGAAATGAAGAAAAAGAGGTGATATTAACATGAGTGAAAGTCCGAAAAAAACAATCAATATGCTTACTTTTTTAGTATCTTATAAATGTACAAACGAATGTAAACATTGTGCGCTTCAAGCCTCTCCCAATCAAGGAGATAATACGGTTGAACCAGAGGATGTAAGAAAGTATTTGGAAGATATAACTAAAAGTTATAATATCGGCGAAGTTAATTTTTTTGGAGGAGAACCTCTATTAAATTTTAATCTACTAATTAGTCTCATTGAAGAGGCAAAAAAGTTTGATATTCCGAAAATAGGATTACCAACGAACGGTTATTGGGGTAAAGACGAAGAGACTGCTAATAAATACGCTCAAAAACTAAAAGAAGTTGGAGTTAATTTAATTGGATTCAGTGCTGATGTATTCCACCAAGAGTTCATTCCTCTTGAAAATTTAAAACGAGCAATTCAAGCTGCTTATAAAGCGGAGATTGAAACCATACTTATTATTGCCCAAACCATAGGTGCTCCAAATGAATCAAATTCTTTCAATAATGAGACGAATGAGATATGTAAAAGCATCTCTAGTGAGTTTAAATTATGTCAAATAATAAAAAGTCCATTACAGGTAAGGGGACGAGCCATAAAGAATCTATTAGAATACTATCCTATGAATTCTTTACCTTCAGAAAAGTGCTCTATTTTTAGGGCATGTATGTACATGATAGATCCTGATGGTTGGGTTTTCAGCCAAGGTTGCCAAGGGATTTGTTTGGGAAATGCTAAAAAAGATTCATTATCAAAAATCATTAGTGAGTTTAAGCCTAGAAGTCATCCTATAATAGGTAAAGTTATGGGTAAAGGTGGGGTGAGTAGTCTCCTTGGACTGGCCATTGAAAAAGGATATAAACCATTAGAGGCGTATGCCGATAAATGTCATGCGTGTTATAGCGCGCAGAAATTTCTACGACCTTATTATCCAAATATACTTGAACCTTCAAATATATGGGACTAATAATCTATTTTTTTCTTCTTGTACTATTTAATTATCTTTTGATTTCTTATTATCAATAAAAATATTTTTTTATTTAGACTGGTTGTTCTCAATAACTAAAATTATTTATTTTTATACATCACAAATAAAAAACATGCCGAAATATTCCATTAAATCAAAATTAGGCGACTTAATGAAAAGTCCAAAGGCTAGAGCTGTTCTAGAGAAGCATTTACCTGGAATTTCAAAAGATCCGCAACTGAAAAGGGGATTTAAAATGACCTTGAAGTTTATTGCGAAAATACCGGGTTCTGGTTTTCCCAAAGAAAAGTTACCCGATATTGATGCTGATCTTCAAGCGATAATTGAAGATGACGCAGAGCTTTCACCCACTATACTTGAAGAAGAGGCTAAACCTACTTCCTCAACACCAACCTATGTTTCAACATTAGCTCCTTCAAAAAATCCTATGAAAAGGCTAGAGGGAAAAGTGGTGGTTCTTACTGGTGCTAGCGCTGGTTTGGGAAAACAAATTTCCATTCGTTTGGCTCAGGAAGGAGCAAAACTAGCTATATGCGCCAGAACCGTGGACAAGCTGATGACTACCGCGGAACTCTGCAAAGCGGAAGGAGCTGAGGTACTAGCTGAAAGATTTGATGTCTCGATATATGACGATTTGAAGAAATTTATTGATATCACAGTAGAACGATTCGGTACCATTGACATATTGGTCAATAATGCCAATTTCGAAGCGGACCGAAAACTTTTCCTCGATCAGGATGTAGAGATGTTGGACAAGGCTTTTCACACTGGTGTTTACGCCCACTGGCATCTAATGAAATTGTGCTATCCTTACATGAAAGGGAAATCCTCATCCATCATTAATTTCTGCTCCGGTACTTATCAAGTGGGGTTGGAAATGTACGCTTCTTATGCTGCTGATAAGGGAGCAATCCGCGCTTTGTCTATGGTTGTTGCCCGAGAGTGGGGAGCTGATGGTATTCGGGTGAATACAATAAGTCCTGTCGCTATTACCGACACTATTTTGGATAAACTCACACCGGAATACTCCGAATGGGTCAAGGAGCAGATGAAAGATAATGCAATGCAGCGGGTTGGTGATCCCTATTCAGATGTCGCGCCGTTGGTTGTATTTCTTGCATCTGACGAGAGTCGATGGATCACAGGGGTGAATATAAATGTTGACGGAGGACAGAGAGAGACAATACACATCTAATACATGCATTTAAATAGGATGGGTAGCAGTTATTAAAATTCAGGTTTAATCTTCGGAAAAAATTAAATCTAAAATAATTAAAGCGATCTATACGGTTTATAGGCCTTAATTACAGTATATATGCAAATTAATAGAAGCACGAGGGATAGTCCAGCAAAGAAACAATCTAAAACGATCCCATAGAGATTAAACTCTTCTGGAAGGAGTAGAAAGCGGAAAATTAGGCTTTGGAACCACGTTGTACTAAGATATAAATAGCGAACGACGAAAGCAATTCCTATAGCAAATAAAATTACGCATTCCTCGTTTCCTAATTTTTTATGAAACCAAACGCATTCGACTCTCTTCTCATTTATCGAAACCAGGATTCTATTTAACTTTTCTTGCTTCACTATTTTATAGATTACATAAAACAGTAGTAGAAAGATAATGAGAATGGGGAGGTTTAAATAACCCACGCTTGAAAAAATCCAACTTGTTGAAAGAACGGAAAACATGGCAAAGTCTTCTAGTAATGTAAATGCAAAAAATAGCTCACCCAATATCGCTAGTAGCAATACGATTAAAACATTCTTTGGCTGTAATTTTTCGTTATTAGTACTAGATGAGGTTTCAGGTGCAACTTTCTCTGTAGCTGGGCCTCTTTTATAAAAGCTAAGTCGTATTAGATATGAAATAATCGATAAGGTAATGATAATAACGATGAGATCAGCCAATTGATAAGGATTGGGTAACCTTGGAAATATTCCAATCAAACGGGCTAAAGGTGAGAGTAGGAAAAGGTGCATAAAGAGTCGAAATAGCGTAATAACAAATATCATTACTGATACAACAAAGAGAAGAAGAAAAATATTTTTTACTGATTTTTCGCCACCACCCTTGTATTTCTTTCTAATAATGGTTCCGAAGGAATATATGGACATTATTAGAAATATTAGGATAACCATGAAGCTAAAGTATGTATCAAAAAAGCTGTGACCAGTACTAAAATTAAAGCTCTTAGGAATATCAAATAAATTCCAATACCAGTGATGATAATTTTCTCTGAGAGCGAGAACACATTGTATGGGGAGCTCTATAACCCCTATTAACGAAATAACAAAAATAAAAATTGCTTGACTTTGATTTAAATGGAAACCCATCCATTTTACAATTTTTTGGTGTTTCTCAACCAAAATTTTATACTTTTTTTCTATGATTCTATCTTGAAACAGTTTCTGGAAAGAATAAAGTACGAGGAAAAGATACAGGCCATCGATTATAACTCTTAAGAATATGTAAGGCAAGTTGTCGGAGAGAAAGTGCACACCATATAATTGGAGATTAATTAAATACAATGGAATGTGAATCGCGTAAAAAATGTCCTGAGCAAACGTGAAAGGCATTAAGAAAACTCCAATTACAGAAAATATCTTTATGATTAACATTTGAGAAGGATTAATCTCGAATCCAAGCCAAGTAAGTGGTTTTTCCGATTCTTTGTTAATTACTGGATTAGGTTCTTTGTCTTCCATGAATATTATCTATTCCTAAACTGATTTAAAGAAATTATAATTTTGAGCGTATTAAAAGGCATCAATAAATAAACTGAAGATAATAAAACTCAATGCATGGGTCTTAAATTAAAGGAGAGAGGAATTTGTAAATAGTATAAAAACAAATGATGATTTTGGACGGCTAATGGAAATCTTTAGTCTCAACAATATTTGTCTTTTCAAAGATAATAAACTCAATTAATATAGTTATAATAGCGATTATACCTGTATAAAATCCTGGTAGAAATATAAAATCAAATGAAAGCGAAAAGACGATTGGGGGAAGATCATATACTATTAATGTGAGACAAGTAGAAATAACACTTCCAGATAAACCGATACTCATTAATAAGACGCTAATTAGATCTAGATTCCTTCTTATCTTAGGCATGTCGAGTTTCTTGAAATAACCGAAATTTAGCAGAAATCCAATAAGATAGATGATATTAAATATCAAAAAGATTATTGAATTATACACTATCCCATATCCTGATTCGCGAACGAAAGAAGGAATACTAAGGACTCCAAAAGTGAAATTGTAGAAAAAAGTGTCAGTAGAATTTGTAGAGATGCCAGTAATTGCAATGCTAATAAAACCTAAGAGTACGCTTGTAATTCCAAAAATCAATATCATTATTTTAAAGATGATATTATATTTGTTTGCTTCCTTTAGATTGAACACGATACCAAATTATCCTTAATTGATCTTTATTTTCATAGAATTCACACTCAAATAAAAATACATCAAGAAAGAAATTGAAAGTAGTGAATAATATTGCTAAAAATTTTTAAGAGTAAAAATCATACTTTTTTAGCAAATATTTATAAAAAATAGAATTCCAATGAAAAAAAATCTAGATTATAAAATTCTAATTTTAATAGTGTTGTTGGGAGTTTTAATTTCATTTTTTGGGATTCTTAATTTTGGATTTACTAAAAAAACTCAAGATACTAAGCAGTTTAAAGATGAGTCGACTAAAGCATATTTCCAACTTCATCCTTACTATCCTTCTATTAACCGGGATTTGAACGACAGATGCAGAATCAACATCGAAATCGTAAATGTAGCTACTATCACGGAGTACAATTTTAAAGAATACAAATTTTCTATTTACAAATTAACTAGTTTGGGAGCTCTAGTTGGTTCTGGATTAATTGTAATCTTTAAAAAGGCTTCTAGGGCAACATCAGATGCTGCTTCCAAAAATCTAGTTAGGGATGTATCGTCAGGAATAATCGAGGATGGTTTATCGAAGGAAGAAAAAATAGTTTTAGGGCTAATCGTCGAATACATAAACCACAATAGGGTATTAAAATTAGAAAAATTAGTCCCATACTTAAATTCAAGACTTTCCAAATCAGATTTCAATCTCAACACTAATGGACTAAGGATAATACTTGTTTCACTCGTTGAAAAGAATTTAATTGTAGAAGGATCAAAAATTACTAAAGGAGACCTTTTGCTTAATTCAAATAGAAAGCAAATATACGATTATGTAAAGAGTCATCCCGGAGTTTATTTAAACGAACTTGTAATGACACTGGGTTTAAGCATATTTATTGTTAGTTGGCACCTGAACATACTATTGAAATTTAATTTAATACGGAGAAAAAAAATAAACAACTTTATCGCGTATTACGACTTTTGTTTAGATTCTAAAAACGACCGTATACTACACATCTTACTGAGGAAATCGTGTAGAAAGTTAGTTGAATTTTTGAAATCTTCGGAACACGGTCATACAAAATATCAAATCTCGAAAGAGTTAAAGATGCATTACCACACGATTACAAAATATCTTGAAATATTAGATGATTTTTGTTTATTATCTTCAAAGAACTCGAAGAGCACAACTTATTACTCTTTAAACCATGTTAAATACGCTTGTTTAACTAATGGGACTTAAATCTCAACATATCCCTTAATTTGATACTTCTTTTTTTTTTACATTTAACTAGTAAACCAAGTCTTTCAATTCTTTTAATGGTGCTTTTTTAAACGAATTGAATCTCTCTATAACCATACTCTTTACAAATTTTTGATGAGACACTGGTTTTTTAGTAATTATACTAAGCAATGGAAATGTTAAAAATAGGTTTTAAGGATTTAATTAGAAATAAAGGGAAACCATTAATTAGTATCGTCGGTATTATCATAACTATTACGCTACTCACAGGTATAAATACATCATCAGTAGCGTTAATAAATTATAATATTACCAACTCGATCTCTGAGGTTTATGTCGATATCGAAATATTTGCTGAAAATGACGATGATATTGAGGTACTTGCTTTATTAAATAAGGTAAAAAACAACGAACCAGTTATCGAATCTCTTTTTCCGAGTTATTCCCGAAATTTTCAGCAAAATTTAATTATAACCCGCAATGAAACAGTGGATTGGGAGAAAATCAGGCGTGATGACTTCAACAAATCTTACTTTCTTCGTTCTGCTTCTATAAATGGAGTTAACAATATTTTTTACACGTTAAATCGCTTTAATTCCACATATGACCTTATTTTGGGGAGCATACCAACGAATCCCGCAGAGATTTTACTTGATGATCAAACTTTTACTACTTTAAATCTTACCCTCAACGATAATATCACCCTCGGTACCTATTTAGAAATAAGAAACGAGACTTTCACGGTATCGAACTTAACTGTTACAGGATGTATAAAAATTAATGATTACATAGCTTTGACTGATGTTTTCCATCGCATGAGTAATAGAGATAGTGTGGTGTTAACAAGCTATGAATTTACTAAATGTCTACATACAAATTTTTCGATCTATAATGATCTTTATAATCAGTTTAACCTTTCGAATTTTGTATCCTATAACATTATAATTTCCCATGAAGATGTAAACTATTTAAACCTTGAATCTTGGCACGACGCTGCTTTTTTAGAATTTAGACTTTTGTATGAAGAGGATTGGAATTTTAATATTGAATTAAACCAATATTTTGCAAATACTCTATATAATATTATGAATATCGTTTTTGACTACGAATTACTACTATTTTTAGTCTCCATTCCAATATATGTATTTGGAGTTTTATTATCGTTTACTCTAACAACGCTGTCAATAACCAAGCAAAAACAGAAATTTGGTCTTTTTTTAAGCAATGGAGCGTCAAAAAAACAAATAATTTTGTGGATTTCGACTTACACAGCGGCTTTTAGCGTTATAGGGGCTCTAATCGGGATCGAATTTGGTACTTTTGTTAGCATATTAATCTTAGCTACATTTTTAAAAGTAGAGTTTCCATCGTTTTTACAAGCGGTAACGATTACTATTGATCCTTTTTCTATTTTGTTTTATATATGTATTTCTACTTTATTTTCATTTGCTTCGTTAATTAAACCTCTAAGAGATTTCAACAAAAAATCGATTGTAGTTAATGTTAGAATGCCTTCACGGTTAGCAGTAGGCGAAGAACATTTCAAATCAAGAATTGACATATTATTCTTGGTTATTGGGATTGCACCAATTATTTTTACTTACATTTTAACTCCTGATGTTATCCAATCGATGCCTTGGGTGCTTCATGTAATAATTTCAAATGTTAAAGATTACTTAATTGTGTGGTCCTCGCTAACTCCGTTTATTTTATCTTATGTGTTTATTAAAATAATTGGAGGAAGATTGAGTGGCAAATTTTTTTTACTGTCAAAAAAAGTATCGCAAGTTTTTTCAAAAATAAATTCGCTGTTAATTGCGAGAAACCTCACGAGAAACGTAAAAAGAACGATAATGATTATATTTCTGATTTCTTTTACCTTTTGCTATACGATTATGTCTGCAATAATCTCTGAGAGTCAAATGGAGTTTGAAAAGGATTTAACATATATCGAAATAGGTGCTGATGTAAAAGCTTATGGTTACGAGAATATAGTTGATCAAGGCTTAAAGGACAAAATCGAGAACCTATCATCTGATATCGATAAAGTTACACAAGTGATCAACTTTCTGGGGGAAATAGATGGTACTTACTATACACCTATTATAAGTGCGATAAATCCTGAAGAATTTTGCTCTATAATCAAATTTAAACAATCATATTTTCCTCAAAACTCCAATGCAGGCAAGGTATTAGAGTTAAGTGAGGTAAGAAATGCAACCTTAATCAAAAAAGATTGGGCGGATAGATTTGGATTAAAAGTAGGTGATAAATTTAGAGTGGTAATGGATACTAATGAGCATATAAAAATATCATTTGAAGTTATTGGATTCTTTTTGGCAATTCCTGGGGTTTATAGCAATATTTTAGCAAATATAGATTATGTTAACAGTACCTATAATGTCAAAGATATCCAAGGTGTTAGTGCATCCTATTTAATTAATATTAAAAAGTATGAATCTATTGATATAACTCTGATAGCAGAAGATGTTGAGACTCGTTTTCCGGATTACATCAAAGAGACCAAGATACTAGAAGATGAACTCGAGAGAACTAGTTCCTTTTCCGAGTATATTATTTTTCTTTACCAAACCGAGTACTGGTTTTTCGTGATCTTTGCTGGAGGCGGTATAGTAATAACATTGTATCAAAAATTCTCAGATCGGTCTGTCGAGATGGCTATTCTGAAAGCAAAAGGCATGGAAAAAAAAGAGTTAGTCAAAATTAACGTTTACGAAGGGGTACTTTACATTTTATATGGTGCATTACTTGGCTGTTTCGGATTTCTGAGCGCATTTTTAATGCTTCAACAGTATGATACTTTGCTATATGAATATACTTCCATTCCACATCCGTTTATAATTCCGTCTTATATGTATTTACAAATGCTAATATCTCTCCTAGCAATAATCTTGTTAATATTAATTACAAGTATTATTGAAGTGAAAAAAACCAATATCCCGAATTTATCCAAGCTCCTTAAAAATTTGCAGTCAAGTTAAAATGGAAAGAAAAAAAAAAGAAAGGAAGGTTCAAAGTGGAAATCTTTTGGAATTGGAAGAGAAAGAGAAAATAATAAAAATTTCAATAAAAAACCTTGTAAAAATCTACAAGCAAGGAAAAATTGAAGTGGTTGCTTTGAGAGGGTTAAAAGCCGTTTTTTATCCCGGAATAACCTGTATACTCGGACCCTCTGGATGTGGAAAAACTACATTACTGAATTTAATTGGAGGGCTTGATAATGCTTCAGCAGGAAATATCTTAATAGGGCATCAGGATATTACTAAGTTCTCTACTCAGGAATTAGACATATATCACAGACACAATGTTGGATTTGTATTTCAAGCGTCTAATCTCGTTCCAACCCTATCAGGTGAAGAAAATATCGAATTATCAATGAAATTTATCGAAAAACCTAAACCTGAGAGAAAGAATAGGATAACTGAACTTCTAACAATTTTAGAGATTTCAGATCGCAAAAAACATAGACCTGATGAACTATCTGGAGGAGAACAGCAAAGATTTGCGATAGCCTCTGCGTTAGCGCATGATCCAAGTATAATACTATTTGACGAACCAACGGGGGAATTAGATTCAAAATCAAGAGATAGCGTATTAAAAGCTATAGCGCAAGTTGTAGAAAAAAATCCAGATAAAATTCTAATCATAGCCACTCACGACCAATCAGTATTAACAATTGCTGATTTTATCTATTACATTGAAGATGGTTTACTAGTAGAAGCATTGACTAAAAATATATATCAATTGCGTTCAAAGATCACCTCATCTACTTCCGAGAATCGTTTCGATAAACTAAAAGAATTGAATCAGATAAGACAAGATTTGGATCGAGTATTCGAGAAAATCCAAAAGTTAATGCGCTAAATTATCCTTAATTAATCTTTTTTTTCATAGAATTCACACTCAATTAAAAATACATCAAGAAAGAAATTGAAGTTAGTAAGAATATTGCTAAAAATTTTTAAGAGTAAAAATCATATTTCTTTAGCAAATATTAACAAAAAATAGAATTCCAATGAAAAAAAATCTAGTTTATAAAATCCTACTTCTATTTGTATTATTGGGAGTTTTTATTTCATTTTTTGGGATTCTTAATTTTGGAATTACTAAAAACAATCAAGAAACTAAGAAGCTTAACAATGATTCGACTACAGCATATTTCCAACTTTATCCTTACTATTCTTCCATTAACAGTGATTTAAACAACAGATGTACGTTCAATATTGAAATCATAAATGTAGGTACTATTACGGAGTACAATTTTAAAGAATTCAAATTATCTATTTACACTTTAACTAGTTTGGGTGTTCTAATTAGTTCAGAATTAATTGTAATCCTTAAAGAAGCTTCTAGGGCGTCATCAGACTCCACCACCAAAAATCTTGCTGAGGATGTACCGTTAGAAATAATAAAGAACAATTTGTCTGAGGAAGAAAGAATAGTATTAGAGCTTGTCATCGAATATTTAAATCACAATAGAGTATTGAAATTAGAAAACTTAGTCC
>JAHPYY010000102.1 GCA_019058515.1 Promethearchaeota archaeon
GATCAATAGTTAAAATCATGTAATATTCTGGATAAGAGATTGAATAATTTTTTAACTTTCCAGAAATATAGTTTATGAGAGAATATTGTTCGTTCTTGAAGTAATAAGAATAATTGATTGAAGGAGTATCGTACCATAAATTCATCTCGTACAATTTGTAATCGGACCCAACATCCAAATAAATTTCCAATTCCTCTTGTTGACTAATGTTATACCGATTAAAATAATAGAAATTGATAAAACCTAGCCCCAATCCGATAATACATACAGAAATTAAAATATTTTTACGGCTTGTTGTAAGGAATTTTCTTAGTGAAAGAACTTTTTCCACAGTTAAATTTCGATATCGATACAGCGGAATTATGCTCAGTTTTGAAATGAACTTAGTAATTAGTTTTGAACCAATAAGCAACACAAACCCCAAAAGAAAATAAACATATAGGTATTGAAATGAGTTAGAATACTCCGTAATAAAGTATTCAATGACTAGTAGAAAGTAGTTATTATAAAACCTAGATATAAGCTTAAAAATCAACGATAAAAAAGGTAAGAAGAGGAGCAATGCAAAAATGATAATACCGAATTTTCTTAAATGTCTAAAAGTTCGTTTGAGATCGTGTTTTTCTGTGGATTCTATCGTAACACCCGAAGGAACGGTTCTTAATGTAAATAACGATAGTATCAAGAAATAGATAATGTTGAATAAAAAAGCAATAATTAAAAAATAAAAAATCGTAGTTGGAAGTATACCATATATTATAGACTCCTGGGTAAATAGAGATCGGAACATTATATACAATCCAACTCCAAAAGGGATTGCGATAAGAAATGAGCAAATATTATAAAATAATAGTTCTAACAATAATTGCCGTTTTATATAAAAAGTAGATTTAAACACTTTTACCTTCCTCCACAAGTCTATTTCGAGGTTAGATAGATAATTGGAAAAAAGGAAGCTAAAAAATCCTATAATGATAATTACAGGTATATTGAGATAATACAATTCGTTGAATATTTGTGTGTAAAAGCGATCGAATTCATGAGTTCCGAGATTGAAGTTATTTTTATTGGAATATATTGTGAACGAGGAATATACAGATTTTCGAAACGCTTGGTTAACATACATTTCTAATTTAGATATTTCTTCGAAAATATCTTCACGGTTAAAAATATCAATTTGCGAATAATCTAGATAAATACGATACTCAAGGGACTCTAAAACTCCAAATTTCTCCAATACCTGATTATCGTTAAAAAAAAACACGAAATCTCCTGAAACATAATACTTATAATCGCGAGGAGAACTTCCAACATTTTCAAAAAAACCAACAATAGTAGCATTTAAGTTGGTTATATTACTTGATTGTATATGAATTTTAGAATTTAAGGAGACATTATAAAAACGCTCCAACCTAATATCCACTATAGATTCGTTCTCGTTAGTAGGAAATCTCCCTGAAGTTAAGATTATCGATTTATTTAAGAAATAGTTTCTAAAATTGGGACTTGAGAAATTATAACCTCCAAGCGATAGAGTTTGATTTGTATAGTCATATCGCTCTTTATTTGGAGAAAAAACTGAAATATTAGCAAAATCGGAGTATCTAGAGAAACCATAATAAGTACTTGCAACACATCCCTTGTAAGGGATTCCCTCAAGTTGTTCGTTTAAACTCTGATTAATGTAAGTAAATCGAGTTTGTTTAGTATTTATACTAACCCGTACATCGTATCCGATGTATTGTTCGTGAAACTGGTAAAATGCTTGAATATAAGTGGAATAAAAATTGGCACTTATCCCAATTATTAAAAGTAACGGGAGGAGCATAAATAGTATTAAAGAAAAATATTTCTTTTTATGGAATTTCACTTTCTTAATCCACAGTTTGAAGAACACATCAACACCCTTGAGATTTGTATCATATTTAGATGACTTATGGATTGGCTTTAATAATCCTATTTCTTATTTAACTCTTCTTTAAGTTTATCTATTAAGTTCAAAATGTTTTTTTTTCTTACCTTATCGTCCAAATCTGCGTCAAGAGACTTGTACATAATGTTCGCATCTTGAAAAGTTCCAAATTCATCCTTGTTAATCTCTGTTTGGATGGTACCATCCTTTAAAATCAAAATCTTATCTGCAATCTCTTGAAAAATTGGATCGTGAGTGACGATGATTATCACTTTAGAGTTATCGGTCGTGATAATTTCCTTAAACAATTCCATGATGTTTTTCTTGTTTTCGGTGTCAAGGGTTCCCGTTGGCTCGTCACACAACCATAAATCGCAGTTCAATAGAAGCGCCAATGAGATAGAAAGACGTTGTTTTTCTCCACCGCTTAGTTGATAAGGGTAAGACTTTTTTCGATGATCAAGTCCCGTTCTCTTTAGGATTTCTGCGATCTTTCGCTTTAACTCTTTTCCTTTATATTTTCGATTAACAAATTTTAAATTATCAATTGTGTTTAGGAAAGGAATAAAAATTGGTTCTTGGAATATGAACGAAACATTGTTTACCCTAAAATCAAATAGATCTTTCGATTTATTGGTGATCTTTACCTGATCGTTAAAATTGACCGTTCCCGCTGAGGGTAGTAGCAATCCTCCCAGTATACTAAGTAACGTTGTTTTTCCGCTTCCAGAAGGACCAAATATCACGTAAATCTTTCCATTTTCAAATCTGTGGGTAACACCCCGTAAGGCGGGTACTGAAACAGGACCTTCGGAGTAAACTTTAACGATGTCCTGACATTCAACAAAGTTAATATCTCCTTGCAATTCCTTTTTTGATTCTATCATGAAATTTCGACCTCTCATATAAATTTATTCAATATAATAATTTTTTATTTTTAAGTAATTTAATCTAACATTTATCACCATAGTTGTGAACAACCATGCCATTATTATCGATCCAAGCAAGTAAAAAAGGTTAAAAAGGATTCCTGTCGGATCGAAGTGAAATTGAATTGGATACAAATAAAGATGGGATGTAAACTCCATGTTATTGGCTACCAGAATTAGGAACGCTCCTAAAACCCCGAGTAAACCCAGTAGAAACGAAATAAGAAATATTCCTACTAGGCTCCAAAAAATCATTCTTTTTACGCGCGTCTCGGGAATCCCCCATAACTGTAGTAGATTCCAGGTTTGGTCGTTTTCTCGGACAAATCGAGCGATAAACAACACATTCATAAATAAAAATATTACGACAAAAATACCAAAAACCGTGGAAATCGTGTTGTTCATTGTAGTTATGTAGGACATGCTATTTGAACGCAATTCCTCACTTAGTGACGTTGAAATTCCGTTGACTTCTTTTCTAAGATTTTCCACTACTCCCTTTGTATCTTGCTTATCCTTTATAAGTGAGATTCTTCTAACCTCGGTCTCAGGAAAGACGAGAGTGTAATTAAATTGGGGACTGGTTATGAGGGGAGCCCCATCCGAATACCAATAAACAGTGTTAAATAACACTAGGTCTTGGTCAAATCCTGGGAAAAAATTAAAAAATCCCTTTATTTTAAAGTTATGATAATACTCATTTAAGAATTCTACACCAGAACTATTTCTGAAAGCTGTGGTGTTTTGCGGTTGAAACACTAGCGTATCGTTTTCCTTTAAATTGTATCGTATTTGTAAATATGTAGGAACTAAGATTTCGTCTGGGTTAAGATCCTCGATGCGAAAGACAAAGGTTTCGTCGAGAACACTTTTTGAACTGTTATTTAAAGTTGAATGGTATTTATAGGGGTTCATAGTGATTGCAGCAAACAATTCGGGGTAAATAATTGAATGATTTACTGTTTGCAGGACCACTGATTGGATCGTGCAATACTGAGAATCGTCAAAGTATCGAGTCATATTAACCTCAGTGTAATTTCCATACAAATACGGTTCGTAGAGCTTAAAATCGGATCCCACCTTTAGGTAAACTTCCAACTCTTGCTGTTTGAAACGATTTATTCTGTCAATCTGATAAAAGTTTATAAAGCCGATTCCGAGAGAAATTATCGCAATAAATACTATTATGGATTTTTTCTGATGAAGGAAAAAAGATTTCAATAACTTCACTTTTTCCGATTTCAGTTTCCAAAAAGCTAATCTATTTATTAGTGAAAGAAATCTAAGGATTATCCCGGGTAATAATACAAGAACCGCAGCTATTATAATAATAATGTAAAAAGGCTGAAAAAACTCAAAATTCCCCTTGAGGAAGTAATAGATCCCATTAATTATAGGATTATAGAAGAATACCTCCGTGTAGTAAAGTATTATTACAAAAATTGGTAATAGCGAAATAACGATTAAAACTATTATAGCTATTTTCTTTATTATTTTGGAAGATAAGGGTGTTTCTACATCTGAATGTTTTTTGGTGGTGAGATCTAATTCTGCTGGTATTTCTCTCGATGAAAAAAAATAGGTAATGAAGATATATATTAAGTTAAAAAAGAGAGTAAACAATAGAAATGGTAAGGGAAGAAAAATTTCTAAATTTGACGCACTTGGTTGATTGAAAATAGTTCCTATAGTAAAATAAAGGAATATACCAAAAGGTATTGAAATCAGATACGAGAGAAGGTTATTGAGCAACAAATCGAAAAATAACTGAATTTTTATGTATTTCGGAGACTTAAACACCATGATTTTATGTGAAGTGTCGCGTTCTGCTCTTGCATTATACTTGGAAAATAAGTAACTAAATATAAGTAGAAGGACAAAAATTGGGCCAACAAGATAGAAAAAATTTGAATATACTTGCGATAGATATTCAAAGTACTCGAAATTGCCCACATAGAATTGCGATTTAGAAGAAAATATGTCAACTTGAGAATCATTATTTGAGAATATCTCTCGAATCTTGCTCTCAATCTCGCTAATTTCAGTTATAAAGGCGTTGGAATTAAACACATCCATTTGTTTGTGATCGAGGTATATTTGATAATCAGTAAGAGTAAAATTAGGAAATTTCCGGTTTACTTGACCATCGTTAAAGATAAAGACAAAATCTTTATATAAATAATACTTGTGGTCTCGCGGTACTTTTGATTCGTAAAACCCTACAACAGTGGCGTTAAAATCCGTCGCATTTTGCGAGTAAAAGTTGATAGTGGAGTTTAGAGTGAGATTAAACGCCTGTTGGATTATTATCGGAACAAATGTTTCGTTCTCGTTTTTTGGGAAATTCCCCGAGACTAAGTTAATGGATTTATTTAGAAAGAAGTTTTTTATGTCCCTTCCCGAGAAGTTTAACCCATTTAAGGTAATACTATAATTGTAATATTTTGTTATGTTAAAATTAGGATTGGAAACTGTGAGATTAACCTTTCTATCCTCTATATTTAGTGAAGTTTGCGCAACAAATCCTTTATAAGGAGTACCTTTGAGTTCGTCGTGTAGAGATGAGTTGAGGCTGTAATAATTGGTCTGATTTGAATAAATCCATATCCTAACATCAGAACCAATATTTTGATCATGGTAATTTTCAAACGATTCAAAGTAGAGATTAAAAAAGCTAACACTAACCCCGCTAAGTAAAATTAACGGCAAAACCAT
Organism: Promethearchaeota archaeon; assembly: GCA_019058515.1. The sequence continues at coordinate 5,557 of JAHPYY010000102.1, forward strand.
AAAAAACACTATTGATATATATTTTTTTTTATGATACTTTATTTTCTTAAATAAGATTTTAATATACATTTTGCATATTTTTATGGTTTTCCTCAAAAATATCTTAAATTAATTATTTTAAACAAAATCTCAATAGTTTTTTGACTCGTAATTTATTAAAACTTATGCCTAAATTATTGGATTTTATTAATTCGTTATTTTATTATATTGAAATCTGAGTTTGAAAAAGTATTATTAAAGGTGACATTAATTTGAAATCTTTGGTTTTCGACTAAATTCGATAAATTTATTATTTTATATAAAGTTAAGCAAGAAATTAATTGAAATAAACAGCTATAAATTTAATTACATAAGGAAAAAGACATAAAAATTGAGTATTAATATAATAGCAAGGAGTATTAAGTAGCAGAAAAATTTTTAGTTAAGTCTCCATTTCTCAATCTACCTAACCACATTTTAAAATGAGTAGTTAAAATCAAATTTGTGCTTTATTTCTTGAATTTGGTTTGAAGAAAAGGATAAATTGGATTCTTAAATACAATTATATCTCTTCTAACTTAATATTTACCAAATATATTTGAGAAATAAGCGAAATCATTAAGTATTTTGCATAATTCTTCCATTCAATGTGCAATCTATTATCAACTTTATAAGATTATAAATGTCAAAATCAGAAAGAAATATTATCAAATTTGAAGATATACTTGCTAGGGACGAGAAATCTAATGTTTTGTTTTTCAATTACGATAACGAAGCCTTCATGAACACCGGAATCCAAGAGATAATCAACTTCATGTGTTTATCTGGAAAAATCGGGAGGTACTCCCCCATACGCAAGTACTACTACTGGACCCGCGGGGGAGAAGTTTCCCGGTAAGGTTGGGATAAAGCAAGATTTAGTTACACCCTTTGCGTTTTACGGAACTAGAAAGTTGTTCCTTGCAACGGTAAACCCTGCATATCCCGCAGATTTTATGGGCAAAATTGCTGATGCTTTGAAATCTAGCGGTTCAGCATTTATTCAAGCTTATTCTGATTGTATGAGGGGTTGGCGACACGCAGCAAATGACGCTCTGAAAATCTCGAAATTAGCAACGGATTGTGGATATTGGCCGCTATATACGATTAGAGTTGAAGACGGAATTCCTGAATTTACGTATTACCGAGGATTAGACATTGACAAAGAAAAATTTGTTGATTACCTAAAATCCATGGGAAAGTTCAGGCACTTGTTTAAACCCCAATTTCAAGAGGAGAAAATCGATGAGATTATTTACCTTACCGAACAAAGGAATAAGAAGCTTCGAAACTTAATCGATAACTTTGGAGCGGAAAAACCCATCGATTTCTACAGAATCAACAGAAAAGCGTTAGAACCTCAACAGCATTTGCAACCTGGACATGGATTATGCCCTGGATGTGGAGCAGGAATGGTATTAAACCAATTAGCTACCGCTGCAATGGCTGTTGCAGGTAACAATATAGTCTATGTTAATAATACGAGTTGTTCTGAGGTCTCTACATCAAAAGATAATGTAAGCTCTTGGAATGTTCCCTGGGTACATCATCTATTTGAATCTGGAGCGACAATAGCAGACGCAATTTCTGTAACTAAAAAAATATTGAAAACGAAAAACCTTTATGATAGAGAAGTACCTTGGGTAATTCACATCGGAGGAGATGGTTCTACTTACGACATTGGCTTTCAGTTCTTAAAAGCTGCGTTGATTAGAACGAGTAGTTTCGTTGAAATGAATGAGTATTTGAAGCAAAACTAATTTTTTAATTTTTTTTCTTTTCATATTGATGTATTAAAAATGAGCGTTTCCACGTAATATAAGGCTTATGTGGAAAAATACGGAGAACGATTAGAATTATTTAACTTATTATTAAACAAGTTTAAAATCAAGAGCGCTCTTTATCCTGGATGTGCCCTTCACATTACACCCTCGTTTTTATTTCCCCTAACTATTTATGTAGATACATACAGTAAAGCTAAACTTTTTTTTGCGAATAATGGGTTATTAGAATTTATTTCAAAGCATAAAGTATACATTGATAAACCAATAATTAGATTTTATCCACTTAATTATAAAAAAGATTTAAAAGAATCACATAATAGTTTTGACCTGCTAATTTCTCAATACGCAGGTTTTGTCTCGAAATATTGTAAAAAATACCTTAAAATTGGAGGCTATTTAATTGCAAACAACTCTCACGGAGACGCGAGCATGGCTTCAATTTCCAACGACTACGAGTTTTTCGGAATACTCAATCATAGAAATAACAAATACTATTTGTCTCAAAAAAACCTAGATCAATATTTTATCCCGAAAAAAGAGATTTTAATTACCGAAGCCTACCTCGAGAAAATTCAGAGGGGTATTGGATATAAAAAATCTGCAGGTATTTACCTTTTTAAAAGAATAAATTGAAAAATTTATTTGGTTTCCTCGGAAAGTTCAGTTTCATCCAATAGATTTTGAATTAAATGTAGTTCTTCGCTGGTATTTGCTTTCCACTCCTTAAAAGGGTTAATACTAGGATTTAACATTGCCAATGTCCGTTTTCTTTCGTTTTCATCTTGGTTTAATAAAATTTCTCTTAATTTCCTTTTATACGACGACAATTTTTGGATGTTCTGCGTATATTCATTTTCTGAAATTAATATCAATCCAAAAGAGTGAATTTCTTCACCATCACTAATATATTCTTCTATATAAATAGCTTTACCATAGGGACCTGTTAATTGTATTTTATTTAGTGTTGGAATTACCTGATCCCTCTTAAATATTAATAGCGTTTCAATCATACGGTGTTCGTAGTAATCGGGTAAAATAGCACAAATGTAGAACGAGGGAATAAACTTCTTTATTTGTAATCTAAGAGGATCGTCTTGGTCAAAAGTGAATAAGGTGGTTGTTTTTTCGTATAAATTGCCTTTTCTTTCAATTATTCCTACAACATAATACTCTAGATCTTCTGGATGTCCATAAGCTTTCCTTGCTTGGCCAAGTGTATCTTTAAGATTGATCGCCCCTCTTCTTACCTCATTCTCAAAATATTCGCCTAAATTAAATTTTATTCCTTGATTATACTCACCTACTAGTTTTCCCTGCAAAATACTCGGATGAATATAAGTTTGCATTTTTTCTTGTATAATATCGATATTCTCTGTGTAGATCGAAGCACACACAGCGCATAAATTAGTTAAGGCATTTTGAGAAAAAATTGAAGAATTGACGACAAAGAGGGATTGGAAGAAATTACCTATTTTAGGTTTAATTGGGTCCAAGATTAAACCGCATTCAATTAATTCAAAACTCCAACTTCTCTTACTTTTAGAAGCTGCTGAGAAGAACAACGGACCAAGGAACCTAAATGCCAGAACCTTTAATTGTTCTCTATACGAAGGACTTATACAATTAAGTTCTACTAAATGATCGTAAATAAAATTTTGTTCATCTGAAAAAAACAATCCTAATAAATGATCGCTTAACATTAAAAAGTTCAATTTAAAGTTAGGCTTACCCGCATTTATATTTTTATATATTCAATTTTGATAAAACCCTAATATTGTGTTTAATTTTGCTTTCCAATAAAGTTAAAATGAGAAAGTTATATATTATCTTTGAAAAATTTTACATATTTTCAAATAGTCTGAAACGATATTTATAATGATTCAAATAAATGCTTCGTCAGTCTGATGGAAGATAATAAACTAAAACCATTGATCCTTGTTGTCGAGGACAATCCCGAATTGCTTAAATTCATCAAAATTTCTTTAGAATACCACCAATATAGAGTTGTAACTGCTAGAAACGGAACAGAGTGTCTACGAGTTATATCCTCTATGAGTGAAGTTCCGGATTTGATTATTAGCGACATTATGATGCCAAGTATGAACGGGTACGAGTTATTTGAATCCTTATCCAACGATCCAAGGTTTTACCACATCCCATTTATTTTTCTATCAGCTTTAGCCTCTCCAGAAGATATTAGGTTTGGAAAAACGATTGGTGTTGACGATTATTTGACAAAACCTTTTGAACAAGAAGACTTAATCGCTAGTATCTCGGGTAAAATAAAAAGGAACAAAACCAATCTTTTAATTAGCCAGAAGATTGAAAATATCCTAAAAACCTACGACCAAGAACTATACACTCCAATCAGTCATGAAGAAAAGAAAAAGATTTTGTTCATTGAAGTCGTTTGGGATGACGCTGTTGGACCAAAACTAAAGAGACGATTTCCTGAGCACACTGAATTTAAATTCGGCATTGATAAGGTCGGTGAACAAATTTTTGAGTCAGCAAATAGCATTTATGGACACGATTGCAGTTTTGTTGATAATCCTGAGGGGATATTGTTAAATCTCGGTAATTTTAACATAATGTCCTACGCTTATTTCGATGCTGTGCACGATGATACCTATCGGGGGGGAGAAAAGCTTTACATGTTGGCAATTATAGCCCCAAAAATCACATACTTCCAATCTTTGCAGATTAAAGAAATTTTACAAGAGCTCTCTAATCAAATAAAGATTCAACTTGAATGGAATATTGAATCTGCTTGGAATAAGATCACAGATTTATTAGTAGAACCAATTTCCTGAATTTTTCCTAACATCATTTTGAAATGGAATCTCATTTAAAGTCTATTAAATTACTAGATTCAAAATAGAATGGAATTTTGGTGATTTATTTTTCAAATTAGAGTAGAGAAGAAAAATTCGGTTACCACCATTATAATGGATAATCCTGAAATTAGAAACGCAGTAGATGGAGAGACTGCTAGAGAACTCGCAGATGCGTTCAGAGGCTTTGATGAGGATCCTAAGGCACTAGTGGCAGTATTATGGGGTAATGGGGGTAATTTTTGTGCAGGTGCTAATCTAAAAGCTTTGGGAACTAACAAACAAAACTTGATGCAGGAACACGGAGATGGACCAATGGGCCCTTCAAGGATGACACTATCTAAACCAGTAATAGCTGCAGTTTCAGGATACGCTGTTGCCGGAGGACTCGAACTTGCTATTTGGTGTGATTTGAGAGTGGTCGAAAAAAGCTCGGTTTTTGGAGTTTTTTGTCGTAGGTTTGGGGTTCCATTGATCGATGGTGGTACGATACGACTTCCAAGACTTATTGGTTTGAGCAGAGCCCTCGATATGATACTCACTGGGCGTCCAGTTCACGTAAAAGAAGCGTTTGAGTGGGGTTTGGCGAACAAGGTTGTTGAAGATGGGACTTCCAGGGAAGAAGCAGAGAAATTAGCCTTGGAGATTGCGAAATTTCCTCAAACTTGTGTGAGAAACGATCGTTTATCTGCAATATCCCAATTTGGGTTAAGTATAGCAGAGGCACTAAAAATTGAATTTGATTTCGGCGTAAAAACTTTAGAATCAGGAGAGTACTTAATGGGTGGCCAAGAATTTACCAAAGGAAAAGGCAAACACGGAAATTTCTCCTAGCTATATTTGATTTAATTATTGATTTTTAATGGGCAAAAAAGATAAATTTGTTTATGATCTCATTTTTGCAATAATGACTATCTTATTTGAAACAATTTCCGTACAAACTCCGAAAAGAGAAATCCTTGTAGATATCACATCAGAAGTTAGAAACCTCGCCAAAAATTCAAATATTAAAGAGGGAATTTGTAGAGTATATGTTCCCCATACAACTGCAGGAATAACTATTAACGAAAACGCCGATCCCGCGGTAAAAGATGACATTATTGCGTTTTTGCACCACTTGGTTCCGGTCAAGTTTAAATTTAAGCATTTAGAAGGTAATTCAGATTCGCATATCAAAGCGTCATTAACCGGATCAAGTATTTATCTTATGATTCACAATAAAAAACTCATATTAGGAACTTGGCAAGGAATCTTTTTAGCAGAATTCGATGGACCGAGATCTCGAAAGGTTTTTATCCAGATTGAAGGCATTACCTCCTAATTAGGATTATATAACGGAAAAACTTCTTTAAAAAGCTGTGTTGATCCGATTTTACTCAACTTAATTTACTTAGTTAAGTTAAAGTTGTAGGTTTAATTAGTTACGATAGTTATTACTCGAAGAATTATATTTTAATCTTCATACTATGAATTCTCACTTCCTAAACGATTTAATTAATCCTAAAAGCGTTGTGTTTTACGGAGCAAATAATGAAGGAGCATCTTTGGCTAGCATACAACTTATGAATCTTATTAGTTCGGGATTCGAGGGTAATATTTATCCAATTCATTTAAAGCAAGGATCCATAATAGGTTTTAAAGCCTACAAGACAATAGCAGAAGTACCTGAGATTCCCGATTTAGTAGTTGTCGCTTTACCTCCTAAGGTAATTCCCGGAGTTTTGAAAGAATGTGGCGATAAAGGAGTTAGATTTTTAGTGGTGGTATCGGGTGGTTTCAGAGAATTAGATGGGGATCGCAAGAACGCTTACACGGAACAATTGGTAGAAATAGCAAATAAGTATAATATGCGATTTATCGGTCCAAACTGCTTAGGCTTCTATAATGGTTGGTTTAACAGAGAAAAAGAGGATCAACGAGTCAACATGCTAATATGGGGTAATTTAAAGTTAAATAAATTCTCGATCGCCTCTCAGAGTGGAACTTTATCAAGTCACATTTGGTTTGATTCAAAGAATTTAGACTTAGGCTTAGGAAAATCGTTGTCTGTGGGAAACGAAGCTAATATAGATGTGGTAGATTGTCTAGAATATTACAAGGATGATCCTGAAACAGAAGTAATTGGGTTATATGTTGAGGAAATTAAACGAGCAAGGCAGTTCCGGAAGTTAGCTAAAGAAATCACTCCAAATAAACCAATTATTGCTATTTATGTGGGAGGTACTCAAGCGGGAAATAGAGCTTTAAAGAGCCATACGGGATCTTTAGCAGGAAATCATAAACTTTATGAAGCGTTATTTAAAGAGGTAGGGATTATTCGTACGCAGCATGTTCAAACTTTTTTAGATGTTGCGTGGTTTTTAACAAGTCAAATTCTACCTAAAGGAAATAGAGTAGGGATAATTACCAATTCTGGTGGTCCAGGAGCAATGATCGCGAGCAACACCGAAAGACAATGTCTAACTATTCCTGAATTTTCTCCTAGTCTTCAATCATCTCTAATGGAGTTACTACCAAAAACGGCAAGCGCCAAAAATCCGATTGATGTAACCTTTGACATGAATTTACCTTTATATTACATTGAACTACCTGAGCTTTTAATGAAATCTGGGGAAATCGATGTGATAATACAGTATGGGGTATTTGGATTTAAGGATGTGCTCGATAACTTTTTAAAAATCGATAAAATAGCAAAGAATGTTTCGTTTGGACCTCAAGACGACTCTAAAAGCGACTATTTGGTGAGTAAATTGGTAAAACCCGTCCTTGAAAGTTCGAGAAAGTATCAGATACCCATTATTCACATTAGTCCTCAACCTTACGACAGCCCATGGTCTCTGCGATTGAGAAAAAACGGTGCAATGCTTTTCAAACTCTGGGATCGCCCAGTAAACTGTGTTGCAAAAGTTGTGGAATACTCCTCTTACTTAAATAAAATAAAACTTAATAAGATATAAACCAGAGGGAAAAGAAATGAATCTAGAAATTGCTGACTTTGATGTGTTCGATGCTCATTTGCATACTTATGGCACTTTTTTGAAAACCGAGAAAGACTTAATCAGTTATATGGATAAGTACAACGTAAAGAAGGCGATATTGACAACAATTAATCGTAAAGGTACCGCAAAAAGCTTCATTAGAACGACTAATTCTCCTGAAACTGACGATAAGGGGAAAATGGAACACGCTCTAGAAAATATGAGAAAAATGGCTCAAAGTGGACAGCTTCCCCACGATGATGTCAATGAAATAGCAAATAACGCACCAAAACGGTTCTACAAGTTTTTTTGGTTTAATCCAAATTTTAATCCCGAAGAGGAGGATGGATACAAAATCCTTGAAAATCATTTTGTACAAAGGTTTTGCGGAGTAAAAATTCATTCTGCGTTTCATTTCGTTAAAATTCCTAAAGACATAATCAAATTGTGCGAATTTTTACAAGATTTTGACGAAAGATTCGTATTATTCATACATTCAACTCCCAAATACTGGTTATTCAGTGGAATTTCTGGAATGGACATTGCAAAACTAGCAAAAAAATTTCCAAAATTGCGCATTATTGTAGGACACGCCGCCTATTCAATGGAATACGGTTTTGAGACGGGAATAGTACTGAAGAGTTACAATAATGTTTTCTTTGAAACCTCATGTTGTCCAGCTTTAGGTATTTTCAATTTAGTAAAAACTGTTGGCCACGAGCGAATTTTATTCGGATCAGACGCCCCTGTTACCTCAACATTGGAAATTGAATTATTAAAGATCCTAAGTTTACCAATAAATCGAGCCCAAAAGCAAGATATTCTGTATAACAACACCTCGCAACTTTTAGGAGGATTGTAGACTTTAATGCTTGTATCTACTTAGTATAAAAAGTATCTATTAAATATCCAGACCGATATATTCTCTACATATTAACCCATTAATTACCTACAGCATTGTTTTAAATATCTATTTTCATTACTTCAAGTAAGTACTTATTTCTAATTTAATAATATTTCGGTTTTAATAACAAATAATTTAAAAAAATAATCTATTTTTTTAAATAGAGAAGTAAATAATTACTTCAAGGGATAAATTTGAATTCCTCTAAAGAAAATACGGCAGAAGAAGAACTTGATGATTTAAACTGGGCAGTAATTGAAGTATCCAAAGTAGACGACAAAATTATTAAGCAACTTATTAATTATCTGCTCTCGGATATCTCTGAAGATTTTTTCATCTCTTTTGAAAGCATATTAAAAGTTGGTAAAAAAGTAAGGAGATTTATAAAAGCTACGCTCAAAAAGAATGAAAATTTATCAAGATTTAGAATAGGTCTTCTCAATTTTATTATCGATTTCTATAACAACCATTATCAAAACTATTATCGCTTGCTCCAATTATATAATCCCGATTTTATTATTAGAGCTAAAGCTGTTATGAGCATCGATCAAAATTCCGAGTTGAGATATTTATATTTTCTTCTTCCGCTACTAAAAGAAGATCCCGATGATTCCGTAAGATGGGCGATATTGAAAATGCTGATTTCCCATGAATTAGTTAATAAGCCAAAGGTAAAGAAAGTATTAAACAAGTGCCTAAAGACTGAACAAAACGAGATTATTAGAAGTAAAATTACCCATATCTTAAAATAGAGAGTATTTTCATGTTTTTTTCGCAAATCTCATAACAATCGCTAATTACTGAAGCTTTTTAAGATTTAGGAGAAATCTAGTTAATAAATTCGAAAGTATGGGAAGTAAATCGTTTTTCCAGGCGATACCATCTAATTTTTTAGAGGAATTCTCCTCGTTAAATTCGTATAATTCGTCTGTTATCATTTTACTCAATTTTTCCACTGTATAATGTTGCTTCACATCATTAGGACAAGCGTAATTAATATCTTCGGAAAGTCGCCGTACTAATAGTTCAATAAAATCGTTATGACTATACAACACTCCAAATTCAAAATAAGACGACAAAAATTGACCAATAGCTCTTTCTACTTCTCTTGGTGAAAATTCGTCCTTACTTATTTTGAAAGCTTTAACTAGGTTTATCAACTGCAAACCCTTAAACTCTTTTTTTTCTAGTTTCTTATTGTTGTCTTCTTTAATCAAAGCTTTCATCTTTGATTCTTTTCCTTTACTTATAGATAACGATTCTACAAGTGCCTCGTAATCGTTTTTAATAATTGGACCTACTCCTGCTCTGATGGTTATAATGTTAGTGTTTATTCTCTCCTCATTTTGATATAGCGTAGGCACTATCAACTTATGTTTTTTGAGTATAGATGTAAAACTCACTTTTTGGGTAGTTCCCCCTGTATTGAAAAAAACTTCGTACAATGTACTAATTTCGTGTTCTTGTGTATCCTCTATAAATAATCTGCGAATATAATTGTCGTACGGAAGAAAGAAGTAAAATATACAATCATCAATTGCAGAATTATAATTTGTAAATTGGGTTATTGACAAATGCCTTTTGTATTCTAAGTGAATTTCGTTTGCCCGAATCCATTCGAAGGCGAATTCAACGATAGTTTTTTCTTCCCTTAATTTGTCTTCGTAATACGAAAGTACGCTCTCGATATTAAATAGCGAACCAATCGACTGGTTTTCTAAGAACTTTCTCACTAATTGGATTTGGTTTAACGAACTGAATTGTTTTTTGATTCTCTCGAGATATTGTAATAACCGTTTTTCATCGAGTTTGAACTGTTTATTGAATTCTACTATCTGCATAATTTTTTAGTTTACATTTCTAAAGAATCGAGTTCCTTCTTAATTAAATTCAAATCATCTTCAGAATTTATCAAATAATTATCAACAGTGTTTAATTTTGTGTTTATATTATATATAACTTTTGAAAAGCTCTCGTGTCCATCCAAGATTGACCTTAGCTTCTTCTTGTAAAATGATATATTTTTGAAATTACTGACAATATCATTTTCAGAAATTAGTATAAAACCTAAAGTTTTTTTTACTTCGTTACTAGATGTAAACTCCTCTAAGTATACGACTTCCTGACCGTTGTGTCCAAGATTAATTTGTCTGATGTTTGATAACACGCTCGTTTTCCCAAAAATTTCAAGAGTATCGGTGATTAACATCTCGTAATATTGCGGGAGTATTGCCATTATGTAATACGACGGTATGTATTCGAGTAATTGCTTCCGTAAAGGATCCTCAGCATCAAAAGTGAAAAGATAAGAATCAACTTGCGTTTTGGTAAAAATCCGTTCTATTATGCCAAGAATATAATATTTTTGCTGCTTTTCCCAATGCAGTTTGCGAGCTTGCCCTAAAGAATCATCAATAAGAGCAATACCTCGTTCCAGTTCTGAATTGACAAAATTATCTAAGTTAAAGTCTTTCCCTTGCGCCTTAACGTTTACGATTTTTCCTTGAATGACACTTGGATGTATGTAATCGCGTAATTTCTCGCGTAAAACCTTGATATCTTCTGTATAAGAAGAGGTAACTATGGCAATTAAATTGGAACTATTTTCCTCAGCGAATATGGAAGAATTTAAAATAAAAAAAGATTGTAATGTGTCAAAATCTTTTGAAGTTTGTAAATCGAGAGACAATGTAGCTTCAATAGATTTTATCATCCATGATTTTCCATCTGTAGACGCATGAGTTAAAAATATAGGGCCTAAAAACTTCAGTGGAAGTACTTTTAATTTGTATTGTTCATCAAAATTTAAGATTTCTGTGTGTTTTACTTTCTCGTATACAAGATTATTGTTATCAGCAAAGAATAGGCCGATTATAGAAATGGGAGTACTCATAAATATAACCCAACCGCATGTGGGTGATTTTTCGTCGAAACAAACTATTAATTACAAAAATATTCATTTCTTATTTTACTTTGTGAATCTTGATAACCATTGAAATTTAGGTTATCTTTATTTTAAGATAAGTAATTAACATTTGTTTGTTCTAATTATATATATAGTTTAACACATACAAGATTTCAAGATATGCAATTAGCATTAAACCAAAACTCTTGTGATATGGAGTTATTTCAATTTTTTGAATCTGCGAAAAATTTTAAAGGCGTTGAATTAAACTTCGAATCTTTGTCAGCTACAATAAATAGTGGTAGTTCTATCAGGACAATTAAAGATATTATAACATCCTATAATTTCTCTGTTGTTAGTCTTTTCGAATTATGGCATTTCTCGTTAAGTCCCGATAAAATCTTTAAAATGGAAATCCTTCCGAAGTTTTCCTCCATGTTAGAAATCGCCGACAAACTTGAAGTCGATTTAATTACTCTTACTCCCTCACTTTATGATGGTTTAATTCCGGATACGGATGCAAAGCCTAGAATCGTGCGTAGAACCCAAAAAAGGTTAATCGAATTATCTAAAATAGCTTTTAAGGAAGATGTGAGGTTAGGTTTTGAATTTAGTAGTTTTAAAAGTAGTTCTATCAAAAATTTGGAAGAAACTAAACAAGTTTTAAAACCGTTAGAAAATCGCGAAAACATTGGGTATATTTGTGATACATTTCATTTTGAAAACAGTCATAGCGACTTTAACCTACTTAATGAGGTAAAGGATTACATATTTCTTGTCCAATTAGCCGATTGTAAAGCAAGTGATGGATCTATAGAGGAATTTTCTGATGAAAATAGGGTACTACCTGGCGAGGGAGACTCAGATTTAAAATTTAACTCGATCATTGAGCTATTCACCAAATTCCACTACAGAGGTATGTATTCCCTTGAGTTATACAAAGCTAGCTGCCAAGACAATCTCTATGAAAAATTATTGTCCAATATTTTTAAAGAAATTCGTTAAGAATATAAAATAGCAATGGTAATATTTTTTTATATCTTAGTTTGTACAATTCAATTTTGACCACCATATATAAGCGTTCTATCATTAAAAAAATTGAAAGTAATATATGTGAGGTTTAAAGGATTAGGTGATAAAGATTCCGGAATACGATTATACATTCAAGATTCTCCTTTTAGGAGATGCCAGCGTCGGTAAAACAAGCTTTACCAAGAGGTATTGCTACAATATATTCAATCCATCAGAAAGATTGACTATAGGAGTGGATTTCCACGTTAAAACAATTGATATAAACCATAGGGGCGATAAGAAAAAAATAAAACTACAAATCTGGGATGTTGGCGGCGAAGAACGGTTTAGATTCCTTCTACCCACATATTGTTTAGGAGCTAACGCAGCCTTTTTATTGTACGATATTACTAGACCTAACACGCTCGATAATATTCCCGAGTGGGCTTCAATTGTCAGGCAAAAAGGAGGACCAATTCCTATCATGTTAGTTGGAGCTAAAATTGACTTGGAGAAGGCACAAAGAAAGATCGAACGCGAGTATGGGATCCAAATTGCTGAAAAGAACAACCTTGCATCATTCGTTGAAATTAGTGCAAAAGACAACCTAAATGTGGATAATGCTTTCAAGGTTCTTTCTGAGTTGACACTAGCTAAAATGGACGAATCTAGAGGGTGATATCATGGAAGATGGCGAATTTTTAGCGTTAAGTCAGCTTTTTGATTCAATTGGGGTTATTGAAAAAGGTATTGAAAAAATCTATCATTACCTCCTTTTAAATAAGCGTATAGACGATCTAAAAGTGGTTTGCCATCAATATAATTTAACCTTAAAAAGGGGATACAAAATTTGTTCCGTGTTAAACGAACTAGAATTGGTTCAAATTTATGATAGACCGATGAAAATTCATTTAGTGGGGAACACAATATCTGTTTGGCAAAAGATAATAAATCAACACATTGAGGAGTTAACTAACGAGCTTCAAACTAAGAAGTTAAAGGCTGAAAGTTCCTTTAACGATTTTGCCAAAACCTATAAATTAAGCGAAGAAATTGTCCAAGAACCTGTAGAATTTATAAATTACAATCTATTAAATTTCGACGAATCTTATCACCAATTCTTAGCCGAATCTCAGAGCAAAATCGCTATAGGAATTAGGTACGAGAATCCCTTTGTGTTGGCAATCAAGGAAAAAGGAATTTCGATGCTCGCGGCCGATATCAAAGATCAATTGAAAAATGGTATGGACAGAATCATTGAAAATCTTAAAAGAATTAACGTAAAAGTAATTTTTAATTCAGATCTCATCGTTCAGCTATTAGATTTACAGGAATTTATACTTATATCTGAGTATTTAAATAATTTTGAGATTAACTTTAGAGAATTAGATGTGAGAGTAACGAACGAGGACTTCAGTAATTTTGCGCTAACTGATGACGAGTTAATTCAACCTAGCTTCGATCCAACAAATAAGTTAATAGGATCGTACATTTCTCGCAACAAAAATATATACCAAATTTTTAACGACAAATTCAACGAGTTATTTGATAATTCCGTTGAGGTAAATAACTTTTTACAAAATAGTTCTATCGAGGCTGTTAAGCAGATCTCCGAGAGCCAATCTTTCGTATTATGTTTGCTGTAAAATAGCCCTTCTTGAGTTATGATTAAAAATAGTGATAGAAATAATAATGATTAAAAGTTAAAAATTTATTCCCGTTTCCTCTGCATTGCCTTTCTGAATTTTTCTAGCTGTTTGCGAGGAGTAACAGTGGGTCGTTCGTATCGCTTCAGCTTGGACTTAATCCCAAATAAGTATTTTGCTATACTTTTCAGTTTCTCTGTGTCGTACCTCATCATCATAGTTATTGTTTCCATCTGCGGAGAGCCTCCTCCATGCAAGCCCGCAACCTGCATAAGTCCACCGAGATCAGAAACAGCTAATCCCTCTATACCTTTAAAACATCTATAGATGTTCTCTGGGTTTATTTTGGGGTTTCTTTGCAAGTATTTCATAGCTAACTCGCCTACTTCTTCGCTAAAGAAGGAACCTTCAAAAGGCAAGGTTGCTATTAATCCTCCTGATAGATCTGCTAAGATTTTATACTCTTCATAGATCATTTCGCCAGCTAATCTTCGACCGGCATTGGTTAAGATCTCGTCTGGGACTTGAGTACCAGATGGTGCTTTCTCGGAATGCTTAGCGCTCGACTCTCCAGCAGCAAAAACTAATTCTGCTGTTCCAATGATGTGAGAGATTTTGTCTTTTGCGTGTGATGCGCTCTCGATTCCATTATATTCCGCTACAAGTGCTGCTGCACTCGCAATTACTTCAGAAACCGCTGGTTTACATCCCGTGTAGCTGTGTCGATGATAATGGGCGAACATTAACGCTAAAAATCCCGCATATGGGGTTTCTCCTGGATCTTTATGACCATTCAGAAAAACTCTTTCATTTGGTACAAACACATCGTCAAATATGATAAATGTTTCAGCGTCCCCAATTTGTATTCCCGGAGCATCCATGTGCTTACTTTTTCGGAAGTAAGCTGGCCGAGTTAACAGTTTTACACCATCCCAATCCGCAGGCAACGCGAATGCTACAGCGTATTCGTTGTCTTCTGGTCCCATGTATCGACATGGTACGACAATGAACTCATCTGCGTAAGGAGTATTAGTAATGTTTATTTTACAACCTCTAACTACTATTCCATCTTCACGAGTTTCTATTACTCTTAAATACTGATCAGGATCTACCTGTTCGTGAGGTCTTTTAAGCCTGTCTCCTTTCGCATCGGTTTGAGCGCAACTTGCGACTAAATCGTTTTCTTGAAAATATTCAATATATTTTAGGAATCTTTGGTAATGATCCGTTCCCAATGCCTCGTCAAGCTCATAGGTAATGACCGACAAAGCATTTAACGCATCGATCCCCATACAACGTTGTATGCATCCGCCTACGCGATGGCATAGTTGGCGCGTCATTAACTGTTTTTTTAAAAGGTCCTCTTCACTCTGATGAATGTGGGTAAATCTATTTATCTTATTTCCAGTGATGTGGCTTGTAGCTGTGCAAACATCTTCCCATTCAGGATCGTGGGCCATATCGAAAGTTTCTTTTATAATTCTCATGCCTCCTCTAAGTCTTAGATCGTCTCTTCCTACTTTTTCGTCTCCAATATAGATATTTGGCTTCATACTTTTGAGCTTTTCAACATACTGCTCGTAAGTTCTCATATTCTAATATCCTCTTATATAGTTGAGTAAAATAAATTACGGTGCACTTATAAATTAATTGACTTACTTTAGAAATCTGGCTTCTAAAATACGTTTGTATTTTCTAATTCAAATCTACATTGAGAAGCTTTAACTTGATCAAAATACAAAAAAAATAAAAAAAAAATTAAATAATTTTTAGTGGTATCTTCTTGCGGTAAATAACAACCAGAAAAATCCGAGAATTCCAATAATTGTAGCAATAATTATAATGTAATTTGGCCAGTAAAGCACATCAAAGCCTCCAGTGAACCACGAGATAATATAAGAGATACCAATTACTGACATTACACTTAATACTACCTGAGCTTGACCTAATGCCCATTCCTCCTCTCTAAACATTCCAATTCCCGCTACTACGCACCAGAATCCTAATACTACGGAAATAAGACCCTGTGAGCCGAAAAAGGATAACGCAGCTGTGGCATTAGGTCCCGAAAAACCGGATAACCAGCTAGGTGTAATAATATTGGCCCAAGCCAAAAAATCTAGTACCCCTTTAAAAACGAAAAGCCCTCCGATTATTATCATTAACACGTTCAATAATTCGTTTGAGTCTTTTACTTTTTCTTCGTTCATAAATTATTTCACGACCGTATTTATTTCTGTTAGAATAAATCTAAATAAACTATTTCTAATCGCAAATTTAAACTTTATTTATATACGTTATATATACATTCTATTATCGTATTATTTTTTAGTGCTTACAATACTTTTACCACAGCAAAAAGAGATAAAATACTTTTATTGCTTTTTCTTACACATATTATACTATAAGATTTTGGTTAATGCAATGTCAAATAAAAAAGGAAATGTTCAATGTATAAACGACTCAATTTTGGAGAAATTGAGCCTTAAAAACCGCTACAAATTCTTAAACTTAAACTTAATGACTATTTTAAAGCAAGAACAATTTAATTTTCTTAAAAAAACTCAAAAATTCTACATTAGTTACGAAAAAACGTATAATCTCACGCACAACGAAGATTTTTATGAATGGATACCAGATTTTGGTAAAGAAGGGTTAATAACCCGAGTAAACAAATTCGAAGAGTTTGATTTAAATTTTGAGCCGTACGGAATGACTACCGAATTTATGAGAGTACTCGCTACTGATTTCTTTGACCCACAACTCGCTATGGGTATGGGTGCTACCGTGTTAGCAGTAAATCCCCTCGCTCTGCATCACGAGAATGTGGAAGTGAGGTTGAATGCGTTAAAAGAATTAATCACAGGAGAGAAAATAGGATGTATTTGTATTACGGAACCTGAAAGGGGATCTGACGCAGTACACATGTTAACTACTTGCTCAGAACAAGCGGATGGAAGTTATCTCCTTAATGGAGAGAAAATTTACCAGACTAACGGAACAAAAGCTCACTGGGCTGTAGTCTATGCCGTTGCTGAGAAAAACAATGGAAACACCATGGGACAATTTTTAATCGATACAAGGTGGGATGGATGGAGTGCGGAACGCGTGAACATTCCGTGGACTCCGAGAATGCATGTTGGAAAAGAAATTCTAACTAACCTGAAGGTTCCCAAAGAATATATTCTAGGAAGACCTGGACAAGGCCGAGAACATCTATTTGAAGGATTGAATCTGGAGCGATTAGGGATTGTCATTCTCAATGTAGCGCAAGCGTGGAACGCGATATCTCATGCAGTAATTTATTCCAATTTAAGGAAGCAGTTTGACTTAGAGATCCTGAAATATCAGGGAGTAGGATTTCCACTTGCGGATTTATGGGCTCAAACAATGACGATGACTTTAGCAACTCTCCACATCTGCCAATTTATTGACGAAAAACTAGCACAATTTGAAGGGGTTTTTCCTAAAGATTTAAATCTCGCATTAGGGGCTAATGCCTCTCAACTAAAATCCCAAAGTGCCAAATTAACAGAACGAGTTTGTTATGAATGCCTAAACTTGATGGGAGGAGCAGGAGCGTGTGATAATACTTTAATGCAAGATTTACTTGGAATCTCCCGCATTCAGGAAATGGGTGGCGGAACACGGCAAATTCAACAATACATTATGAGTTTGGCCTTACGTAAACTGTTTAAGATGTTATAATGAGGAATTAATATAGTTTTGATTATATTTGTTAATTCAATTCCTTTTTTCCTCTACATTTTCAGATATTTTTTTGAATAAGTCATTCAATCCATTCTAGTAAAACTACCATAAAATTAGATCCTTGATCATAGTCTCCCACAACATTATCTTCTACCAAAATCTCTCCATTATAACTATCAATTATCTTCTTTACAAGGGATAACGCCATTCCTAATCCAATTGATTTTTTCTTCTTTTGGTTTCCTTTCTCAAATAGGAACTTTTTTTTCTTATCGCTTATACCAATTCCGTTATCACTGAACTCCATTTTGATATAGTTTATACCATTTTTTTGTTATGGCTAGAATTAGTTATATAACCAATATCTCCTAGAGAATTATTAATTGCGTTATTAATATCAGTGAAATAAACGAATCTCGTAGTAAATGCTGCAATGATTTCCTGTGTTGCTACTTTTCTAAGAATATTCTCATTGATTTTTTTAGTTTCGATCGAAAGCAATTTCTGATAATTATCTTGAGGATTTTTTAAAATTTTCCCTAAAATATCGATTACTGAAGGAGAAAAAATTACATTCTCTGAATTGGTCAATAATATGCACTTTTTTTAATCAATCATAAAATTTTTATATAGAACCTAAAAAAATCGTAAAATTCATGACTTTTTAATGATTGTATAAGCAAAAACCTAAATAAGTCTGTTAATCACTCGTACTTAAGACCATTCTTATATATTATTTCTTATTTCGTGTGCTAAATCCAATATTGTCGACTTTAATAAGATTATTAACGTAAGCACAAAGATTTTTTAGATTAAATTCTTCATTATATAAATGGGAATGAACCAAATACCATCTGAATTATCGGAAGTTTTTAACCTCGTTTTTCTAGTATTTGTGCTAATATTCGTGTTTTCTTTATTGTTTTTAATAATCGTAATTCTTGTAGTATGGAAGTTATTAAGAACTAATGTTAACAGTTCTAGAATTAAACATCCTCGCAAAAGCAATTATCTCAATCAAGAATCAATTTCGAGAAGATCGTACTCAGAGATTAGTGGGGAAGATAAGGTAACCCAGCAAGCCGTTGTTTTTTATTGCCCATTCTGTGGAACTACATTATCTGACATATCTGGATATTGCCCTCAATGTGGGGAAAACCTTAACCCTCGATAATTTAACTAGGTGCTTTGTCAATTGCTTTATCGATTATTTCCATTAAATCAATCATTTTTATATTTGAACCTAGAGCGACTATCGCATCATTTAAGTTCCTGAAGCAAAAAGGACATATACTCACGATGTGACTAGCTCCTGTTTCTTCCGCTTCTTTAATTCTGCTTTTTGCGATGTTTAACGCTAAATCTGGAAATCCCCTCTTCATTCCTCCGCCAGCTCCACAACATTTTGCGTTTTCTTTTATAGTCTTCATTTCTTTTAAATTCCCTATCATCCTAAGAATTTCCCGTGGTTCGTTATAGAGTGGAGATATTCCCAAGTTTCTTCCTGTGTGGCACGGATCGTGATATGTAACATCGATACCTAAGGATTTCAAAGCAGTTTTATTTTCAGCAATAATCTGATTAATGTATTCTATCGTATGAAATACAGTTATTCCCAAGTCTTCAAGAAAGTCTACGTAATCTATCTTTAAGGTTCTATAACATCCTGCGCAACTGGTTATTATTGTTTTTACTCCACTTTTCTGGAAGAGTTCGTAATTCTTTGCAGCTACCTGATTAAACGCGTTTTTATCCCCCGTTCTTAAAGCAACACTCCCACAACACACTTCATTTTCAGCAAAGATGGAAAAATCAACGCCTAATTTATTTAAAACTTTTACACTATTAATTGCGACTGTCTGAATCTCTGGAGTTAGTGCCGCCGTACACCCTACAAAATATAAGAGATCTGTTGGCTCTGATAATGCATTTTTCACTTTAAAATCAAGAGATTTTAACCAATCACTTTTTTGTTTATTCTCTCTCTGGTATGGGTTTAGCAAATCTATAATTGCACGATTCATAGGAATATGGACTTCTAAACCATACCCAGCATCGACTAATTCGGCTCTTAACGCTTCGTAGATCGCAGCATTATCCATATCATAAGCACATGCTTCAGAACACGCGTTGCAAGTTGGACACTGAAAAATTACTTCTCCGAGATCTGTACTTAACTTTAACTTTCCTTGCCAAAGAGACCTTATAATTTGCATTTTACCTCTCCCAAAATACGGCTCGAAGCCAGGAGTATGATCTTTTACCACACACACACCCCACTTCTGAGGATTGGAAGAATAATCTATAGCTTCCCGACAATCCCCGCAACTAATACACTGCAAGAGGGCATTCCCAAACTTTTTTAAATGTTTGAAAGTCTTTTTTGGTCTAAATTCTGTCATAATTTTAATCTTAATTCCTCTATTCCTTCACAATCTCCTTCCTGTAATCGTATTCGTAAGAATATAAGTGGAATTTATTTGGGCTTAGTAGATAGTTTGGATCAACTATTTTTTTCATATTCTTAAAAAATTTGAAGAAACCAGGAGAATAAGCGTCTGCTTCTACTATTGACTGAGATATCGCCTCACCAAGCCAATAATGAACGCCTCCATAGCGAACTTGGTGTCGTAACTTTTTATGCCATAATTGCATTGAGCTTTGCCTTTGATTATCAACATTGTCTGCGTTAAATCCTCCAACAACGACGCAATTCCCGTTTGGTAATAAGAATATAATCGTGGCAAAAAGGGAAATACTACCTGGAGGAAAATTATTTTTATTGTTAATATCAAATTGCTGGCTTAGTGTTGCTACTTCTGGTAACGAGGTAATTGGAATTTTGTGACAAGTCGTACAAGAGATTTTGGGGGGAGCAATTGATATATACTTGTTAAAGTAATTATAAGCGAACTTTAAATTGAATTGCCAATCTTCTGACAGTTCGGCGGATGTTTCAATTTCTTGCCACTCGAATACTCGAGCGTCATCTTTCATTATCTCGTTAACTTGTTCAAGATTGATTTCCAAGATTCTTTCATCTAACGCTTCAAATAAAAGCGTAAAAACATGCCCCTTTAATCTTGGTCTTTTTGGAGGTTTATTTTCGGTCATAGCTGCTAGCAGCTGAACCACTGTAAGTGGAACTAGAAGCACATCACTTAATCCATCACCAATCCTATTCCGCAATTTGTACATTATCTCCACAGCTTTCTCGTAATCTGCGCTTTTAAGTATATACGACCTTTGAGCTTTATAGGGAGGATCGGGAAACAACTTTAAGAAAGCTTTAGTCTTAATACCCATGGTTCCAACATCTCCCATAAAAAGTCCCGTAAAGTCAGGAGCGACACCATATCTACAAAACGGTTTTGCATATTTACTTGTTGCAGCGCCGGTTCTAATGATGGTTCCTTGAGGATCAGGCAGGACAGCCTCCACTCCCAAACATATATCTGGTACTAATCCATACTTGGTTGATCCAAAACCTGCGGTAC
>JAHPYY010000103.1 GCA_019058515.1 Promethearchaeota archaeon
CCTTAGCTCAGTTGGTTAGAGCGCGCGGCTGTAGAAGAATTCGCGCATTAAAGGTCTTACCGATGATAATGCGTCAGCCCTGTTGTTACCGTGAGGTCCCCGGCTCAAAAACCGTGCTACAACCTAGCATTCGATGAGATTCCGGGAGGGGGGACCATTCCTATTTTTCATTACTAATTTTTCAAGCCACACTTATCCCTAAAAGTGAGGAAATAAGGCTATGAATTTTTCCATAATAAAATTATTATGTTAAAAGTAATTATTCTCTAATAAGAAATAGACTGAGCATTTCTCATGAAAAAGAAGCAGACAGCTGTAATTGGAGCGGGTTGGTTTGGTCAAGCTCACATTAGAAATTTCAAAAATTTATCTAAATTGGTAGCTGTTTGCGACTCGAATATTACATTACTAGAAAAGTTAAAAAATCAATATGAAGAGGTACGCTTCTACTCGGATATTGATGAAATGCTCGAAAGCGAGAGTATAGACGCAGCAAGTGTTGTTACTCCTCCAAAATCTATCCCTGAGATAACCAAGAAACTGGTGAAAAAAGACATCGATGTGCTTATGGAGAAACCCATGGCGCTGAAGCTCGAAGATTTAACTTACTTCAAGCAATATGATTCTCTTAGAATCATGCCAGGTTTTATTGAGATCTTCAATCCAGTTTTCGACAAATTAAAAAAAAACTTGAATAAAATTGGAAACATTATATCCATCGCGTCGAAAAGAGTAGGACTATATCCAAAAAGGAATTGGCAAATGGGAGTAATCTTGGATTTATCGATTCACGACATTTACCTTCAAAAAAACCTTATCGGCAAAGAGATCGTAGAGGTCCGCGGAATTAAGCAATGCCTAAAAGACAAAACCCATGCTGACGCGGCGTTTATTAATCTTGATTTTGGAAGCGCAATTGGACATATAGAGTCTAATTGGTTAACTCCATCTAAATATCGAAAAATGTATGTTAGTGGGGAGGAAGGTACAATTAAAGTAGATTTCATTTCTCAGCAAATAAAAATACGGCGTGGAGTCGACTTGCAAGGAGAATGGCCAGAATCTAAAGAAGTCGTCTTTAAACCGCTCCGTCCTGACGAACCACTAAAAAGAGAGATATTAAATTTTCTCTACGATAAAGAATTAAAAGTAAATTTGAACGACGGAATAGAAGCTCTTAAAATTGCGTTAGAAATTGTAAATAAAGGTATGTAGTAGATGATTTAAATGAGTGAAGAAACCGATCATTCTCATGAATTAGATAAGATTAGAAGGAAAAAAATGAAGGCTTTGGTCGAAGCTCAAAGACGTAAGCAGGAAGTCCAAGAAAAAACTGTCACTATCAAAGATAAAGTCGAATTCGTGTTAAAGGTTGTATTGGCTCCCGAAGCGTTTATACACTTACAAAAATTAAAGGAAAACGAGCCGCAAGTATATCAAAGAATATTTAGTGAGTTAGTAAGTCCTGATGTTATCCATAATATTGATTATTTAATCTCACTTATTCAAAGACAAGGAGGAGTTCCGAGAAAAATACCATTAGATGCAATCATATTCTTGGAGAGAAAAGTAAAGGGAATAACGGGCAAAATAAAGGTAAAGCGCGGAGATGAGCTTATGGATCTTGGTAGCTACTTATCAAAATGATTTTGAAGATACAAGCAATGGGATAAAACCTAATATAAGATAATTTACTGTTCACGGGCAGAAATAACTGCCGTCACTTCTATCTCGTCATTTTCTAAACTTCTTGAATCAATACTAGAAAATTGAAACGCAAACGGTCTTTCGAATATTTGTTCCACCATCGGAGCAAAAGAGCTTACAGCAAAAATAAGAATTCGCTTGAGAATTCCTTCTATTGTTCCTTCAATGTTTAATTCTTTCATTGCCTCTCTCACAGCGTTCATTTCTTTTGTGTTGTAATGGTAGCGATAAACTAATTTGAAATCTACTGGAGTTGGAGCTTCCGGATCTGACAGGGTAAGTCCTCGCTTTCTAAGGGGAAAAATGGTCGTTAGATAAAACGTGAAAATTTCTTTGTGGTGATCCTTAAGAAGGTGCGAAATTCTTGAGCGATCACTGTATTTAGGCCAATAACCTTTCATCAACTCGAGTAATCTCGGATAATTCTTGTACTTGTTGGTACTTTCAAGTTGAAGGTAGTTAAGTAATTGATTTTTTAGCGGTTTGAACTCGCATTCTCGTCCGACTCTAGTGATGAAATTCTTAAACCGAATGCTCATTATAAACGGTGGAGAGTTGTTATTTGACTTTTCTTTTTCTTATATATTTTCTTATATGATATTTATATAATATTTAAATAATATATTTATGCCTATTCTGAGGGGAGCGTATTTAGCCTTAAAAAGCAAGCATTAAAATAGGTTTAAATTTCTCTAGGATTCTACTAATTCATCATGAACAACTCATAGTAGAGTCCAATCTTAAAGAAATTTCCAAATTGGAAAAAAAAAGTTCAAGAAATTTACTCTTTCTTTACGAACTTCGTTAGCCGTTTTCTTAGCTCTTCCGACTTTCCAGTTTCAATCATAGCAATGGATTCTCTACCTAATGTAGATTCGATATCGTTATCTGGGTTCTCGTTTAGAAATTTTTTGGTATAACGTAAAGCAAGATGGCTTTTTTGTGAAATGGATGTAGCTCTTTTTTTAAGTATTCTATCCAAGCTAGCAAGCTTAACAACTTGAGTTACTAATCCAATGCTTAGTGCTTCTTCGGCACTTATCTCATCTCCCATAATCATTAGTTGCTTAGCACGACCTTCTCCAATAATGCGTGGTAATATTTTTGTAGATGCGTTAGAAAAGAATAATCCAACTCCTACTTCAGGCAACATGATTCTAGTATCATCGGCAGCAATACGAATATCACATCCTAAGGTGTGCTCGAATCCTCCTCCAATAACCCAGCCGTGATAGCCTACAATTATAATACCTGGATGGCCTAGCATCGCTCTTGTTAATTTCTGCCACGACTCCATAAATTCAAACGCTTCAGACAATCGTTCTTCATTTGTTAATAGCTCATAGCCATATTTTAAATCGGCTCCAACTGTAAAATGCTTTCCATTTGCAGCGTAAATCACACAAACATCTCCGTTTTCAGCACTTTGCTTGAAATATTTTATTAATTTTTGAAGCACTTCTAAGGAAATCGTGTTTCTTTGCTCTGGTTTGTTGAGAGTTATTTTGCCAATTTCCCCTTCCTTTTCGTATAAAACAGTATCTTCCAATTAGTTTACCTCTTTTTATTCCTGAAATAAGTATCTTCAAAAATTAAGAATTAAATAAAAGAAATTTGCATTTAAGATATAACAAGCAATTATACAGAAGGAGAACTTAATCTAATATACTGACGAAATTTAATAAGAACAGAGTTTTTATTTGGAGTACTAATAATCTAAATAACTGAATGCTAAAGATTATGAAAGTAATAAGCAAATTACCATCAAATTGCCATTACAGTAAATGAATGCCCCGGAATACGAAAAAACTGAAAGACGCGAAGGTATAATATTTGATATTAAAAGGTTTGCAATTCACGATGGTCCGGGTATTAGAACCACGGTCTTTCTAAAAGGCTGCCCTTTAAATTGCTGGTGGTGCCATAATCCCGAATCTCAAAGTTTTAAAATCCAAATAGTTCAGTCTCCTAAAAAGGAAACCTCGTTCTATTCAAATAGACAAGAAACTATTGGGAGAAATATTTCGAGTCACGAATTAATACGAATTATCCTCAAAGATGAGCTTTACTACGAAGAATCTGACGGAGGAGTTACCGTCTCAGGGGGCGAACCTCTTTCGCAATTCGATTTCCTTTTCAATTTTCTCAGTTTATTAAAAAAGAGAAAATTCATAGTGCCTTAGATACCTCCGGGTATTGTGATAGTATAAAAATTGTATCTTTAACGCATTTAGTTGATATATTTTTATATGACATAAAAATCATAGACGAGGATTTACACAAAAAGTACACTGGAGTGTCGAACGAGATAATTCTTGAGAATCTAAGATTACTTTCTGAAAAAAGAAGTGAGTTGTACATTCGAATACCAATCATACCTAGTATAAACGACGGAAAGAAGGAAATAAGCGATATAATTAAGTTTTTGGGAACGATTAATGGGATTTCTCAAGTTGATCTTTTACCTTATCACAACATTGGAAAAGATAAATATACAAAATTAGGTTTACCTTATTTAGTAGAAGGTATTGTTAAACCTAGTGATGAGTTTATGAATAAACTCAGAGTTAAATTTGAAGATTTTGGCTATAATGTTAACATTGGAGGTTAAAAAGTGAACTCTAGAATAGAACAATTAAGAACTCAAAGTAGGGAAGCAGTTCCTCAAATTTCTCTTGAAAGAGCTACACTTTTAACTGAATTTTATAAAAGTGGAGTAAGTCATAAGTATTCTGCTCCAGTTGCTAAAGCTTTAGCGTTTAAATATCTTCTTGAAAATAAAACGATATGTATCAATGAGAACGAG
>JAHPYY010000104.1 GCA_019058515.1 Promethearchaeota archaeon
ACAGATTTAGTAGTTTTAAGGGATCTTCAACATTTTTAGAGCAAGCAGTGGTATTTAAATTAAGAGAATATTTAAACTGTTGAGTTGGTATTGAAATTATTTTTGGTTTCGGAATCAAAATTAGATTATCAAATAATTTTTCAAAATCCGTTGATTCTATACCTAAAATAAAGCGTTTTAGATGCTCTCTCATCAATCTATTTGAATTTTAGATACAAAATTATTATTTCAACTGCTTATTTAGGTTAAGGACTTAAAATAGAAAAGTATTAGGGAATTTACTCCGAAATTTAAGTTAAATCTGAATTAATAAATAATTCGTCTTAAATTTGATACACAATTAATAAAACCAGGTATAATTAACTCTCATTTACATTGATGACAGCTTGGGATAGAATTTTCGAGAAAAAAGGGAAAGTCTTCAGAAGACCAAATAGGGATGTGGTAGAAATCTCGAAAATTTTTAAGGAAAAAGGTGTTCGTAAAATTTTGGACATAGGATGTGGCACCGGTCGTCATCTCGTATATTTAAGCAAGCAAGGCTTCAAAATGTTCGGTTTCGATTCCTCTCCAGAGGCACTTTCTATTTCTGAAAAATGGTTAAACGATAAAAACCAAAAAGCAAAATTAACATTATGTAGAATAGAGGATAAGTTTCCTTACGAGGATAATTACTTCGATGCCGCTATTTCAACGCAGCTACTTCACCACAATCTCGTTGAGGACATTTTAAAGACCATTTCGGAAATAGAACGAGTGTTAACTCCTCAAGGTTTTTTATTCATCTCAGTTCCCGTTTTAACTGAGGATTCCAAATTTCACATATGTAAACTCGAAAAGGTTGAAAAAAACACATACATGCCCACGGTTGGTCCAGAAAAGGAACTAATTCACCACTTTTTTACGCAAGAAGAGATCCCAGTGTTTTTCAATAATTTTATTATTTTAAAAAATTACATTGGTAAAACGAAATATCGATATCTCCTTATGTGATTAAAATAAAATTGGCAAAAGAATATTTTAGGGAATTTGAATCGAGAATATTTGATTTCTATATATTAGTAGAATCTTTCAGTAATCTACAATCTACAATAAGGTAGCTAAATTTATTAAAAAACATTTATTAAAAATCATGTTATTTATAATTCTAAAGAAAAATGATGAATTATGCAAATTGACTATTCTTCTTATAAGGATGTGGATTTAAAGAACAAAAAAGTACTAATGCGGGTTGATATCAACTCAAATATTGACCTTGAAAAAATGGAAATAAGAGATTCTCCTAGAATTAGAGCGTTGGTACCAGCACTTAATGAGCATTTCAGAGAATCTGCTGTAATTATCCTTGCTCACCAATCTAGACCAGGTAACGACGATTTTACGGATATGGACATTCATGCCAAAGAAATAGAGAAAGAATTAGGGCGACCAGTTAAATTCGTAAAGGATATCTATGGTGAGCTAGCAGTTAATGCGATAAAAAACTTAAATCCTGGAGAGGTATTAGTTCTTAACAATGTAAGAAAATTCGAGGGAGAAATGAAGAATTACAAGGATTTTTCAGAAGCAGAAAATACTGAAATGGTCAAAACATTATTTCCTCTGGTCGATTATGTTATTGTCGACGCTTTTGGCGCTGCTCATAGAGCCCATGCTTCGATTGTAGGGTGGCCAAAAATGATGGCTGGTCCTATTACAGACGAAGAATTAAAGAATTTAAAGAAAATCATGGAAAATCCAGAAAGACCAATAAGCATGTTAATAGGAGGAGCTAAAGCAATCGATAAATTTAAAGCAATGAAATACAATTTTGATAATGATAAACTGGATTACGCACTTTGTTCTGGTTTGACCGCAATTCTTATATTTGAAGCTATTGACAAAAAAATGGGGGAAGTTAATCACAAAATAATAGCTAAAGATTTAGAAGCTAATAAAGATATTATTGTAGAAACCTATAATAAGTACAAGGATAAGATCATTATGCCAGAAGATTTAATCATTAACGACAATGGAAATAGAAAAACTATAGGTATTGACGAAGCAGAGACCTACAATACAACCACAGGAGATATAGGTGCTAAAACAGAAGAAAAATTCCAAAATATCATAATGAAGTGCAAAACTATTGTAGCGAATGGACCCCCAGGCATTTTTGAGAAGGAAGTATTTCGCAAGGGAACAAATGAAATGGTGGAAGCTATGGTTATGGCCACAAAAGAAAATAACGCACTTACTGTTATTGGAGGGGGAGAAATGGGCGCCGCGGCAGCTATGGCCGGAAAAGCAGATGATGTATCGTTTATATCTACTGCTGGTGGTGCTATGCTGGAAATCCTCTCTGGAAACGACTTACCAATGATCAGAGCCCTAAGAGAAAAGAAAGTTTAAGTTTATAGAATAAGGGGCTCCGTAAAAAATTTCTAACAATTTTTTAATTTTCTTGACTTAAAGTTTGCCAAAATTTTTATATGTAATTAAGTCAAATATTTAATATGAGTGTTCAACCATTTACGCTTGAATATAACACATTATTTACTTTAACAATCATTCTGATAATATCTAAATTAGTTTTGGTGTTGTTTCTCTTTAAGCGGATTCTAGAAAAAACAAAAGAACGAGAAGAATTTAAATTTGATTTTATTTTCATTATCTTTGTAATTTTTCTCGGATTATTAATAAGTAGATTAATATACTTCTATTATGATTTCTTTTTAACATTATTTAATCCCGATTTACTTTATGTATATCCGAACGTATTATATTGGAAAGTAGCAAATTTAATCTCTAATATGGGTCAAGTCATTGCTATTTTTCTAATTGATAAAGTCCTATTGAAATTCAGATTGAAAGGAAGTCTCTCTTACATATTTCTTGCCATTTCATTAATCCAATTCTTTTACCCTATTAGCACCGCCGAAGATTTCCAAATCGCCTCCTCCATTGGATTGTTTGTAGTGCTCATTATGATTATTCTTCCAATCATTTTCATCTACATTGGGATTAAAACTCCTCAGTTAAGAAAATACTCCTTTATTTTTGTACTAGGAATCGCTTTTTACTTTATTGGTTCAATGATTGATTCTGAATTTATTGTTTCACCCTTACAAGGTATTTTTGGCGCACAAGTTCGCCTTGTTGTATTCTTAACTTCAATACTTCTAAAAATTGCTGGATTATTAATTATAACATATAGTGGCATTAAATTCTATATATAAATACAATTTAATGTTCAATCAATTAATCTAAAATATGTACGCAAGGTAATGAACATTGCCCAAAGTCGAAATTCGATGCCCATCCTGTAAATCGGTGGGAAGCATTGAAATTAGGAATGAAACGTTAGAATCGATGTCGAGAGGAGTACTTGCTGTGAATATAGCCCCCGAAACTATATGTTCTCATTCGTTTATAGCGTATATAGACAAAAATCTTAATGTAAGAGATTATTTCACCGCTGATTTTCAGATTGAAATCCCCGAATTGCCTGCAAAAACTCGACTACAGGATTCTAATCTACCTAGTAAGGATATAATGAATTTAGATTTAATTAAATTAAACCTTTCCGCAACGCTCCTTGCTAAGATTTTACATTCTATATTTATGAAGACTCCAGTCGTAATATTAATAGAAGTACCTTTTTTAAAAGAGCATATTAGAAACTTTTTTAAATACATCACCAGGGACTCTTTCGAAACTGACATAGAAATAATTACAGAACAGGAGTACAAGAAAGATAAAAAAAAGTTTAAACATTCTATGATTTTCCAAGAAAATAAAATAGTTAATAATTACAAAAAGTTAATTGATCCCAAAAAGCTAAGAGTGGAAAAACAAATTATCAACCAGTTCCTGAGCGAATTAAATCTGGGCGTTAGCTATATATTACTTAAAAACGAAATTTACAAAGCTTATCAATTATCAAAAGAAATCGTAGACTATATCGAAGATCAGGGAGGTAAATTAGAAATTCACAGAGACTCTTCTTTTAAGGATTCAATGTTATCCGCAATCCTAGATGAAGTTTTAGATAAGAACAAATACTTAACCAAAATATTCACAGATTATTTAAACGAAAAATTCGAAATTAAAATACAAAAAAGTTATCTTGCCTTTTTATTTGAAATTGTTGAGAATTATTTTAGTATAGCTTTAAAGCAAACTATTAAAGTTTAATCCAGCTTTGCGGAGTGATTTAGTTTAACAGAAATATTAATATAGAAAATAAAAATTTTTATCCTATAATTCCGATTAAATTTTTAAGTAATTCTTTTTCTTTATTTTAAATCTTACCGTACTAATCTCTGATTTTGATAAAATATTTATTTTTTAAAGAAATAAAATACATATTGTCTGACTTGATATTTCAAATGTCGGATAATATATGAACACGGGCCTATGGTCTAGTCGTATGACGTCCGCTTGACGTGCGGAAGGTCGTGGGTTCAATTCCCACTAGGCCCATACTCCTATTGTATGATATAATTGAATTAGTATCGGAAAAATTGAAAAATAAGAATTATGTCGTTAAAAATTTCGTGGAAGTCAAAGGAAAACTTAGGAACTGCTTTGATATTTTTAGGGGCTAGCGGATTATTACAGACATTATTCATATTGATTGCTCAATATGGTTTTCAAGTGGGTAATTATGTAGCAGTAATTATTGTACCAATCGGCGTTTCTCTTACGCTTTATCTCTCCTTAATAGTTACTTTTGAAGTGTTTGCTCAATTGGAAAGGAAAGCTAAAATTCTCAAACCATTTCAGAAGAAAAAAACGAAAAAAAGGCAAAAAATAAAATCCTTATTTAACAATTCAATACTCAAACCTGTATTAATCATCTTTTCGTGTTTCACAGGCATATCTCTGGCCACATATGCTATAAGTATAATATTGGTAAATTCCTTTATCTCTTTTTTAATTGCAGAAAATTTAGCAGCAGTTTTATGCATAATAATTGCTAACTACTTCGAAAAATACTACGCAGGAATAATTAAAGCATAGAAAGCCATAAAATTCGTTTTCCTTGTAAAAATCTTTTTTCTTAAGAAGCTTAGATTTTTTAAAAAGAAGGTGAAATTTTATATCTGTGTATTTACAAACATTTAATACATTGAATTGAGATCTAAACTTAGGAATATAGGAATATAGCTAATGGCACAGTTTTTATAATTTCATAAGGATAAGATAAAAATGCCTGAGATTGAAGTTAGATGCCCATCATGTTCTAAGAGGGGAAAGATCGATATATCAGAAGAAAAGATAAAAAGTGTAAGTCGAGGCGTATTAGCAGTAAATATAGGTCAAGGAATGCTGTGTGATCATTCTTTTGTAGCTTACGTAGATAAGAATTTGCAGATAAGAGATTGTTTTATGGCAGACTTTCAAATCGAATTACCGGGAAGCTCTTCTTCGACAGTAGCTCCATCAGCCCCTATTCCTGAAGAGAGAGATCTTGATGTGGATTTAATCAAACTCAACCTACCCAGTAAATTACTCGCAAATGCACTACATGGCTGTTTCCTAAAAGCTAATATAGTAATTATAGAGGATACTAGTGTATTGCATACCCATATTACAAAATTTTTTGCACATATTATGAAAAATGCGTATATTACATCCATTGTAGTTATGACAAGTGAAGAATACTTAACTAATAAGAAACAATTCAAAGATTTCTTAGTTCTCTCAAGTAAAGAAGTAGTTAGCGACAAGCTTCAATTTATTGGCAAAAAGAAGCTGGATGTAGAGCCACAAATGGCAAAGATCTTTTTTGAGGAACGGGATTCAAAATCAAGTTTAATACTATTAAAGAACGAGGTTTTTAAGACGTTTGATTTAGCCAAAAAGGTACACGAGTTTCTCGAAAGTATTTCGGATGAGGAAACTATTCATACATCAAAAATATGCAAGTATATGGAAGAAAAGCAGCAAGTTAAACTTTCAGCATCGTACGTTAAATTTCTCTTAGAAATAGTGGAGAAATATTATAATTTTAAGTTGCCGAAAATATCGGATGTATCTGATTTTTTGGGATTTTTATAATACTTTCTTGTACAACTGCTAACTTATTTTCTTTAATCAGTATTCAAGAAAATATTAAAAAGATTTGGTACAGTTTAATTTATTAACTTGATGTAAAACAATAGGACATTAAGAAAAGTTAAGAATTTTTTTCTGTAGGAAAGAAATTACAGAATAAATAAGTTAAAGTTTATTCAATTTTAGAGGAAAGAAAGAATTAGGTTTATTCTCCCTTTTCATTTTGAATTTTTTTAAAATGTTCCATTTTCTCTTTTAGGGATGTTAATTTATTTCTGAGAGAATCAAGGTCTCCTTCTTTCTTCTCTAAGATAGAATTTAAGTCTGATAACTTTTTATTTAATAGGATTTTGTTTTTCTCGATTATTTCAATCCAGAGTTTTTTACGCTCGTTCTCGTCATCTATTTGATGAAGTTTGGCGTATAATTTTTTGATTTCTTCCAAACAATCTCAGCTTTTTTTTCTATAATTAATGAATAAAGAATTTTACATTTAAAATTGTGTAAAGGAAAAATAAAATAAGAACCACATGAGTAAAAAGTAAATGCGCGGTCCGGGGATTGAATTCCCGATTATTTTCGTTTCGAAAATAATTCCCGGGTCGCCAGGTCTTTGCGAGCATATTACTCTTGGCAACCTGGCATACTAACCGCTATACTAACCGCGCTTTATATGGTGATTTATCAGAATATCGTAAAAAATTAAAATTTAATGGTTCTATAAAACGCGTTCTCCCAACCTATGACATCAAATTATGCTTTTAGAATCTCAACATCAGAAATTACCTGGTCTAATGTATTAGAATTAATGAAGCTTTCAAGCTCAGATATATTGTTAGGTAAACCCACTCTAACACCTACTTCCATACATTCCATAGCAGACATTGCTGAAGCAATTTGAGACATTTTTTTGAAGGGATAGTTATTGAGTTTTGAAATTAGCAATCCACTTAGGAATGCATCACCAGCTCCAGTCGTATCGATAACATTTATTTTAAATATTCCACTTTTGATGAGTTTTTGACCATCAGAAAGCAACGAACCATTTGCTCCATCTGTGATTGAAACGATTTTAGGCCCTAAATCAAGAATTTTCTGTATAGCGTAAAATTTTTCGCTTTCACCAGTAAACTCTTGAGCTTCTTCGGCATTAATTGAAACTACATCCGATTTTGAAATTAATTTTGTTGCCCAATCTTTTGCCCAGTGAATGATAGACATACTAGGTGCTGCAAATATTAATCCACCACCATCTTTGGTGAGATTTATTGCTTTATCGATAGCCCTACAACCGTTTTCAGTGGTCAATGAAGTCCAAGCGAATGCTTTTAAATCATTGAACAAATCTTCTTCAACATCATCGGGAGTAAGTAGATTATTTGCTCCTTTATACGCTAAAATACTCCGATCTCTTCCCCAATCAGTCTTTAGAATCATGGAAAATGCTGTATTGTCCTCCTGAGTTGTTTTAACATGCGTTAAATCTACTCCTCTCTTTGAGAGGTCATCTAAACATATCTGTGCGGAGAAATCATCACCTAGCACACCAATATACGCAGAATTCAAACCTAACATGGAACAATTCCCTGCAATATTTGCTCCCGAACCTCCAGGAACGAATCTTACCCCTTCCATGTTGAGTTTTCTACTATATTCAATAGCCGTGTACTTTTTGATTATTTCCCTGTCGAAAAGTTCAAACCTTAGGATATCCTTTACTTGAACAATGCAATCGAGGGTACAACTTCCGATTGTAACTAAATCATGCTTGCCATTCATACTATTCACAATTGAATTAGACAATTTTAGATAGGATTTAGCTAGAAATAGGCGAACCTCTTTAAAAATATTTGTTACTGAATATAAAAAAGTAGTTCGCGGTTTATTCGTCTTGTTTTAAGCGGTTAAGTTCTCTTTCTAAATCTTTAACTTTATCGCTGGTAACTCCTCCAGCTGTTACACTGGGTAATGCGCCACCTACTTCAATGTTTATTTCGGCGTCAATCTCGTTCAGAACATCGCTGACATCCGAATCTGTTACAGCCGTGTCTATTAAGATTTCTTCTGATGCATCTGAAGTAATTTCCGATGCTACATTAAACTCCTCTATGTCCGCCCCTATTCCACTCATTAGTTCAGTAACTTGGGGTAATGATAAATGAGTTTTTAGATTTGAAACCGAGGAGGCAATTCCCTTCATTATTTCGGCAACATCTCCAACCGCTTTAGCTTGTTCCAACTTAAATGTCATTCCTTCCAAATTTGTACGAAATGCATCAATTGCTCGACTTTGTTTTTTAACTTGCAGGTAATTTCGAGCATGAAACTTGGATCCTTCGAGATCTCCTTGCTTTCTAAGTTGTACTGCTTTATCGCGAGCAAGTTTTGCACTCATATCGAGTTTTTTTACTTGTCTCATTAGTCTTTTATTAAACACCTTTAGTTTTACCGTTGCGGTCCTTAGATTGTCTGGTCTAGAGCGTCCTCCCGATAACCATTTATTTACGTCTTTTAAAACTCCTATAGCGAACACCTTGATTAAAACAAATTTTCCAATAGAATACTTGGAATTTTATAATAAATATATTGAATACCTATATTTAATTATTTGTAGTCCAGTTTTCATCATTTTAACGATGGGCTTATCAGTGGTTTGCTAATTTTCACATATTTTCATAAACTCAAAGTTATAGAAAAGATTTAGATTACAATATTTTTTATATAATTATAATATAAAAAATCATATTTACAACCTACATTTTTAGGTTATTTAAATGTCAAGTGTGGATTCTAAACTGTATCAGTACGCTGTACAAGAAGCTAAAGAAGCAGTTTCTCTCGATAATAGGGGTCAGTATAGGGAAGCTATTAATAAATACCAAAGAGCAGCCGAAATTCTTATTCAATTCGTGAAATTCAATAAAAATCCGAATATGATAAGACTCTGCGAAAAAAACATTGAAGAATATGTCACTCGAGCCAAGGTACTTAAATCTCAAATAAGTGGAAGCCGTCCGAAACATATTAGCAAAACTGAAGCAGGGGAGCCAGAAGCTGAAGATAGAATTAAATCTGAAGGCGGAGAATACACAGAAGAAGAACAAGAATTAATCAAGATGATATCTAGCACGATAGTAACGGAATCTCCAAATGTCAAGTGGATTGATATCGCTGGTCTTGAAAATGTTAAGCAAGCCGTGAGAGAAGCTATAGTGTTGCCTATAATGAAACCTCAATTATTTACAGGGGCAAGGAAGCCTTGGTCTGGAATACTTCTATTTGGACCTCCTGGTTGTGGAAAAACATTACTAGCAAAAGCTGCAGCTACGGAATGTAAAGCTACATTTTTTAGTGCATCTTCGGCTGATTTGCTAAGTAAGTGGTTAGGTGAAAGCGAGAAGTTAATTAGTTCCCTATTTAAAGTCGCTCGGTTGCAAGCGCCTAGTCTTATTTTTATCGATGAAATTGATTCCGTTGCAACAAAAAGGGGAGGTGGATCTGAAAGTGGAGGAGAGCGACGAGTAAAAACTCAATTGTTAGCCGAGATTCAAGGGATAAAATCAACCCACGATAAACCTTTGCTAGTCTTAGGAGCAACCAATAGACCATGGGACATTGATAATGCAATGTTAAGTAGATTTGAGAAGAAAGTACAAGTTCCTTTACCAGATATGCCTGCAAGAGCAGCTATCTTTAAGATTCATACTGCAGGCGTAAATTCTGTTTTGACAGATGACGATTACGTCGAATTAGCTGTGCGATCTGAGGGATATTCCGGAAGGGATATATCAAATGTTTGCAGAGAAGTTATAATGATGCCCGTTAGAGAGTTAGACATGGGTGGACTTCTTGAAAATGAAGATGAAGATATTCAAGTGAGAGATATAGAAGTGGAGGATTTTACTAAAGCGATGAAAAAAGTAAAACCAATGACTACTGATTCTGATCTTGACCATTACAACGCTTGGGCAGAAGAATACGGCGAACAATAAAATAAACGAGCTACAATGGAACGCCAAAGAGAAAAATCGGAAATTACTGAAGAAAAAGAAGCAAAAGAAATAGCTACTTTAAGAAAAGAATTAGCTCGATTAAGAGAACTAAAAAGACAAAATGAGCAGTTAAAAGTTAAGGCTGTCGAGAAAGCAAGCGAGGTTTTTGAACAAGAAAGCGTGGAACCTGAAACCGAAGAAAGTGCGGAAGTAACCGATGTAGATCAAAAACTCGATCAAATTGAAGATTTTCTTTCGAGTAAACTAGGCAGTATTGATGAAGAAACTTATTCACAATATGCCACTCAAGTAGAAGGCGAACTTCAAAAAATAGAGCAAGAGATCACGAAAGAAAAACTCTTTGTCGAAGAAGAGATTTCTGCTTACGACAATCTATTGAAACTATATCCTTGGTTAGAGGAGAAGCGATACTTTTTCATGTACTCGATTCCAAATCAAAAATCTAACGAGTCTGATTACGAGTCGTGGAAGACAGAATGGACTAAAGTCTTGTTTGATTACGCGAGATTTGCTATTCTACATGTTCTTTATTTAAGACAACTAAGCGCGATAAAACCGTTTTCAAATTTTGAGCAAAGAGAACTCGCACTAAGGCAGCTAGCAGAAGAATTAATAGATCAAAAGCTTGCTGAATACATTTCTAAGAAGAAAGGAATCGTAAGGGTTTATTGGAAAACTCTTGAAGCATGGGCAGAAGAAATTTACAATTGGGGCATGGAAAATTCACCATTAGAACCAATACTCATGCACGAGATTAGGGAAGCAGAAAAAGAATTCAGCACTTTACCTGAAGAAGATATAGAAGAAATATTTAAAATGCTTTCAAAAGAGAAGAAAGGAGAAATTATAAAATTAAAGGGGGGAAAACTAGCTTTTAAATTAGCTATAAAATAATAATCATAAGGAGGGAAAAAACCATTGCTTTCCCGTGAGGATCGATTCTCTAAATTTCGCTAAGCCTGTATTTTCCAAAGATTTTAAAACCTTGAAGGCTCTTTCTTGAGACCAATCATAAGTAGTGCAAAGATCCTCAATTGTTAGAAATCCTTGTCCTCCAGATTTTTCTTTAGCTAATTCTATTACTTTTGATTGGTCAGAGGTATATTCTACGGGGAAGAAGTGTATCATTATGCTCCCTGATTCGAGTAGTTTAACACCATCAATCACCCCTTCCTTTTCAAGGTATCTCATTGACTTAAGCACGTCTTTTATGTCTAAATTTCCTTTTAACACGCCCGTATTTACGATTTCGAAAACTTCTGATAATGGTACTATACCTCCAGTTTCTTCTTTTTCCATTAATATTCTTTGGTACGCAAGCATTGCTAATTTTTTAAAATCAACTTTGGAAAATTTTTTTAACACATCAGTTTCTTTGATTTGTTCTGTAATAATCTTCGAGGTTGGGATATTAAACGCCTTCTGAAGTTCTTTTACTTCATCCCGAAGTTCAGGAGTTAAGGCTAAAATCACTCCATGTCGTTTGGCTAAATCTCGCAGTCGATCCTTAGTAAAATTCTCAATTGATGCCTTAGACTTGAGTTCTTTAACTTTTACTTCTGCGCGTTTCTTTTTCATTGCTTCAATAAAATCAATCTCGTCCTCGATTTTTCGAATTCCCATAATAATTCCCAAAATTTTTTACCGAATTATATAGAATAAACATATATTATTTTCTATTAAACTTAATTATGTGAAATAATTAAGAGCTTAGTTATAGAAAAAATAATATTCATAACAATAGCTATGTTGAGAAGGGCTTTTAAAAAAGAATTAAGTAGAATTTTGGATTATCTCTCAATTATAACTAACAACATAGGAGAACTCTCGACTACACACAGTATGTCTTTTTATGTTTTGCCAGATATTAAAAAGGAAGACTTCGACCAAGTGTTTTTAATAAGCGAGACTTTGTCTCAATTTTTTGAAAATCACAAACCAATTTTAAATATTGCTTATACTGGAATATTCTTTGGGTATTTGATTAAAAGCAAATTTAATTTAAGTTTAGAGGGAAGCGAGTTTTTATTTCAAAACCGCTTTTTCAAAGCACAGCATATAGTATGTGTTAACGAAAAGGGAGAGAAGAAAATCCTTTACGGAAACGATTTAGAAAAAAACATGGTCATTCATCAATCTACTGATATTTTAAGAAGTTCGTTTCTCTTAATAATAAATTCCTATAAGGAGGTATTAGCTATGGGAGAATTGATTGTGGATTTTTTTGAAACTCAAAACAACGATAAAGTAATTGCGCGAATTTTAACAGATAAGGGTTATTACTTAAGAGTTAAACAATAATTTACGCGTTTTTCCTAATTAAACACATAAAAAATCCAATTGTGTTGTGAATATGAGGAAATAATCTTTGTGCATGCTTTAAATCTTCATTTATCGATTTTCCTTTGATTTGAGTCAATCCTGGAACGCCAAAAGTTTTATCACAGGGGAAAATTGAATAATTAGGGGATTTGGCTAAAACAGAATTAATTACGAGTTCATTTTCTTCTGGAGCAATTGAACATGTGCAATAGAGTAAAGTCCCGTTTTTCTTTAGCGCGTGTAACCCCGATTCTAATAATTTTTTCTGGATTTTAGACATTTTCATTACATCTTTAATGTTCTTCGATTTTTTTCTTGTTTTGTCCTCTATAATCAACCCTTCACCCGTACAAGGCGCGTCTAATAGAATTTTGTCTGCCTTAAATCCGAGATTCGTCAATTTAACGGAATCGTAATTTAAAACGATGGTATTCACAACACCCAACCTCTTTAAATTAACCTTCAAAGCAGGCATTCTCTGTTTATTACGATCGATTAAGATGAGGGTTCCTTTGTTTCTCATAAGGTCAGCAATGTGAGTCGCCTTCCCCCCAGGAGCGGCGCACATATCAATTATAACCTCTGAAGCAGATGGTCTTAAAAGAATTGGAGGAATCATCGTTGCAATACTTTGTATATAGTAATAACCTTGCAGATATTCGTGGGTGTACCCTAAACTTTGAGCACCATGTTTTACGAGAAAACAGTTATTTAAATTACTGATCGGTTTAAGTTCCAGGCCCTGCTTTTCTAATCGATTTTTCAACTCTTTTGCTTGAATTTTAAGAGTATTTGTCCGAATTGATTTTGGTAACACGTCTTCATTTGCATTTAATAACTTAATCGTTTCTTCTCTACCAAAAAAATCTAGGTACCTCTCCACCATATAAGGTAAATAACCGAATTTTTCAGCTAAATTGGATGATAGCGTTTTATTTGAAATGTATAATCACATTGATGGGCGAACGATATAATTGAGGAAAAAAATATAGATAATATAAACATAGTTACTAGTACATTCTACTAAGCAAGCAATTTATAATGATTGAAGTTGAAATAAAAGTCAAAATATCCGATCCCGAACAAATAAGGAAAAAAATCGTTGAAATCGGAGGGAAATATAAGATTTCTTTAATTCATGATGATATTTATTACAATATGCCTAAAGGACTGAGGAATTTTGCGGAAACTG
The DNA here is from genome assembly GCA_019058515.1 of Promethearchaeota archaeon. The sequence continues at coordinate 13,570 of JAHPYY010000104.1, forward strand.
ACGAAGCACTTCGAATACGAGAATCTATTGAGTTCGATAAAGAAAACGAAGACCAACAGCAAAAGAAAGTTTATTACTTCACATATAAGGGAAAAAAAATTGATGATAGCACCAAGACAAGAAATGAGTATGAAACAAAAGTTGGAGACGGAGCAGTTTTGTTTAATATTCTCGAGCATTTAGGATTTCAAAGAATATTAAATGTGAAAAAGGAAAGAGAATTATATGAAATTTCTTTCAAAGGAATTAAAATAGAAGCTTTAATTGATTACGTACCCTTTTTAGAAAACTATTTCTTGGAAGTCGAATCTATGTCGAATAACATAGATAAAGTTGAAGATAATAGAAATGTACTTTTTAAGTTCTTAGAGGAGGTTAATTTGAAGAAAGACGATTCAATAAGAGAATCTTACCTTGAGTTAATTCTTTTTAAAATGAATCAATAGAATATCATATATCGAGTCTTACAACCTCATGATGACAAAAACTAATTGGGGCATTTGTTACTACTAATTTCTTGTTTTCTAATACTTCGACATATGATGCAAGAATTACCAGATTCTCATCTTGTCCTTTAATTATCACATTATTTCGAATTGAACAATTATCTGCAATAATTGCTTTTTCGATTTTACAGTTTTTAGCTACTAAAGTTTCATTATAAATGAGAGATTCTTTGACTTCTGTGTTTTTTCCTATATAAACATTATCTCCAATAATAGCATTTGGCCCAATCGTACAATTATTTCTAATAACTACGTTCTTACCAATTGTACAAGGAGGGTGGATTTTCACAACCCCATCGAAATCTACGCTAACATCTATCAGGTTTATTACATTATTGCCTTTTTGGTTTAAAATATCTTTCATTAATAAGATATTTCCATCTAAAAGTTCATAGGGTTTTCCTATATCCTTCCAGATACCAGCAATGGGATAATGATATAAGGTTAAATTTTTTGCTAAATTTGGAAAAACATCTCTCTCAATCGAATACTTCTTATTCGGAGGTATATTTGAGAACACTTCTGGTTCTAAAATATACACACCTGCGTTTATAGGCATTGATATATTCTCATTTTCAGGAGGAACATACGATTCTTTTTCCTGAAACTTTAAAATTTGGTTTGTACTACTATCAATTATAAGAACTCCGTATCTTGAAGGATCTTCCACTAATTTGCTAGCTATTGTTCCAGTACCTCCATAATTCTTGTGGGTTTCTATCATTTCTCTAAATTGAAAATTAAGAATAACATCTCCGTTTAACATAAAAAAATTGTCGCCTTCCAAAAACTTTTCTGCCAATTTCAGCGCTCCTGCAGTACCCATTGGACTTTTTTCGTCTGTATAGTGAATTTTTAATCCTAGTTTTTCTCCTTCCTTGAAATAGGCTTTTAAAAACTCTGACATTACACTTACAGCAAGAACAATTTCTTTTACTCCCGCTTCTTTTAACAGCATCATTTGCCGCTCGATGACTGGCATGTTTCCAACTGGGATCAAAGTTTTAGGTATGGTACATGTTAATGGGCGTAATCTAGTCCCCCATCCACCACTCAAAATTAATGCTCTCGTCAATTTTCTTTATCTACTTTATGTTTTCGTACATAAGTGTATTTATAGGTAAATGTAAGATAGAATTAAAATCATATTCTGAAATAAGCACTTATATGTCTTTAATTCTCAAAAATCTCCCAAGTTATGTATTTTATTTTATTAAAGCTAAATTAATTAAGAAAGATTGTATTTTAACACTTAAAGAAATTTATTTGAGTGAAATACGAAATGACCTGTATTCACGGTTTAGACAATATTAACTGTCCTATTTGTAGAATAGAAATGTCAACAAGCACTTCTATCCAGAGCAAGTTAGATTCACATATAAAATCCCCCCTTGATTTAGTACAGAATAGAGCGTTGGAGCAGGATAATGCAAAAAAAGTAAAACTAGAAAAGATATTAGGGTATACTAAAGGACTACACAATTTCAATAGTTCTCCTATTAATTTATTAACACCTAACTTAAGCAGCTCACCACCAGATTTTAAAAATAAGCTTTTTCTTCAAAGAATAAAAGAAATAGATTTTTCGAATTCAGATAAATTAGGTTTACCTAAAAAGATTAAGTTAGCTAATTCTGATCTACAGATAGAGTAGTTTTCATAAATTATTCACAACCTTAATAATAAAAGGTTTTAATGAATAGCGAATTCTATTTGTAGAACGATTTTAGTTCAAAAATTCAGAATTGGATTCAATTAAAATTAAATAGGTAAGTAATTTGATAGAAATAAAAGCAATTTTAATAATTCAATCAATATGAATGTAGATAATCTATTATCAGAAGTAAGAGCGCTTATTGAAAAAGCGGGCTCTTTTGAGCGAAGTAAAAAGATTGTTGATGCTATTCAAACATATTTGGAAGCGATTGAATTAACCGTTGGATTAAAACTAAAAAATAGTAATCTTTCATTTATCAAATCCTTTGATAAAGTTATCAAGGAAAGTTTAGAGAAAGTTGAAAGTTTATTAAATATAGTAGAAATCAGCGATGGAAATTCCTTTTTTAATAATAAACAATACGATAGAGCAATCAAAGCTTACCTTTCTGAGCTTAAAGCGCATAAAGAGTTATTAGAAAGCTGGAAAACCATAGGAAAGAACTTTTTGAAAGCTAAAAATTATCGAGAAGCTTTTAAAGCTTTTAAAAACACCTTATCTAACAATGTGTTCCAAAAATGGAACAATCTAGGAATTTCCTACAAAGAAGAAAATGACCTTGATAAATCTGCAAAAGCAATATCTTATGCTTTAGAGATTGATCCCGATTCTCTAATCGCTCTTAAAACCCTAGGTCAAATTTATCTTGAGAAAAATAACGTCGACGAGGCAATAAACATCTTTGAAAGAGTTGTTCAGAAAGATAAAACAAACCTAGAAGCCTGGAATTTCTTGGGAAAAGTGTACTATGAGAAGAAGCTTGTCCAAAAAGCGATTGATGTTTTCACTAAAGTCTTGGAATTGGATCCTACAAATTTCGAAGCGTGGAAAAATGTAGGTTTGATATACCAAAAAGAAGACGACATCGATAATGCAATCACCGCTTTTCGAAGAGTAGCTGAGTTAAAACCAGATTTAATTGAAGGTTGGGAACTCTTAGCCAAGTCGTATTTAATAAATGATGATTATGTTAATTCCCTAAAAGCATACGAAAACTTACTTACACACGATCCTAATAACATAAATGTATGGAAATCAGTAGCTCAAATGTATAAAGACCGAAAAGATGAGGAAAAAGCATTTGATTCTTACTCACAGCTCCACAACCTTAATCCTGACGATGTAGACTCGTTGAACTTTCTTGCTTACATTTTTAATAAGAAAGAGGATTTTAAAAAAGCGCAAAAACTTAGTAGGCACTGTTTAAAAATAGAACCCGAAAATAGTGAAGCTTGGGCTCACTTAGGGTATTCAAATTTTGGATTAGGAGAAATTGAGCGTTCTCAAGAGATGATTAAAAAGGCTATTAATTTCAATCCTAATATACCAATAGTGTGGTTTTACATGGCGAAGGTTTTTATCGCTCAAGAAAGATTTGAAAACGCCTTAGATTTAGTAGAACGATCTCTTGAAATCGATCCTGAATTTGAGCTTTCAGTACAATTAAAGGATGAGATTATCGACCAGTTAAAGTAAAATTCTAGCATAATATTAAATATACCCTTAATTACCTTTACAGAGGTAATCGTTTATGACTCGAGTAAAGTAATTATAATTATTAACTATTTAATTTAAATTTAAAAGAAATCCTACTAATTACTTCATATTAACACAAATTATGGAATTTTCAGAAAAATGGAAATCAATGATCAATTTATTCGAGACACTAGTGTTGCCTACATTTCAATGGAAATAGGCATGGATAGCAATTTACCTACATATTCGGGAGGTTTAGGGGTTTTATCAGGCGATACTATAAGATCCGCAGCAGACTTAGAATTACCAATGGTAGCCGTCTGTCTATGCTATTCTTCCGGTTATTTCTATCAATTATTTAACGAACACGGTGAACAAAAAGAAAAAGAGATGTCTTGGACTTTTTCTTACGAGTTCGACAGAGTTGCAAAACCTATAACCATGAAAATTGAAGACAAGGATATTATGGTCTCTGCTTGGCTATATCGCGTCATTGGGCAATCAGGACACATCATCCCTGTATATCTATTAACTACTGATGTGGATGGGAATGAACCTTGGATGAAAGGAATGACTGCAGCGTTATATGATTCTACTTCACGCTGGAATCGAATTGTACAGGAAATGATCTTAGGTATCGGAGGAGTCAGACTCCTTAGGTCATTAAGATATAATAATATTAATACCTTTCATTTAAACGAGGGGCATGGATCTTTTTCTACATTGGAACTTTACAGAGAATTGGGTGATATAGAGAAAGTAAAGCAAAAAGTTGCATTTACTACTCACACTCCTGTTCCAGCTGGACATGATCGATTTAATCAGGATCTAGTTGATAAAGTGTTTATAGATCAGATGCCAAAGGAAATTAGAAGACTTGCAGATGATAATGGAGATTTTAATATGACATTCTTAGGAATGGCTTTGTCGCGATACCGGAACGGAGTTGCGAAAAAACACGGTGAAATCTCGAGTAAGATGTTTCCTCAATACGATGTAGACTATATAACCAACGGGGTACACTTGCCGTTCTGGATCTCTAAGCCAATTAAACAAATATTCGATAGAACTTGGCCAAACTGGAAAGCTAAACCCAAAGTAATTCAAAACGCAATTGAAATCGACGATTTGGATCTGTTCGACGCTCATACTGAAAACAAATTCAATTTAATCTCGTATCAAAAGGGGCATTCTTGGAACCTACTCGACGAAGAACTTTTAACGATTGGTTTTGCGAGGAGATTTGCCACCTATAAACGAGCGATCTTGATATTTAGAGATATGGATAGACTAGGTAAAATCTGTAAAGACAGGGTTCAATTTATATTTGCTGGTAAAGCACATCCTAAAGATCAAGCCGGAAAGGACTACATAAAACAAATCTTCAAGGCAGGAACTTATTTATACGATAATTACGGCGTGAAAGTAGTGTTAATAGAGAACTACAATATGGATCTTGCACACATGTTAGTATCAGGAGTGGATATATGGCTCAACACACCAAATCGATACCGAGAAGCTAGCGGAACCTCGGGGATGAAAGCATCACTTAATGGAGTGTTAAACTGTAGCGTTCAAGATGGATGGTGGCTTGAGGGATACAAAATGAATCCAAACGCAGGATGGGCTATTGGTCCAGACGATTCAGATCCAAACGATCCAGGGGTTTCTAACGATTGGGACATAGATGCTAACGAGTTTTATCGTCTTATGGAAGAGGAGATCATTCCAACATACATGAACCACGATGAGTGGCTCTATAGAAGCAAATGCGCAATTTCATTAGCTGCCTACTTTAACACACATAGAATGTGTGAGGAATACGCGAAAAAAGCATATAATCTAGTAGAGCAAAAGCCTTGGGCTTTTAAAGGAATTTAATCTTCTATTTTTATTTTTTCCACAATATATTTTTAGTTGAACTAAGGGGAGTAAATTTTAAATTGACTAATCTTAATAAATTCATCGAATTTCTTTAATTGAATGTATTGCTCTAAAGTTTGTTTAAGTATTATATGCATCATTTCAATTCCCTTTCGTAATGGATTGAGATTTTTAGCTAATAATAGCATATACTCTTCATAATTAACCAATAGAAAATGATCAGGCTCAATATCAGTAGTTACTGCTTTCTTTATAATATTTGAAGCATTTTTTACCACTTCTCCCGTAGTAAATAACACAATTAAGTAATCTTCTGACAGTGACTCCTCAAGATAAGAGTCTCTAATTCCCGCAGCAACTAAGGGAGTTTTCATATATTCTGAAAACAGATACTGTAGTTTATTGAGATCCTTACGAAATTTACTTTTATTGTGATAAAAACAGAAATTCTCGTTTAATTTCAAAGGTTCCTTATCGTTGTAGTACTCGATATTCCCTACAGGGATTTCAAGGTCATAAGTTTTAAGAAAATTCGTCATATCTTCCTTCACTACTGTTTTAAATTTAAAAAATCTAATTTTTATTCTGTTATTAATTTTATTTTAAGAAAAGATGAGTTTAAAGAAAAAATTCACTTTTATAGGTCGTAAATTATATCACACATTCCCGTTTATTAAATGCGTTTAAGTTCGATTACACTTAAGAATAATTTATTCTTAGCTCCGATGCTCAATGTCTCAACGAGTCCATTTAGAAGGTTTTGTCGAAATTATTTTGATATTGGGCTCGTTTCTATTCCAATGTTATACACAAAGAGAATTGTTAAAAGCCCCAAAACGATACAACACATTTTAGAGTTCATTAAAGACGAAAACCCAATAAGTCTGCAGTTGATTAGTTCGAAAAGCGAGGAACTAAAAGAAGCTATTTTGTATCTTAACAGTTACGATTTTGATGTGTTAGATATAAATGCAGGATGTCCCTCCAAACGCGCTATAAAAGCAAAAGAAGGAGGGTATCTTATGAAAGATTTAAATACACTTAGTCAGTTAGTTGATACCGCTATTAAATATTCAGACAAACCCGTATCTATTAAAATGAGGAATGGCTTTGATAACTCTCTGAATATTCGTTCTTTTTCAAATATGATTAACGATTCTGCTCTTGAATATATTACTATACATGCTAGATTAATTAAAGATGGTTTCAAAAGAAATACAGTCAACCTAGATTTAATTAAAGCTATAAAAGAAACTACTGATGTTCCCATCGTTGGAAACGGAGATATTTCAGATGCAACAAAAGCTAAGGAATTTATGGAAGAAACTAAAGTAGATGGAATAATGGTAGGAAGACATGCGATGGGTAATCCTGAAATATTTCTAAATATCGACGGCTATCTAAGAAGCGGTAAGCTTAAAAACTTTACTAACGATTTTAAGTTGTTTTTTAGACACACAAAGGATTTTAAAGATATACTCAATGAATATCTACAAAAATTCAAGGACTCCCCCCATATTCAATTTCCATTTTCAATAGAGGATTACAAATTCCAAGAATTAAAAAGAAACATAATTTGGTTAACTAAGGGATTAAATAAATCTACAGAACTTAGAATAGCTATAAGTAACTGTAAAAACTTAACTCATTTATATAATGTAATCTACAATCTCCAGAATATGAATTATCCATCTAAAGCTAATTCTTAAATTGTTGATTACATCTTAGAGTCCGTTTAACATCTTTTCTTTGTTGAGGTTTGCTTTTTTTTGAAAAAAAGCTTTGTCTAAAGAATTAAATTCTTCCTTAGATAACAATTTCTCACATTTTTCCGCTAATAATTCTGTCTTTCTGAATACTGAAGAAATTTTCTTACACTCGTAATAAGGACATTTACCACAGTTATCGACTTTTTTTCCTAAACAACATTCTCTTATATCTTCATATGCACAGAATTTTGAGGAATTGCAGCCATAGCACTTTAAATCTTCTAGATTTTCTGTGTTGTCTCGAAATCCTATTTTTACCCATAATAAAGCTACATTCTTCAGTTCACTTTGCGATCCATTTACCGTTGCTAAATAACGAGGGCACTTTATACAATTATCTCC
>JAHPYY010000105.1 GCA_019058515.1 Promethearchaeota archaeon
AGCTGTCAAAAAAGTTGGGAGAAAAAAAATAGAAATGTAACGATTTCTCTGACGTTTTCTATTGCTAACGACAAGTAGGTAGTAATGTAATTAATGTCAATAAATTGCTGATAGGGTGACATTTTTGAATTACTGATCACAGGTTTTTTACAATTATTTAATTAAAGATGGTTTGAAACCCGATATCTTGGTTAAATTAATCGTAAAATAGCTTAAGAAAAAAAATTGATATAATTTAAGAGTGAGTCAATAGAAATGCCATATTTTGATAACGAAGGAGTTAAAATATATTTTGAAATTATAGGAGAAGGACCACCTGTGATAATGATTCATGGGTTTGCCTCAAACATCCAAGGTAATTGGAAAGATAGCAACTGGGTAGATGTTCTGAAGGATGATTATCAATTGATACTTGTGGATTGTCGTGGACACGGAAAAAGTGATAAGCCTAAAGATGCTGCTCAGTATGGAGAAAAGATAAACGATGATATTGTTAAATTACTTGGTCATTTATCAATTAAGAAGGCTAATTTTTTCGGATATTCTATGGGGACAAGAATTGCTACAGATATTTTACTTGAGAATCAAGAGCTTTTTATAAGTGCGATTATGGGAGGATTCCCACTCCATTATTCCAAAAAAAGAACAAAATTTATTGGTAAAGTAATGATGAAAAAATGGATTAAGGGTTTAAAAAAAGCAGATCTTAATGATGTAAAAAATAAAAGTGCTTTACGATTCCGAAAAGTAGTATCAACTTATGCGGATTCTACCTCCCAGGATCTTGAAGCGTTAATATATGTTTTGGAGGGAGATATTCAACGTCCCGATGGTATAATCCCAACTGATCCCAAAAGGAAGGAAGCTCTTAAAAAAATCCATGTGCCAGTTCTGACCGTTTTTGGATCTAAGGATTCTTTGGCAAAAGATAAATCAGTCTTAGCTCAATTAGTACCAGGTTCTTGTCACGTCCAAATCGAAGGAAAAGACCATATCACTGTTGTCAGTGATCCCAGATTTCACATAGTAGTTAAAGCTTTTTTAGATTACATAAACAAGAATTAACTAGATAAATATCTCCTATCAGATGCAAGCTGAAAATATTTTGTTTAAGAAATGTTCTATCCTTCTTTTTTAATTTCAAACACAATAACTTTACATATGACCTTACATTGTGCTTAGTTTTTCTCTAATGCGAGTGAAGGTATATTTCCAATATTTATTTTAACATTGTAGTTTTTTTTTCAGAGATCAAATAGATATATTTAGGCGTGCCTAAAAGATTTATATATTCTAAAAACTTACATGATCTTGAAAGAGAAAATTTTTGGTGAGATCAATAAAAATTTTAATTTACGGCGCTGGTATAATCGGAAATATAATTGCGTTTAAACTAAAAAACGCAGGTAAAGACGTGAAAATTCTAGCGAGGGGGAAGAAGCTTGAAAATATTAGAAAAAACGGTATTCGCATAAGAGACGAAATTGGCCACGAAGATTATCAGGTAGATATTGATCCCGTTGAGGAGTTGAAACCCGACGACTATTACGATATTGTGCTCGTAATAATGCAGTGTCAACAAGTACAAACTATATTGCCTATTTTGAAAAAGAACTCAAAAATTCCCATGTTTGTGTTTATAGGAAACAATGTTCGCGGTGCTAAAATCTATAGAGAATATTTAGACGAAGATAAAATACTCTTAGGATTTGGCTTAACTGGAGGTTACTGGGACAAGGATATCGTAATTTCTGGATATTTAGATCAAGTAAAGCTTTGTATCGGAGAACTTGATGGAACAGAAAGCAATCGATTAAAAAAGATAAAAAGTGAGTTTGAAGAGGTGGACATTGAAGTCGAAATAAGAGAAAATATCGATGCGTGGTTGAAATGTCACGCAGGATTAATAAGTCCTCTAGCATTATCTTACTATGCTTTAGAAAAGGACCAGAGGGGTGAACAAGGAGTATTAAAAACGCTTGATACAACTGTCGAGGCGTTACGTGAAAACATTAAAGCTTTAAAAGACATAAACATTCCAATCCTACCCAAAAAGTTTAATACATTGAGTTTCATACCGAAATTTTTAATAAAAAGAAAATTTCAAAAGATGTACACTTCTGATGTTGGTAGAATCTTCCTCAGAGGACACGCAAATGCCGCGCAAACGGAAATGATGACTCTAGCGCATGATTTTCGGGAATTTGTAAAAGATTCGAAGGTCAACATGTACGCTAACAATAAACTTTTCGAACTGACTGAAGCGTGAATGATGGAAAAAAAGAAAAAATAGATAGTTATAGGATTCTTTTCGAATCCGATTTATTTTTTATTTCTTAATTTTTTTGAAGTATACAAACACCACAACGATTGCTGCTCCCGCGCATATCCCTATTATTGAAAGAATAGTGACAATTAAGCTTATCTCCGATGGGAGAAACAGCACTCCTTCCCAGCTATTTGATTCTTCCACAATAGCATTACACAATTCCTCAGTCGGTGCTACGCTTGCTCCTCCACCTGTAGGTCCTCCACCTGTACCTCCAGTTACTATACCTTTACTTGAAACAACCGATTCGTGTACCATAGTACCTCCCGTGTTTTTAATATCGCTATAGGCTAAAGTATAGAATGCAATTTCTGCTCCACTAACAATTTGCGTTTTCCCAAGTATTTTAATGCCAACGCATATAGCCGATACAACTACTCCACTCTTATAGGCGTTATTGATTAGTTCGTGTGCGATTGAATATCGATATAACGTTTGCCAATGTCCACCACTTGGTATGAAAATGCAATCGTAATCATCATACATCGAGGGGTTTATATCCGAAATCTTTAAATCAACGGTAATGTCTCTTTGGGGTTTGTTACGGCAAGAATCTACATCCTCCCCGACTCCAGCAGTGGTTACTGTCCATCCCTGAGATTCCATTATCTCCTTAAAATCGAAATATGTATCTCCAACGCCGTTCGCTGCGATAACTAAAGCGTTCTTATTTTGATTTGGAACCCCTTTACTAATATCATAGGAGTTAGCAAAATTGCTAAAAGAAAACATAAAGATTGCGAAAAGAAACAAGTATATCAGCAATTTAGGGTTATTATAACAATTTTTCAATTGATTCACCGAATTCTTATTTTTCTGGACAAATTATCAAAGGATCGCTCTGAAAAAATCCACTATTGAGATGCACATACATTCCAGGAAATCTTGATTCTACTTGGCTTTTCCACTCGTTAAGTATTTGATATTGATGGTGATATGGGATCACATACTTCGGTTCGAAGATTTCTATAGCATCTAACGATCCTTCAGGTCCCATGTTCGAGCACGCCATTCCTACGGGAAGGCAGGCAACATCAATCGTGCCTACGTAAGATTCGTATTCTTCTATGCACCCAGAATCTCCACAGTGTAAAATCCGTAAACCATTAACCGTTAGAATGTAACCACACCACTTTTCTTCTTTTGGATGGGTGTCCGTAGATATCGAATAAGCGGGAATCGCTTCGTACGAAAATCCCGCTGCTTCTCCAGTGTCCCCGGGTTCTACGCCTATGACATCATATAAATTGATGTATTCTTCGCAAGATTTTGGACCAATAAATATGGTTGAGTCTTGTTTTATGAGATCAATAGAATCGGGATCGTAGTGATCGTCGTGGGGATGCGTAATAAAGATAACATTGGCAGGTTTTTCTTGATACTCATCAGGAACTTCGTACGCGTCAATGTAAATTCTTTTGTCGTTTGCTTCGATCACGATGCAGGACATACTTTTTCCGGTCTTTGTTTGCATTAAATAAATTTTTACATGATTGGGATCGTTTATCGGGTTGTTAAGATACATAATTCCTAGTGTAATAGGAATTACGGTTACTACCACTACTATGATGCATACTACAATTAAAAAGATTTTTTTTGAAATTTCCATTATTATTTACAGCTTCACTTTTGAAATAGTGAATAAGTAACATTAGCAAAATCGTTTTATTAGCATTTTTTTGATTTAAAAATCGATTTTCGACAAAATCGTTAATTTAAAATTAAAAAGAATAGTTATTTTATGAATCCAGCAGCTTTTAAACAATCAATATTTTGGACAATGGTCCATTCTAGGCCCGCAATAGTTTCTTTAGTAAATAATTCTGAATTTGGAATTAAATTTGTTAAAAATTTCTCAGATACATAGAGTGGATCTGGATTTTCGTTATACCACTCAATCAACCCATTTTTCGCCTTAAAGTATAAATCCTCCGCATCCATTATGATAGTAGTTGCATCTTCTCCAGTATATACGCCAAAGTGGGAAAACGCAATGGATTCAATTTCGTCTTTCATATTTCTTAGCTTTTTGTACGAGTTCAATAAGGATTCTTCGTTAAAATGCGGACCATATAACACCGGGGAAAAAGTATTAAAATCAATCATATCTATTATCGCATCTCCGACAAAGATTGATTTATTAACTTTATCGAATAAGGCTACGGAATCTTGAGTGTGTCCGAATAATTCTATAACTTCCAACTCAAACCCATCCAAATTTAACATATCTCCTTCCTTTACAAAGGAAATCTCTTCGAGTGGATCAACAATATAGCCAAAATACTCATTCATTTCCTCGGGATGTTCCAGGATTTCCTTTGCATTTTGGTGGGCTATAATTTCTATGGGATATTCTTTCATTAACTTTTTTAAGCGTGGTACTGCTTGATAATGATCCCAATGTGCGTGAGAAAGAACAATCTTTTGTATAGGAAAAAGATCTAAATTTTTGAGTTTTTTAACGAGCTTTCTTGCTGATAGAATCTCACCTACATCGTACATTAATCTTGATTCGTTATTTTCAAGAAGATAAAGCGCAAGAGTTCCCTTTAACTTAAAAAATTCGGCGTCAATTAAATAGGAATTATCATTTAATTTTCCTTCCGTTTTTATATGAGTCAAAATATTTCACATCGTCATAATATTTTGTATTTAGCTAATTTAGTTTATTTAAAGCATGTTAAAAGCTTAATTATTGTTATTCTCTTCGAAATTTAACCTTATAAAGGATATCGACACATTATATATTAAAAAATTGTCTTTCAAGAAAGATCTAAAACTAAATATAAGGCGTGAATTTTATGGAAAAAAACTTTTTTTTGATGTTGGGATTCATAAAGGACATATGTGAAAATATTGGTACCAGATTTGGCTGCTCTAAAGGAGAATACGAAGCAGGCCTCAAAATTAAAGGAATAATGGAACCTATCGTAGATGAGGTTGCCCTAGAAGATTTTAGATGCCATCCGAAAGCCTTTTTAGATTTCGCAAGAGTTGCATTTTTTACTTCTTTAATTTCTACTGCTCTCTTTGTATTGTTTCCCGTTATAAGTTTTATCCTATATTTATATACTATTACCGTTTTTGTGTTTGAGCAGAGTCTTTTAAAAGAATATGTGGACTTTTTCTTTCCTACCGAACAGGGAACCAACATAATAGGAAAACTAAAACCAAGGAGTGAAGTTAAACAGATTGTTCTATTCAGCGGACATCACGATGCCGCTTACGAATTTCCGTTATTTGAGAAGTACAAATCTAAATTTGGGATTTTAGCCTATTCTACCGTTGGAACGGTAATACTAAGTGCTATCGTTGCTTTAATTCTATTTATCTTAAGCTTGTTCAACATTACATTGCTTTTTTTAACGTTAGGATTATTTTCAGTTCCAGTAGTTTCTATTATTATGGTTGGTTACCTTGCGTTTAATTTACACTCCAAAAACATTATACCAGGAGCGAACGATAACTTATCGGGTGTAGCTGTCGTTTTAGCATTAGCGTATTATTTTAATAAGAATAGACCAACTCATACTGAATTGTGGTTTATTTCGTTTTCATGCGAAGAATGCATGCGTGGTTCAAAACGATTCGTCGCAAAACACTTTAACGAACTTCAAGGTTCGAAACTTATAAATTTTGATATGGTAGGGAACGGAATCATCTCAATAATCTCAGCAGAGCCATATTTTACTACCAAGCATTCGATGGAATTAGCGAAAGAGTTTCAAGAAGCAACTAAGGAAGGAGATACAACTCTTCCAATTAGAATTGTGGAGTTTGGAGGAAGCGATGCTGCCTTCTTTTCAAAAAGGAAATTGGATGCAATAGCGGTTATAGGCCTTACTCCGCAAAATTATCCATCTAACTGGCACGAAATGAGAGATACTCCAGAAAACATTAACGAACACTGCCTTAACGAAACATTAAACGCAGCAATTAAGTATATAGGATCTATTGATTCAAAATTTAAGTAATTTTTTTAAATCTTTTTTCTTTTCAAATTGAGTGAAGAAAAATTTACTCAGAACTACTCTATTTTAAGATTGAACATTCTATAGTGAAATTATTCCGAGAATTACTAAATCTTTTATGATTAAAGTATGCAAAAATTAGTCTATAAAAGATTTAATATTAACCAATAAGGTTATTTAATTATAGCATTTTTAATGAAAAATTAACTGAAAACTGAGGAAATGTAATGGCTAAAACAATTGCAATTGTTATACTTTTATTATTCGCGCTCTTATTAACAAGTATTGCGGTTATAGCTATATTTGCGTTTAATTTCTTTCCCTTCGGTGAAGATTTAACTACATACGAAGAATCTTTTACTTATCAATACCAAACGGATACTCCTGCTGATATTGAAGAGGTTTTAATTGAAACCGACATTTCAAAAACCTATGTTGAATTTACCTCAGAAGCTTCGGCTCCTGTCGTAAAGGCGGTGATGGATTTCAAAATAACTGGTCCAGGAGCAGCGGATAAAGACTATACAGAATGGTTCGAACCTATTGAATGGATAGATGACAGCAGCCCAATAACTTTTAGGTTAGAATCAAAACCTACTTCGTTCTTGGAAGGAGGTTGGTTTAACGAGAACGAATTAAAAATCACGCTCAGATCTGATGTGATATTCGATCTTGAGGTTATTGTTACTACAGGGGGTATGGATGTAATTGTTCCAACTGGAATTATACTCGAAGATTTAGATTTAGATTCCACCACGGGACTATTACAACTCGTCGCAACAGACGCTACTATTAATATGGGAATCAATGCAATCACAACTACAGGAGGAAACGAAATAGAGTTAACAAATTGCGTTATAGGAGGAGATATCGCCCAAAAATCCACCACTGGTTTGGTTACTTATGTGAATGATGATGTATACTTTACTAAAGACACCGATGTTTCAATTGATTGTACTACAGGAGGAATTAACTTTGATATTAACCAAGAACAGGATTTAGGCGGTGATGTATCAATAATTATGACCTCAACAACGGGAAATATAGATGGTACATATGTTGATACCAATTCGAATGTTGGTGCTCGTTTTGAAGGGGAAGTTACTACGGGAGTGATAAATTATAACAGTCCAAGTGGAGGATTCAACAAATCCGGGGATACTTATCAATCTTCCGATTTTAATTCCGCAACACATGTCTACGATGTTATGATGAGCGCAACCACGGGAAGTATTAATTTAGATGCGTCAAGTGCGTAAGATTAACTTAAATTTCTATTTTTTATTTTTATTTATTTTATTGGTTTTAGGTTGTTTTCTTCATATCTTTAATGTTAGAAGTCAGTTTTGAGTGGATTCCTTAAAAATTGGCTTAAAAATTATTTAAATACCACCTTTAAATCCATATAATTAACAAAATTTAGTTAAAACATGATTAAATATGACAAAAGCAATAGTTATTGTTGTATTAATACTTATAGCTGCGCTCTTTACTAGTGGGCTAGTTTTGCTATTATTTTATTTCGGTACATTCATTCCATTTATTCCCATTCCAGATGGGGGTGGAGAAATTCAATACGAGGAAACGCTTGTATATTATTACAATCCCTCCGAAATTAGTGAAGTCGAAGAGTTTAAGATAGACCTTTCTGTGGGGGAAATTGATTTCGAATATACTGACGACCCCGAGGCTGCCTTAATAGAAGCGGTATTTAATTTTAAGTTTTATCAAACTGGGATAGACTCTTATACTGATGTGTACAACCCTATTATTTGGGAAAACTCAAGTTCTCCAGTCAATTTACTTTTAGACATAAGAGACGATGTATCTTCCATAACTCAAACAGTTCATTTATTCGTGACTCTTCGAAGCGATAATGTGTTCGCTTTGAACGCCGATACCTCTGCAGGAGCGATAAGAATGATTGCTAGCGAGGTAGAGTTAGGAGATCTTCTTTTCGATACGAGTGCCGGTGAAGTGAGTTTTGAGGGAACTGAAATTACGAATCGAGGAGGCTTAAAGCTTTACACTTCTGCTGGGGCAGTTAGCGCAACCTTGATTGAGTCTACGATTGACGGTCAAGTAGATTTAGACACCTCCGCAGGTGCAGTAGAACTTGACGCTACAAGTTGTGAGTTTGGTAGTGATATAATCCTAGACACATCAGCTGGAGAAATTATATTAGACTTAATTAATCCAAGCTATGCTGATGATGTTTTGATTGATGTTCACACCTCAGCAGGAGCAATTGAAGCCAAAATCTCACAAAATGTAGAAATGGGTGGAAGCGTTACGGGTTCTTTTACAACTAGCGCTGGTAGCGTAGAACT
>JAHPYY010000106.1 GCA_019058515.1 Promethearchaeota archaeon
CTTAGATAGTCTCCTACTGAAGCTTCAAAGCCAAACAGTGATATAAAGATAATTTGAGGGATTATCTTAGAATACTGTTTAAGCTCTTTTTTATGCAGTAATTGAGTAAACTTCTCTACTTCATCAGTTAATTTAAGCATCTGAATTAATTTTAATGGTTGTATTTTCTTATTTGTAAAAATGAAGGTAATTTTTAGATTGATATTTTCTTTTTCTGCATCATCAGAATATTGATCTTCGATTCTAATTTTTTCCTCTAGTTCCAAATTATTTATAGAATTAGAACTCTGTTCTTCAACTTCATTTATAATTAAATCAGCAATACGTTGCTGAAGTTCATTATCAAATGCAAAATTATGATTTCTAAATATCCTTGTTGAATTATTTTTTGAGACATTAAGCTTACTCTCGATTGAGTCTATGTAAGAGCTATATATTTTCTGCCATAAGTCCAATGAACCATCCATTTCAAATAATGAGAAAGGATATTTTCTCAAAACATTAGAATAATTTTCTGTTTGTATTTTCATTTATTTTATACCTCTTTTTAAATATTTGAATGTTTAACCCTCTTTTAATTGAAGTCTGTCTTTCTTAAGAATATTTAATTTCTTAGTTAGATTTTTTTTCTTTCACTTGGATATCTCACACGTTCTATAGTGTCATTATAAATATTATCAATATCTCTACTTTTACTAATTAAAGAATTAAACGTATCTAAATTATTTTTAGATTTAATTACTTAATCGACCCTTCTTAATCGTAATTAAAAATATATATTGAATCTGTTAAATTAAATTTCGTAACTCTAATATTGTTTATTGATCCTTCTTTCCTTGAATCTTGGAAAGGTATTTTGATAACGAATTTTAAGTCGTTTAAATACAAGTTATCATATAAAAGTCCTTTCTTTTTATCATAATCAACAAATTTTTTTAAAAATTTCTTTGGAATTCTCAAGCTTCTCTTTTTAATCTTCTATTTAAATTTATTATACATTGTTTTATTCATTTTCATTGAAACACCAGAAATTAAATCTTATAATATCTTCAAATTTAAAGATTTACTATCAAAAAGTTATACTTTATTTGTCTATTTTCATTGTCGAAACAATTAAGAATAACAGTGTTAAAAGAAAAAAAATCTAAAAATAAATCTTAAATTTAAAAATTTCAAGAATCTGAAATTTTTTTTGAATCTGTATTAATTAGAAGTAATAAAGATATTTATATTTAACGCTAAATTGTTCTAATTTATTATAACTCAGCAGACATAAAATTTTTTCTTTATTAAGATTTGATTGCTGAAATTCTTTTTAGTTTAACCTCCCTAAATCCCCACCTTTTAATAATTTCTTTATATTTTACTTAGATTAAAAGTCTGGAATAATTTCTAAATTCTCGCACCATTTTTGATTAGTTAATAAACTGAAGGCAAAACTTGATTGCTGGAGTAATGTGATACCCGATCCCCAGTATATGGGGGCTTAAAAACGCCTTCGGATCATTATACAGCTCGTATTGATGCGAGATCTCGAATTTGGTTAGTGTTTCGTGGATTCCTTTCGCTGCAATTGCAGAGCCCATTTCGTCGTTAATGTGACAGTTAATCAATAGGTTTGCACTTTTAAGGGCTTCTGGATGTTCTTTAATCAAATTGTTTAGATTGTGTCTCATCCAATTACCAAGCGATAGTTGGTTCAAGCTTACTACATTTCCGTTATCGTCTCGCTTAATTGACGGTAACAAAGGATTGTTTTTTGAATAAATTAGATCACATGTGTCTAAAATGTCTGCCCATGTTTTTTCACCCATTCTTTTTGATAGTTTCTCTCCAAAAAGCTCTTTATTGAGTGGGACTTGGAGTTGCCAATCTAATAATTCGCGAACTATATTTCCTGGGCTTAACGCAGCTGCTGCGACGAATTTATTAGGGTAATAAAGGCATATTCTTAACGCACCAGCGCCTCCCATCGAACCGCCAACTATCGCTCGATAGGTCTTTTCAGGAATAGTTCTATAGGATGAATCCATGTGCTCTATTACATCTTGAGCGATGTAATCCATGTAATTTCCTGTGAACGGAGAATTGATGTAAAAACTACCTTTTGTGGCAGGTTTTCCTTGTAAATTTTTTGTGTTGTTGATGTTGTGAACATGAAGACTTGCATCGGGTTGAACTAATATGAATGGTTTAAATTCCCCTTTTTCAATTAATTCGTCGATCTTTTCGTACGTTGTAATTTTGTCTAATTCAATTTTGTCTACTATCTTTTTTGGAATGCGATTTAAGGGAATGGCACTTTCGTTCTCGAAGCGAGAAGTAATTGTCCAATTATGGTTATTCCCCCCGTAGCCATGTAGAAAATATATAACCGAAAATCGTGTATCGCGAGAGCCGTAGTAATTTGGAGGTAAATATATGCGCAAATCGCGATTAACAGGGCTATTAAGAGGATTATCTTCTAAACTTTTTGCTCGGAAATTGTCTATAATATACCGTTTATTCTGTTGATTTTTAGACATGATACATCGTCAATAGGTTGATTTTAATTAACTTAATATTAATATAAAAAGTGAAATTATAATCCAATTTCCTTCAGTTTTTTCGAATTGTGAAGTGCGTCTTCTTTACTTATATTGTATACTAAAGCAAACACTATCGCTCCTGCGATGACTATAAAAAACGGAATTAGGCTAATTTGCACTAATAACCCTACATAGGCTAATGGAGTATAAGTACTGGGATCGCCAGAATTAAACCCGGTAAAGACCGATACTATCGCAAAAATCAAGGTTTGAAGCGCGTACGAATACGCTGTAAAAATTCTTAAGATACCGTTGAACGATCCCTCTTCTCGTTTGCCTGATTTAATAACTGCGTTATCGATCGCTTCTGCTCCTATATAAATTCCAGATACGATTACCCCACCGTAAAAAAGCCCTCCAAATACACAAAAAACGTTCAAGAGTGCGACCGGTAATATTATTAACGAGAACAACAAAAGAAAAAACATGCTAAAAAATATCAAACTCAGAATCCCACATTTTCTCGCTCCATACTTCTTTACTAAAGGGATAAACAGGATTGAACCCACAAAAGTCATGATTAGAACTATTAGCTGGGGAAGAATTGCCTCAATCGAATCCACCTCGTAACCGAGTCCATCAAAGAAGAAAAACGGTAACCCGTTTAAGAAGCAAATGCCCGCGATGGAATACAACGTGAACATAACGACGTAAGCCATCCAGTTTCTATCGGTAAAAATGCGTACGAGCGTTTCTCTGATTGCGGAAGAACTCTTCTTCTCTCGATCTAATTTCGCTCTAAATGTTCTTATCTCTTTATTTTCGTAAGCTCCGTACGAAAATGGAACTAACATGAGATAGAAGATAACGATACATATTAGAACCGTCCCGAGAAATGCCTCGGGGACATCCACACCACCAAGGCGTCCAAGAATTAAGGGGATAATAATTGCAGGAACTGCGATCTGATAAATAATGCTTATAACTTGACCTGCTCTTATGCTCTTGCTTCGCTCGTTTTGAGTTCTGAATAAATCAGGAAATAACGCAGATTGATTTATCTCAGATATTGTTCCGAACGTCTCAAATATGCACATCATTACGGTTAACCACACTATTGAAAGAAGCAAGTTATTTGGTTCGTTTACAACTTGAGAAATTGGGATAAAGCAAAGAATTAAAAATATAGGTTGAAATATACGACCGATTAAAATCCAAGGGAATCGTTTGCCGTATTTCTCCGTAAATCTAGTTGATCTATCGGCAAAATAACCTATTGCAGGATCGTTAAACGCGTCAACCGTAGAATAGATAAGGTAGATAATAAAAATAGTAATCTGAGGGATTAATAGGATATGCGCGGAAAAATACTGAATCCTCCCCCACAAATTCGTTAGGATTAATCCAACGGGTCCTCCCATGGCCCATGCCCAATATTTTGCTTGCTTATGAGGTGTTCGTAAATTTAAATCGGTACTTTTCACTTCCTCTGATTGAGACATTGTGCTTTTACTCATTTAGTAATGTTTAATCTTATAATCAAGTGACTACTTAAATTGGAGTTACGTCATTAAATAATTTAAATGGGATCGCGATTAATTAGTCTACTTTATAGATATTCGATAAACTTTTTTAAAAAATGATTTTATTAGAAACATGCAAATTCAAATAAGACTAATAAGAGTAGAACTTTTAATAAGTCGGCTTAACTTTCTATTATTCTTTTTCATTGGTTAATAATGGGATTTTTTCAAGATTTTCTTTTAAGTCGTCCATTTTTATACCGATATCGCCGAAACCAAGCCTAAAAATATCATTTGCGATTGCAATCGCTTCTTCATACTTCTCTTGCGCAAGATCGTAATCAGACGATTCGATTGCTTTAGTCGCATCGAGTTCTCGGATTTTCAAGCTTTCTTCTAGTTCGATCTTGTATAATTGTCGACGAGTTTCTTCAAGCTCGCTTAACTCTTTTTTAAGTTCCCAATCTATGGCGATTTTCTGCGCCTTAAGGTAATTTTCTTTTGCGTAATCGTATATTTTTATTTTGGTAAATCTTCTACCCTTTTTTTTAAGCTTCTTTATAACTTTTTTGGCAGATTTTTCGTTTTTTATCTCAGTTGTGTTAACATTTGATTCAATAGGAACAGAAACAATTTCTGTTTGCTCTTCTAAACTCAAAAAATACAAATAACATTCGGCGAGAGTTAAAATTATTAATTCTTGTACGAGGTTTTGCTTTTCTTCGGTATTCAAGTTTGTTAGATCGTTAACTTTTTGGCTAATCTGGGTGGCTTTTTGTTGGGAAATTGGAACTTGTTCTATAGCAGAAATATCAAGTGGTTTAAGTATACCTTTATCTTTTAATTCTAATATTTTGAAAATAACATCATCTCTTCCCTGATTCATTTCTTCAATAGCGAAATTTATTAGTGTATTGATAAAAAAGAATTCTTTTCCAGATTTTGTGACCAGTTCGCTTGTAATTCTAACTAACTCTTTGAATTTAGAGTTTTTAAGTCTCTTTTGGTAAGATGTTTGATACACTAATTCGTGCGGTAAAATTATTGATATTTTTAAGATGTTTTCTATTAGCCTTCCCACATCTTTAAAGAAATATAGCTGTCCTCTCCAATTAGGGAGCTGGTTCTTGTGTTTCTCTTCAAATTGATTTACAAATTTGTTTAAAAGGTTTCGCAATACCATGGAGGCTGGTTCTGATAACACTAAAGCTGCTCTTACGTATACACCATCAGCTAAAAGCAACTTTTTGTCTTCGTAGCTTATTTGGTTTTTATCTTTTTGAGTAAATTCTTTTCTTCCATACGATGATATGGTACAAAAAAGACCATCGATTAATTCGGGATTAAATCCTTCAGTACTATACGATTTGAAAAAAATACAAGTCCCTGTCTCCTTGTAAAGTACAAGAATATACTCTATATTTGGTGCATCCTTGAAAATTGCCTCTATTTCTCTTAGTAACTTTCTTTTATTTCTTCTTTTAGGTGTTATAATAACCTTAATGACGATCATTATGCTAGCTAATCCCCCTGATACCGCTCCAACCAAGATTAATATAAAGGTTGGAAGCATAAATACCGTTTGTGTAGATTTGTTTAAATTCATTCCAGTAATTTCAATTGGTTTGCTTTCAAATTTGAAGTTCGCTCGAAGATTGACCGTAATCGCAATTTTTTCCACATCTGAGGTAGTAACTAAATAGAACGACGCAATTCCAGAGTCGGAAGTATTATTATAATATATTGAAGCAGCTTTATATTTCAAGCAAGTTACTAATTTTACCTCTACCCCTGCTAACGGAAGCCATTTAGAATTATTTCTATAGAGAGCTTTTATTTTTATAACGAATTGCTCACCTTGAATAATTTCTGAAGGTATATCGTATAATTCTAACCTCGCTTTGATTTTTTCTTTAATGTTAAAAAGAATAGTTAAGGTAGTGTTTTCATAGTTTGGTTTAGTAATGGTAATCGTAACCACAAACAATCCGGTTACGTTTAGTGATTGGCTTAAATTTAAAATACCACTGTGGTACCCATAACTCTCGTTTATTAGCTCGAATTTAAGATCGTGAAGGATTGAGCCCGTATCGGATGAATTAAATACATTAATATAAGTAATTGAATATTTAGTTTCTCCTAAAACTATACTATCACTAAACTCATCCTCGGTTAAATTAAATATAATAAATACATCAGAATTTACATAAACAGCATAATTTTTGTGATCTTTGTTGACATTAGGTTTAATTACCCCACTTGGATCTGCAATTGCTATCAAATTAGCTGAAAAATAACACCCTCGTACATAAAACTTTACTGAAAGCTGCTGATCAGCGTAATTGGAACCGGGATCGACATTTACTATGGCGGTGTGCCAC
Organism: Promethearchaeota archaeon; assembly: GCA_019058515.1. The sequence continues at coordinate 6,433 of JAHPYY010000106.1, forward strand.
CCTATACTTAATCCTTTGATACTAATATCTAAGGAGTAGTTTCCATCGCAATTGTAATCGTGTAAGGTGAAATTGTGGTCTCCTGCGAGCTTACCCCAAGGCTTCCCGTCTTGGTCTCGCACTGAAACCATTGATGTGTCTAATCCTAATATCAGTTCGTTGGCGGAGGTATCGTTTATCCTAAATCGAATGGTTTGATTCCCTTGAATGTAAACCGGAATTATAGAGTTATAGGAATCCACAACCAGACTAGTTTGTGCTGCGAGGATGGTAAAATTAAGGGTGATTTCCTGCGTCTGACATCCTGGGGAAGATACGTTAAATGTGTAGGAATAATCGCCTATGTTGTTTCCGTTTGTATTTAGACGCATGGAGTAATTTCCATTGTTCTCTTCTTGAAGCGAAGGATTTAACCCACAATGGTCACTTACATTTTTCCACTCTGCTCCTAATATTGGAGTATAGTTTGCATCAGAATAGTTAAACACATAGCAAATTTGAAATCCTCTATGGATCGAAGGTAATTGTATAGTATTGTTCGGGGATATGGTAGTAGAAATGGTCCTAATTATTCTCAATGTTCTGGTGTGATTAGTGTAAGTACATTTAGAGAGCTTGAGGGTTATATCGCTGTATCCATATTCAACGAAGTCAAGATCGTCAATATTAACAGTAATATTGTAATTTCCATCTGATATGTCTTTCACATTTTCGTTTAAGGTTTTAAAACTAATTCCTCCATTTAAACTGTAATTTATATCCGCCCCCGAAATACCACTATCGACAATTTCGTCGAGATATTCAACCGTAATGTTGAAATTATCACCCTTTCCTGCAAGATATTCCGTATTATTCGCGGGATTTAAAATACAAAATGTGGTTTTTCGTATGATCTCTATTAAAATTAAATCTTTATATTCGCTAGTTTCGCGATGAGTTATTGTATTGTAGGAGTAGAAAAAAAAGGAAAGATTATAGGTAGAGGAGAATTCCGTAAGCAGCAGGTTCCATATCGCTACGGTCCAATTTTCTCTAATACTCCCAGTTTCATTGTTTTTAGTGGAATTCCAAATTAGGTTGTTATTAAGATCTTTTAATAATATTTGGATATAGCACATTTCGCTCGCAGGATTAAAAAATAAATCCCAAGATGCGTTAATAAAAATTGAATTTGAGTTAAGATAAATAGAATTATTGGTAGTAAAATCACTCACAAAACAAAATGAGCTTTTCTTCAATCTACTTTCTTCGTAGGTAACCTTATTTTGATTGTCACCGAAGTAATGCACTAGAAAAGGGTGGAAAGACGGAACTATTAAAAGAAACACACTAAATGCCACTATTGCTAATACATAGACCCGTCGCTGGCCTAACCCTTTAACTATCATCACTTAGGTTTAAATTCAAAATTACTATTGAGTTAAATATTAAGAGTGTTAGCTTAATAGATACAACTCCCAAATATATTTTATAATTAGCAATAAAAAGATGTAATAATTTTGTAAATCGCTTGAAATTTCTTTCCTTAAAAGAGTATTAAAAGAAACTAAAAGTAAATAATGAGATTATAAATTGCAAATTTTATGGGTTTTTTTAAAAGGGCTTGTTCTAATTGTAAAAAATAATAATAAAAAATTTCATAATCAAACTAATTTCGCTACGTTATTTCCCAGAATTCTGTTTTTCCTCAAATGAATTTTTTCAAGCACATAATGACTCAAGAGATAACAAACGATGACTGTTAAAGGAAATACGAAGGCTAGTTTAATAATAGGATAAAGGCTTAAGAAGGCAAATCCAACGGATATCACAACAAGGACGAGCGGATGAAGTAGGTACATATGATACGCGCTATTGGAAAAGTTCTGTAATATAGACCCTTGCTTATTGAATTTTGAGTAAAAAACCTTGATTAAGACAAAAATAACTCCCATACAGATGATATTATCAACCATAGCAAGTAAAAAAGCGTGTAAGTTGAGCCGCCTGTTGAAAACTATAAAATCTACATCCGTTGCGATGGCTAGGATAAAATCGATGTAAATTATAACGAGTAAAATTAATATTGTAATTAACCATAATTTGATATGTGTTTTAGTTATTTTTTCGAACCAACGATACCTAATACAGATAACTCCAATGCTAAACATCATTAGATATTCAATGAGTTGGCCCCATGGTATTTCGAGGGGGCGTACATCTATAGGTAAGAATATACGAACCAAAAACGCAAAAAATCCTAATCCTAAAGCTAAAAGAAGCAAATAAGGATATCTTGGGATTTCAAATTCCTTAGGAATTTTTTGTTGCATCGAATTTAACTTAGTTACTTGACGCCAAAAAGTATAAATAGCGGTGAATATTAGTAAAACCTTGAGAAACCACATCGGACCCCCAAATGATAAAAAGTTAATGAAATCTTCCCAAGATAAAAATATACCAAAATAATAATCTAGAAATATTCCTTGCAACACGGGATTAGTATTCCAAGGGGAAATCCCCAATTTGGCAAGGGTATAAATCGTAAGAGGATTTATTAATACGGCATAAACAAGGAGAGGGATACCGAGACGAATAAGACGTCCTTTCCAAAAATTACGAACACCTTTTCGATCGTAACTTTTAGGGGTAAAATAACCCCCTAATAAAAAGAATAATCCTAATAGGGAAGTTTGAAACACACCTCCAATTGAAGCTATAATTAGAAAGAAAATTTCACTGAAAGGATCAAGTGGATTAGATTCTTTATAGTACCACCACCCTACTTCAAAATAAGTGACCATTATGTGCCAAAAAATCACTAAGATAGTAAAAAGGACTTTTATATTATCTAGGAATAGATACCATATTTTCTTAGTTTCTGTGATCATGACAAATAATATCTCCTTTTTAGATTTAAAGTCCGTAGCAATTCTGGATGCAAAAAAATTCAACTAACATCATGATATTAAATAGGCCCTTCGAATATTATAAGCCAAGCAATTTTGCTACGTTATTTCCTAATATTGCATTTTTTTCTTCTTCGGTGAAGTCTTGAGGTCCCATGAGTTTTAATGGAGGAGGAATTTTCAGCTTCAAATCACCTTAACCCAGTTTTCAAGTGAGAAGATATGGGTGAATAGTGGCCAATCAGAACCAAAGAGAATTTTTTTTATGCCGCACATCATCTTAGCTTGATACAATCCTTGAATGAATACGGGAAGTGAGTACTTTAAAGCTGGTTCCCAAGCAGATATGTCTAAGTATACATTCGGGTTCTTAACTGCAACCGCAAAGGCTTGATTCGTGAAAGGATCCCCCATATGAGCCAGAATTAACTTAAGGTCTGGAAAATCAACTGCGACTGCGTCTACATAGACAGGTTGACAATGTTTGAGATAGCTATATTGAGGACCTAACCCCGTGTGAACAAGGATAGGTATGTTTAATTCTTCGGCTCGTCTATAGAAGGGATAAAATTCTTAATCTTTGGGGCAAAATCCCGTTAAAGTATAGAATTTAACTCCTCCAAATCCTAAGGTTTCTACACTCCTTTCTAACTCCATTATAGCTTCATCTCCCCTCTTAGGGTCGATGCCTGCGAACCCAATAAATTTATCGGGGTAATTATTTAGAATTTCGGCCACATAGTTGTTATATTCTTTATAACTCAACTCGTGTCTAAACTTAAAATTTCCATCTAATGCTAATAAAACCGTTTTATCTATACCTGCTTCTTCCATTTCCCGAACCAGTCGTTCAACGCTTCCATCATACACCATTTTAGGATCGGGACATTTTAAACTTCTAATCACGGAATCTACGATTTTAACGAAATCTTAGCTAGCAAACCTTTCGTCCCAAATATGACAATGAACATCAATTATCATTTTTTTACCTTGGATTTCGCACATTAATGATATGTTAAATTTTGATATGATGAAAGAAATTTAAGCCTTTCAGTCCGTCTAAAATTCCTTGTTTTGCGATTTATTAGCTATTTGAGGTTTATCCACGTTTTTTTTTAGTTCCTTATCCTCAAAAAGTATTTTAGTGGGTTTTTTTTGTCGATGGGAGTGTTACACATCCAGCATTAGTTTTCTATTTTAATTTAAAAGGGAGCACTACTATTAAAGGAACCATAGATTTAGAGTTCGAGAAAATATAACTGATATTTTTTAAAAGTTTGTAGGTGCCGTTTTCTTAACTTTTTTAAGTTTGCTAAATGACAACTTTCCTTTGAAGAAAAGGTAAGCGAATATGAGAATTATAGGTGTCATAATGATTGATAATATTATGTATAATAGGGTGTTAGTCGTAATCCCAATAATGTAGAAAATAAAATCTACTATGCCAAGTGCAATAAGAATTACTCTCCACCATACATCATATTCGGTATATTCTACCCTTGAACGAGGACGTTCTCCAAATATTTTTAATCACCAAGCATATTTGTTTTGATAAAACATTTTATTTTTTGTTCAAAAAAAAATGAATTCGCTATGATACTTATCGTATCTCACATATATAAAAATTTTTATAGAAGTTTCAGCCCATCAGTTACAAATTTATTTCGATTTATTAGCTATTTTAAGTTTTGTAAACAATAACTTTCATTTAAAGAAACGATTAATCAATATGAGAACCATAGCTGCCGATATATATGAAAACATTGCATATATTAGGGTGTTGGAAGTTACCCCAATTAGGCAGAAAATAAAATAAAAGAAAATAAAATAGGATGTTATCCCAATGAGGTAGAAAATAAGTCTCTTTATTGAGGGTATATTGTTAACTAATTGATGTTTTCTAAATGATAACTTTCCTTTGAAGAAAAGGTAAGCGAACGTGCAAATTACATTTCCTATTATATTTGATAATATATAATAAAATAGGCTGTTAGTTGTTATCCCAGCGGTGTATAACATATAAACTGCTATACCAAGTGCAATAAAAATTAAAATAAGAGTTACTCTGAACCATACATCGTATTCAGTATATTCTCTCCTTGAACGAGGATATTCTCCAAAGATTTTTAATCGCCAATTACATAGGTTTTTGCAAAATATTTTAAATTTTGTTCGAAAAATATGAATTCGCTATGATACTTATTGTATCTCACATATATAAAAATTATTATAGAAGTTTCAGTCCATCATATTGCATAACCGAAATTAATAACGACAACAAAGAAACACCTGACAGGTACTTTAAGTACTTAGTATTCGTATTAATGATCGTCCAAATTCTTGACACATATACGACCGTGTTACCAGGTTCATTTCCATCGTTGATTGCCAAAGAGTTTCTAAGTGACTTTCCCCCGGATGTGCAAAACTCTATAATGGCAACTGCTGGGGCCTTAGTATCGATAGGAATGTACTATCTGTTTTTTACGCAATATCTTTCGGATAAATTAAGACATAAGAAGATGCTGACGATAACCGTGTGTGGAATGGGAGTGGCAACTTTGGGAATGATATTATCCGTTAATTACATGGTGTATATGTGTTTCGTGTTCCTGTTGTACTTCTTCTTTAGTTCTGACATTTGATTGATAATGATCAACGAGGAAGCTAAACCTACTAAAAAAGCGTTATTCTCGAATCTTTTGTTGATTGTGGGGTTAGTTGGACCCATCTATATGGTGATATTCCGTTTTATTTTCGGGTCAGGTTCTGTTCCAAATTGGCGAGGTATGATTCTGTTTCCAATGATATTGGGATTTGCGCTTACATTGGTAATTCTTCTATCGCTAAAAGAATCGTCCAAGTTTCTATTGATGAAAGAAAACCCTTCTATGAGAGAAACGCGATTCTTATTGGAAGATCTAAAACTTGTGTTCAGTATAGAGAATCGAAAAGCTCTAATAGCAATCCTAATCATGAGTTTCTTTTTCATGGGCGGTAACATGTATATTGGATTATTTGAAAAGTATATTAGCGATGTCGGAACATTATCCCAAGCTCAAGTAACTATAATTATGCTGATAACAATATTTATGGTACTAATCGCGTATCTTACGAACGGATTACTAGCCGATCGGATAGGAAGAAAGCCCTTACTATACCTATGGGTTACAATCTCGCCAATTTCTGTGTTAATATGGGTGATCGGAGCTACAATTCCTCAATACGCTTTCATTTTAGTATTACTGGGTTATTCATTCTCTCACATCACATTTTGGGGCACCTTATTTATTCTTAGAATCATAGTATTAGAAAATCTTCCTACTGATGGGAGAGGAACGGGATTAGGTATTAGGAGTTTATTAGGATCTATTGGAAGTACGACAGCATTGTTTCTGAGCAATTTATTCATAATTATGGTTGGTCTTAGAATCACCTTCATCATCTTCATAATGACAAATCTAATTCTTATCCCACTTTGCTACTTTTACATAAAGGAGACTAAGGGCGTTGATTTAAGAACGCTGAAATAGCAAATTTTAGTTTTTCATATTTTTACCATCTTTTTTCTTAGTTTCTAAGTTGTATGACACTCATTGAGTTTAATTTGCGCGTTTTAAGACAAAATTTAAAATAGGAATGTATCTAAATTCAACCTAACACACAATAAGAAACTCAAACTACTTAATCGGGTGGAAATAGAATGGAAATATTTTGGTTAGGACACGCAGCATTTAAAATCAAGACGAATAAGGGAACGGTCATCTATTTAGATCCTTACAATCTAACTGGTGATTTAGAACCCGCAGATATTGTAATTTCTTCGCATTCCCATGGGGATCATTTCTCTAGAAAAGATATCAAGAGAGTGGTAAAAGATTCTACGATCGTTCTTGGACCTGAAAGCATCAACAATGAGCTAAGCAAATTCAGCGGAAAGGGATTGAAGTTAGGGAAGCCGTATGAAAAAGAGGATGTTAAAATCGAGTTGGTCCCTGCCTACACGATTCAAAAACCTACTCATCCAAAAGCCAATAACTGGACAGGAACGATTATAGAAGTTGAAGGAAAAAAGGTTTATCACGCAGGAGATACTGAGCGAATCCCAGAAATGAAAGATTTAGCGGGAAAGAACATAAATGTGGCGCTAATGCCCTGTGGAGGAACTTACACCATGGATTTTGAAGAGTCAACAGATGCTACGGTCGACATAAATCCAGAGATCGTAGTCCCAATGCATAACTGGGATAAAAAAATGGACGAATTTAAGGAGCTTATGGGAAAAAAAAACCCAAACATCAAAGTTGAGATTCTTGAAGGCAAAACTCTAAAAATCTAGCTTAACTTTTCTACACCTTTTTATTTTTCTTTTAATTATAATTTCTACTCTACTTATCAATTGAGAAATTAAAAATGATACCTGCGTTTAATTTTGCGAGTATTCCAAAAATTATATTTGGAGCAAAAAAATTTAACGATATATACGATATTATTC
>JAHPYY010000107.1 GCA_019058515.1 Promethearchaeota archaeon
GAGTTTCAAATAGATGGGGAGTATTTAATAGTAAACAAAGAGAAAATATCAGATTTTATTGATAAATTGGATAAACAATTTGATACATGGGCTAAAGAAGAGGAAGAAAGAAGCAGAAAAATTTAAAAAAGAAAATAAGGTTCATACTGAAAGGTATTAATGCATAATCAATTGAATTAAGAGAATTAGAGTGGGAATTATAAAATAAAAAATTAACTGGATTTTTAAAAAAAAACCTTTATAATGAAATTATTCGAGAAAATAATGTATGATAATATGATGTATGAAAATTTGATTAAAATTTTTTTAAATATTATTAATCGTTTGTACGAAATGATATATAGAAATCTATATTAAATTGATATTATAATTATTTGAGATATCCAAGGTGAGGTAATAGATGAAAATAAAGAGAATTGCTATAATATTTTTTCTTTCACTCCTATGTTTTGGTTCTAGCTTCTTATTGCATCCTAAAGAATTTTTTTCTTTTAAAAATAATAACGAGAAAAATAACATTATTACACCCCCTTCAACAGCTAATAATGGGGACCAGATCCCATATTTATGGTATCGAACGTGGGGGGGGTCTGATGACGAATATGGATACGGAATTGCATTCGATGCTTCAGGAAGCACATTTATTACTGGTTCTACGCAAAGTTATGGAGTAGGTGCTTCCGATGCATTCTTATTAAAATACGATTCTGATGGAAATCTTCAGTGGTACAAAACATGGGGAGGTTCTAATCATGGTGATGAGGGATATGGAATAGCATTAGATGCTTCAGGAAATGTATTTATTTCAGGTTCTACTTATAGTTATGGGGTAGGTGGAAGGGATGTACTTTTATTAAAGTACGATTCTGATGGAAATCTTCAGTGGTATAAAACATGGGGAGGTTCTAATACTGAATGGGGAACAAGAATTGCATTAGATGGTTCAGGAAATGTGTATATCACAGGCTATACTTCTAGTTACGGAGTAGGTGGAAGGGATGTAATTTTATTAAAGTACGATTCTGACGGAAATTTTCAGTGGTACAAAACATGGGGGGGTTCTGATGACGAATATGGATACGGAATTGCATTAGATGGTTCAGGAAACACATTTATTACTGGTTCTACGCAGAGTTATGGAGTAGGTGATTATGATGCATTTTTATTAAAATACGATTCTGATGGAAATTTTGAGTGGTACAAAACATGGGGAGGTTCTTCTTTTGATGAGGGATATGGGCTGGTGTTAGATAACTCAGAGAACATTTTTATTTCGGGTTCTGCTTCTAATTATGAATCTATACTCTTTTTAAAATACGATTTTGATGGAAATTTACAATGGAGCAAAACATGGGGGGGTTATTTAGATGAATTTGGAAGTGAAATAGCATTAGATGGTTCAGGAAATGTATATATCACAGGCTGTACTTTTAGTTACGGAGTAGGTGGAAGAGATGTAATTTTATTAATGTACGATTCTGACGGAAATTTACAATGGAGTGAAACATGGGGTGGCTCTGATGATGAAATAGCATATGGACTAGCGGTAAATACTTTTGGAATTGCGTTTATCACAGGTTGGACTCAAAGTTATAATGGTTATGATAAGGATATATTCTTTGTAAAATATATATGCGAAATTGATACTGATAATGATAACATGCCAGACGGTTGGGAGGTTTTAAATAGTTTAGATCCATTAGTAAATGATTCCTTAGGGGATCCTGATAATGACAATCTGTCTAACCTTGAAGAATATCAAAATAATACTGATCCGAATGATTACGATTCTGATGATGATGGTTTTTCTGATGGAAATGAAGTATCTTACGGAACAGATCCGTTGAATTTTATTGATAATTGGCTTCTTAGGGGCGTGTTTATTTCAATTTCGGCTATCGCCGTAATAATATGTTATATCGTAATTAGAAAGAAAAAACATAAAAAAAGAGAAAGAGAAGAACTGGAGTTAATGGAAAGAATAACGAGAGAGCAATTAGAAAGAGAGAAATTGGAAAGAGAACGATTAGAAAGAGAGCGACTAGAAAAAGAGCGTCTAGAAAAAGAAAAACAACTTAGAATTGCGAAAGAAAAGGAAATTCTCGAAAAAGTCAGAAAAGCGTTAAATGTATCTGCTCGAATAAAATTAGACATGATGAGGGAGTTCCTTGAAATGGATGAGATGACCTTTAACAAGAAAATCTTTGATTGGGCATCTGAATTTGAGTTTCAAATAGATGGGGAGTATTTAATAGTAAACAAAGAGAAAATATCAGATTTTATTGATAAATTGGATAAACAATTTGATACATGGGCTAAAGAAGAGGAAGAAAGAAGCAGAAAGATTTAAAAAAGAAAATAGGGTTTACACTGAAAGTTATTAATGTATAATCAATTGAGTTAAGAGAAGTAGTATGGGAATTATAAAATAAAAAATTAACTGAAATTTTTTAAAAAAAAATGAGGTTGTAAATTAATCTCACCCGACGAAATTACGACCTCCCTTTTCTTTCTTAATAGGTTGATAGTACTCTTCTGCCATGATCTTATATCTCACATAGCCATTTCTTCTAGGGCTCCACATATCGGTCCGTTCTTTTATATCCGCTCTTTGTTGAGCTCTTAACTCCTCTATTACTTCTTCTGTGTATTCCTTAACGATGTCTGACAATAATTCTTCAGGGTCACAATGTTTTATCCGTAAATAATCCTCGCCACGAGTAGTAATCATGGAGATAATGTTCGCCTTGGCAACTCGGTAAAAGAGGGCTTGTTTTTGAGCGCTAAATCCTTGCTCGAGGGAATTATTAGTTTTAACGGTTATGGGAATCTTATAATACTGGAACAGCCCAGGGAGGTAAGACTCCCACAACCTACACCATTCCGTCATTATTTCAGATTTACGGTTCTGATTATTAGGTAAAAAGGATCGATGTGCGGTTAACTCTAATTAAAGGTCGTCTTTACAAGCCTTAGAAAAGATGGTTGTGTAAATTTTAGCGAGACTATCTACTTTTTCTTTTTGAGGAGTATTTTCCTTTCCAAAAACCTCCACAATTTGCTGGAAATATTGATTTAACTCTTGAGACGCCTTGTAATACGGTTCGGTCTCATTTAACGTCCTATTTAGAGCTAGTGAAGTGTCTGTCAAAATTATAGTAAAACATAGAGTAGGGTCTTTATCCACTAAAATCTCCTCCATTTTCTTTTGATAATCGGTCAATTCTTCAAAAAGCCTTACACCTCTTTACTCTTTAAATGTTTCATTACACCCCTTTATCATTTTTTGGAGGTCTATGTCAATGGCTTTAAAGACTTCGCGAACGGATTTTTTGCCCATCCTTCAAAGAACACAAAACATTATTTGATGTTGAATGAATATATAACGAATTTACTGATTTTTTAAGCGTCAAAAACATGTTACTATCCAAGGTTCCTAAGAGATTCCACAGATTCCTTAAAAAATGATATTGGCAATATTGATGAGGGATTTCTGGATAAAACATATCGTGACATTTAGTAATTAAGTTCTGTTTATCTCTTACCCAACCGATTATTTTAACTCCATAAAACTTCTGAGTTTTTTCAATTGTTTGATGAAGTATTTAGTAGTCTAACTTATTAAATTTGTAGGTAGCAAGCACCCGATTCGAAACTAAATCCATAAAGCACCAGATCGACGGAGCGTCCCCATCAGGGTCTTTTCCGTCAAAACCTAACAAGATATACCTTTATGTCTTTACGATATCCAAGGTTTTCTCATTCATTTTTAACGCTTTAAGTTATAACACATCGCAGATGCGTTAGACAGTGTCTTTTAAACTTAGTCGGTATCGGTGTTCTGGGTACAGCCCGCTTACACGGCAGAACCATCTCAGAGAGAATTAGGCACGCCCTCATGGTGATCCTACAAATGAAACTTGGGAAGTATCCCCTTGGGACAACACCCATTTAAAGAAGGTGCCCAATATCGTTCTACGATCTTCCTTAACACAAAAAACGAAAGAAATAAAAGATACTATTTAGGTAAGAGATTTCCAACGGATTAATAGCTTTTTATCTTTGAAGAAAGAAGCTAACAGGCGGGAGTAGTTCAGGATCGATCCATTGCTTATCTAACTCACTTCTCGTGTCGAAAAAAAATAAATAGAATTCTCTGATGGGTAGCGAAGCTAACCTTTTCGTGTTCAAAGACAGTATCCAGCGGTTTCAGGTTTATTTAGTAATAAACTCTTAAACATAAATTTAGAAAGCAATTAGATCCCTTATGAGTGCCAAGGGGGGGATTTGAACTTTCGGAAAACCCACGACGCGAAGGTTTTTCCCCGATACCCAGATCTTCAGTCTGGTGCGTTCGTACCCAATTCTGAAAGCGTTCCATAAGAATTACCGGGCTACGCCACCTTGGCAAGGAACAGGTAGCAATTTTCACTTGTTAAAAACTATAAACCGTGAAAATTATATAGATTAAAGGAAAAAATATCATTTAAGGTTTTTTCATTTTATGTAGTGAAGTAATCATATTCTTTTTATACTCTATTTTATATGTAATGGTAGAGTATTAATTCAAGGTGATAGGGACGACCGATAATTGCTACTATTGCAGAGCTACCATTAACAAAATTCCCTATCGCTGCAAATTTTGTGGAATGATCTTTTGTAATCGGCATAGAATCCCAGAAAATCACGAATGTTCTTTTGATCTCACGCCTAAATCTCAAAATGAGGCAGAAATAAGAAATACTTTGATTTTATATCAGGACGCCTTGGAGTTTATGGAAAAAGAGACAACAGTTGCGGATATCTGTCAATATTTATCTACTAAAAGGTTAAGCGAACAGGAGTCTATTGATCTATTAACGCTTATCGTCGAAAGTAGCGACGATTTTGAGACGAGGATCCACGCAATTCACGCGTTTGAGGTCTTAAAATTAAATTTAAACCAAACTTTTTTGATTCTTGAAAATCTAATCCTATCAGATAAAAATGGTAATGTAAGAAAAGCCGCCGCTAGAGTTATCTCTAAAATGTTTCCAAAAAGAAGTAAAAATCTATTGGAGCTTTACCGTCAAAATCAAAAATCGCATTAAACTTTGAATTGCACTTAAATTAATCATAATCTATATAGAGAACTTTAAAATAGAGTTTTGATTAAATGTCATTTATAATTTAATTCTTAGTAAAAACTTGATTTAAAATGGTGGAAAATAACGACATAAAAAGAGAAACCACATCAACAACACGGAAGCTAATATTCGGAATGCCCAGACTCGGGACCAGCATCGTCCTTGGATTGGAAGGATGGGGCACCTTAACGCTATATACAGTTGGATATGGAGTAGCACCATTTTTGGTCGGAATTGCGTTGACAATGGGTTATTTAAGTATTGCAGCGGCTCAATTTCTTTTAGGTTGGATTAGCGATGCAAAATATACTCGGATAGGACGGCGAAAACCATATATTCTTATATTTACCCCACTATTGACGATTTCTTTCGTATTTCTAATGTTACCTGCTCTTATTTTGCCTGATATGACGGATAAAGGTGCTCTCTTTTTTTGGCTTCTAATATGGGATGTTATATTTCGGTTTAGTTACGCGGTAACCACACCCTACCAAGCTTGGATGGCAGAAAGCTTCAGGGTGGAAGAACGACCTAAAGTTTCGCAATATCAGAATGTGTTTAATTACATTGGAAACGGAGTTATGGCTCTATTTACCCTCCTAGTGCTAACTCAGGTGCTTGATCAAATAAATATCGCACCTAGTACGATCCCAGTTGAGTTCCTAATAGCCATTTTCGTTTTTGGGGCGATTACATGGATATTATTCTACTTAATTCTATTCTTAATGCCAACGGAACCTCACTTTCGAATTCAAACAGATTTGCTTGAAAATCTGAAAATCGTTGTAAAAAACAAAAACTACCTTCTAGTAGTTCTTATGCAGGGTATAGCTGGATTGGGGTTGTCTATGATTACTTCAGTTATGCTAGTCTACACCGAAGTTGTATTAAATTTAAGTTCCTTCGAATACATATTTGTTGCGGTGTTTCTCCTCGTAAGTATATTCATTTTTCTTTATCTTTGGAGGAAAATGATAAAGAAAAAAGGGAAGAAAAAAAGCATTCTTCTTATTTTTATAATAGGGGCAGTGTTCCTCCAAATCACCTACTTAGGCTTAATACCAATGAGTTCAGGGGTAATCTTAGGAATAATCTTTATTGTGGGAATTGGGGGAGTTCTAGGAGGCTGGTTCCTCTTCCCCTACATCATGTATGCGGATCTTGCCGAAGACGACGAAAAATCGACTGGTGGATTAAAAGCTGGGATCTACACGGGATTTCCAAGTATAATTTTAAACATTTTTCAAGCTTTTGGTATATTATCATTAGGCTTCATTTTATCCCTACCAGAAATTTACATTGGTACGAACAAGTTCTCGATTGGATTGATTTTGTGGGGCCCAATAGTTTCCGTAATACTCTTAGTTTCCTACATGTACACAAGTAAATTCGTTAAACTCGATTTCGATTGGGAGTCCGAATAAACTTTTTCTTTTTTTTTCATTTTTTTGTAATAATATTCAATAAAAAACAACGACAATTTCACTAACAATTTAGAATATAGAATTTAATAAAGGACATTTAAGAACGGAAGTATGTTATTATTCTACACTTCTGTAGTTTATTTTACGAATAATTTTTTGAGGGTAAAGTCATAACAAATATAGATAACGAGAACAAGTTGGTTAAAAGTTTTGGAAAACTCGTCCCTATCTAAGTAATTGCTTTTTTAAGCGTTGCTACCGCCACTTATTTCCTTAAAACTTTCTCCCTAAGATCTTTTGGAAATTTTTCACTCCCGTATCTAAGAATTACGCGCGTTAAATTGTCCTTATTAGAGATAAGGTATTTAAATATAGTGGGTTGGTCAAAATTTGAACAAGTTTTTAACAACCATCCAATCCCTTTTTCGATGTAAGTTTGCTCTGCGTAAGGGAGCAATTTTTCAACTAAACTAAACACGAATTTGCTTTCAAATTGTTTCCTTATCATAACAATCTTTAGTAATATCACCATAGAAGCGCGTTTAATCCAATAATTAGGACTATCAGACCACTCATTTACTGTTTTAATCGCCAGGTCTTCGTTGCCATTCTTTCCTAAAAATGGACCTAGTAATTTAACACAGGTACTATCGCAATGACTCCAAGTATGGCAGTGATGCTCGTATTCTTCACGGATTAAATCGACGGTAGTTTCGTCGAAGTTCTTTTTGAACTTATTTAAAAACATAAACGCTGCGAACTTATATTCTTCGGTATTTGTGTTGGTCAATTCTCGGAATACTGCGATAGCATTTTTATAATCACACGGATGTTGCCTGTAAACTTCGTTAACGATTTTCTGAAGATCAGAAACCTTTTCTCCGTATATTTGATATTCAGTTACATCGGGATTGATGATCCTGTACATTCTTTCTTTTTTCTCCGCGTCCAATTGGGGACGAATTTCCTGAATAGCGCGTTTAATAATGTTTATGAGGTTACTTCTCATAAGAATCGATCAAGCGTAGATTTTTTGCGATCTTTAAGTCCTTCTTTCAATATTGGTTCTATAAAGTAAATAACAGATTTGTTAAAGTTCTTAAGGCTTCCTAACGCTCCCGCTCTGTATATATCGATTATAGATTCAGATAAATTGTTTAGGTTTAATCCCGCCCAAAGAAAAGAGCGATTTGATTTTCCCGTGGTTACGGAGTCCTTGTAATCTTTATCAAGTAGCGCTTCTGAAGCGATGTAATTCCACTTCCTGAAATCTTTTGGAATCCACCTTTTAACCCTTATATCAACCTTATATTCTTTACATAAATTATACAACAATAAGTTAATGCGATTGTAATATTCCCTAAACTCTTTCGAGTTAACCCCTTTTTTGAACAATTTAGACAAGGGTTCGTATGCATACCTATATTGACTTTCGCGCAGTTTTCTGTAAAAAAATTCTCCTTGGACGTCGTTATCCCTTATCGTCATCCCCGGATAAAACGCTACAAAATCGGCTTTAGCTTGTTTCGAAGCTTTTATTATTCCTTCAAGATTTTCCTCACTATCCTCCAAAAAAGGAATTATTGGGATCATGTACGTGCCAACGGTAATTTCAGAAGCTCTCTCCTTTAGAAATTTTATAGCTTCTAACCGTTCTTTCGGAGGAGAGGAATACGGTTCCAAGAATCTCGCCAAATCCTCGTCGATGGTCGTAATAGAAAAACCGATTGTGCACCAAGTATCATTAGCAATGCTTCGTAGAAGTTCGTAGTCTCTAGTTATAAGCCTTGATTTGGTAGCGATATTTATCGGGAACTTATGTTGTTTAAGTACTTGGAGAATTTTTAGCGTGTTGCATACTTTTTGCTCTATCGGTTGATACGCGTCGCTCACTCCTCCAGGACCAACCACATCTATAAGTAAACTCTTAGATTTATTTAACCGCTCCTCCAACTTTTTGTCGATGTCTATTTTCACCACGACTTCATTCTCGAAATCGTGTGAGAGATAGTATCTATTACTTCGAGCGTCGCAGTAGACACAGGCGTGTTCACAACCAGAATACGGATTGATGGTATACCTCGCCCAGAACAACGAATCGGGGTACTTTAATTTGTTTAAAGCAGTTTTAAATTCTTTTTCAACAATTTTTACCATTTCAAATTCGCTAAAAAACTGTAAAACTTAGAGATCTCTACAGTATATTACCTAATCGTAATTCCGATTTAAGGTTGTGGTTAACATATAAGGGAAAAAATGAAAAACGCCTTAAATGGAAGGTAAAAGCGATATGATATGGAAAAAAAACATTATTTTTTTATTAGGCGTTTTTCATATATAATTGTGTTTTTGATAATATAATTTTCGCGATAATAAATTATTCAAAAACGAAATATAAATGAAATTCGAGTATTTAAACACTTGCTTTTTGGACAAATTTATATACTATTTCTTATTAAAGATAAATCATATCGTCATAGGGCACAACATTCTTACAATTCATAAAAATTAAATGAAATAATGGTTTTCATATCATACCCCTAGCGCGGTTGGTCTAGCGGTAGGATTTTGAGATTTTTTTGAAAAACAGATCGAATACGCCTTCCAAGCCAGCGACCCGGGTTCGATCCCCGGACCGCGCATTCTCTTTATTTCTATGAATTACTTTTTAAAAAAAAAAGGAAATCTCTACTTAACTAATCCTAAATATTTAAGAGCTGCGTCCTTTATTTTTTCCATTGAGGGAGTATCAATCACTTGTTCCAAGTAATTTATAGTGAATGTTAACTTCCCTGCTACGGTAACCGCAGCTATTACAAGCTCTATATGTTGACTGCCAGAAGTCATGAAGATAAAACGTTCTAATTCAAGCGGTCCAAAATTAACGGGATAATCAAGTTTTCCCAGATTTGTAATCGCCAGCCCTGGTAAGTTTGGGATTTGTTTTTGTGTTCTTTTATTTACAATATTCTTTTCATCTGAGCTAAACGCGTGGATTTTTTTGTATCTACTATAGTTCGAGGGCACAAGGTTTCCCAAAAAACTGAACTCTCGAGCATCTACGAGAGTTTGATCGATAAACCCCGTAATGGCTGCAAATTTAAAGATTTTGTTGATGTATAAGTTTTCTTTTGCTTTTTCGTTAAAATTCTTAGCGTTCTTCCAAAAACCTTTTTTGGGATTAAAATTTGGCTTAAATTCAAATCCAGACACATAGAGTCCGAAATGTTCATCAACAGGGTTTTTAAAGCGTTTTCTCGTGCTTACAGGGATCATAACTTTGCGTTTCCCTCCCTTAAATGGTCCAAGTACAGCATTTCGTGCGGTGATAAACGCAGTGTTAAGAGCAGAATTCACGGTTACTCCATGTGTATTACATTGATTAATAATATATGACGTCTCTTTTTCAGATAATTCGACTGAGATGATTTTGAAATCGTAATTATCCCAAAAAGCCTTGAAGATATTGCTTTCGTCCTCATCATCGAAAATTTGCTTTTGTCGTAACCATATTTTATTCATTTTGTTGATCGCTAGGTTAATGATTTTTCCAATTTTAATATCTCCTGGAAAATTATCTGAAGTCGCTAAAGGGGCTACTGACATTTTTTGTACTTCTCTATCAGGAGTCCCTATGTATAAGAGAAGATCGCGAGCTAAAATGGCCAAAGACATCCCATCACAAACAACATGATGACATACAACGATAAGTTCTGAAATTTCTGACGAATGTACTAGTACAAAGCGGACTAATGGTCCCTTTTTCAGTTCAAACCGAATCTTGTACTCTTTTAAAAGCTCCTGGTACCAATCTGTTTCCGATTCCCGTTGAACCACCTTAAGGGGATTTTCGGGAACACTCTCAGTTGTAAACCATGGATTGGAGTTAGAATCTTCGTAGATGCGAATTCCCACTAGTGTGTGTTGCTGCCTGATTTTATTTATGGCCTTTTTTGCTTGTTCTTCAGAGATATATCCTTTAACTCTCGCTACTAATGAGATATATTGCAAGGGAGATCTAAAGAATCTCCTTTCAAACGCTACTAACTTCCTTTCAAATTTTTTATTTTGTGTAGTTTCAACTTGAAGAATTTTTTACACCTCTTCGAAACTTTATGTTTCATGAAGAATAAAAAGCCTCAAGTATTGATAAAAAACTATAATATTTAAATGTTCTTTCTTTTTCATGAAACATAAAAAATATATAGAAAAAAAATAATAATAATTTAGAATGTCTTTTGATGAATACATATTTGAAGGCAGAATAAAAGAATTTGAAGATATATTCATAAACTACTTAAAAGAACGCTTTAAATCCTCTTATTCACCAAATATTCAGTTAATTTTAGGATATTTATCTATTCATAAAAGGTTAACCCAAAATCAACTTAAAAAGTTAACTGGACTTTCAGGAGGGACAATCTCTAAAAACTT
Organism: Promethearchaeota archaeon; assembly: GCA_019058515.1. The sequence goes on from JAHPYY010000107.1 coordinate 10,985, forward strand.
AAAGAGAATAATGCAATTTGGGGGGATTGTTAAAAAGGTAAGAAAGACAGGTTCGAACGAAAATTATTACGAAATGGCTACCGTATCCCAACTTGCTGATAGAATAACGGAAGTTTATTCAAGCGAGTTTTCGGAACTAATCACCTTTTTAAAAAAAAAGTTAGAGGACTTATCTGAATATGAGAATAAGCGTGGGAAAGATTTACTTTCAGAAAGAATTGCAGAGTTAATTAAAACTTTCCAGACTTTAAACAACATTTCTACAGAAATAACAAAAATGCTTACATCTAATAATTGAAAGGTTATCAATGTGACAGAAGTACAATATTTTGATCCAGAAATCAAGGGGATTGAAGACGAAGTTATTGCGCGTCTTATGAACTCTTCGTTAGTTATGGGTCGAGGTGAGTTCACATCTAAAATAATATTTTACTTCATAACAAGAAAAATTTTAACACAGAGAGCATTGCAGGAACTTACTGGTTTTTCTGCTGGTAAAATTTCCCAAGAAGTCAATAGTTTAGTAAAAATGGGTTTAATTGACGTGATGAAACGATCAAGTAAGGGAGAAATAATCTATTCCATGGAATCGATCCAAGCAGAAAATTTTAGGAGAGGCAATATCTTGATCGAAACTTCATTAAATTGGGAAGATAAACTAATGTCAATTATGGAGGAGTTGGAGAGCGATCGAGAAAAGCTAAAGGATTTAGTAGGATATGATAAAATCAAAGCAATCATTAACCAAGAATTAAACATAATTGAGCGTCGTAAACGATTTATAGACACATGGGAAAAACTTAGGCTGCAATACGAAGCAGGATTAAAAGAATGACCAATTAAATTGTTTAATAAATTCCAAATTTCATTTCGTACAATGAAATAATGCGATAAATCGCAACCCATGCATCGAGAGAAAAACTCGATAAAGAAATTACATTTTCCGACAAAGAGAATAAATACTTAGAGTACACTCCTTTTTGAAAACCACCAACAATCGCTACGACATTATCAGATAATTTTATCGGTAAAAGTTCAGTATAGTTAGGTGTTTCTTTTCCCTTACTGGAAAACAAAGCCACGAAAGTGGGTTCAAGTGAATTAATTAATTGGATTAAATCATTATTTACGGGAGTTATTAAGTCGACTTCTTTTGTTTTTATAGCACCATCGATCAATAGCTTTGCCATTAACCCTTTAAACCTTACGAAATTTCGCGTTATTCTAATTTCTGGATTCACTTCAAATATCTTATTATTAACCGTATGTAAGTATATCTTCAACTTGCCTATTTTGTTTAGCGTTGATCCCAGCATATTCAATAAACAAATATGAGTGATGTCAGGTCTCCCTCTCTTCGTATAATTTTGAAGTTTGTTCATAGAACTATGATGCAACGCATTATCAAGTAATTGAGAAGTATAATTTTTCTTCGTTACCGTACGCTTAATAGCAGGTATTGACCTTAGGTTCTTTGGAATCAATTCAATTCCACATTCAGCAAGAATAACGATTAATGGCATACTATATTAGTTTTTATAAACCTTAATCCCTCTTTATTTTAATAAAATAGCGCGTGGTTGAATTACACTCCAAGCAAGTGAGAGAGACATGAGAACCTTTCCCCTTCCTAGACTGCATTCGCACCCGAGAATTTTCTCCAGGTACTAGAAAGGACTTACAATGGTGGCAAATACGTTTCTTCCACTTTTTTGGAATCTTTATTTTGGCTCTTTGAGAGTATTTCATGGCTAAATAGCTGTACCTTTGAGAAAGGAGTTTATTTTGTGAGAAAACCTCTTCGGCTTTATTAAACAAGAATACCATCCTGTTCTTGGCAATTTGCTTTATTACCTTTTTATATTTAGCCATGGTTGCCTTATCGATTATTTTATTGATATTGGTTGTAAAGATAGCACTATTTTCTTTCCTCTTACATCTAAAACATGGGAATTTGTTTTCTCAGCCACTTCGTTTGCAATCATCAAAGGTGTAGCTTTGAGAACCGCAGATTTTAAAATTTTAATTTTAATTATTTTATACCGTTTTAACAGCTTTAATACATGGTCAATAAATTCACTAGTAATACCATTTTTACCCAATGTACAGTGTGGCTTAGAGAGGAGCACGCTCTTAAAGTCATCTTGATGCATTTCCTTAAACCAAAAATTTTTAACTTATCTAACCTTTTTGAAGTATTATATTCATATAAGTCGCAGTTAGAATTTAAAATTGTCAATCTACATAATTGAACCTGGGAAACTTATACAAGCACTTGCCGAGAAATTAAAAGAGGACTACCCTGAGGTTAACCCTCCTCAAGGAAGCGAGTTTTGGAAAACTGCTTTCTTCAAGGAATTAGCCCCTGTTGACTCAGAAAACTTCTGGTATATTAGGTGCGCTTCTATCCTACGAAAGGTTAAGAAATTCGGTCCTATTGGTGTAAATCGGTTAAGAAAACAATACGGTGGAAGAAATAGAAAAGGTCCCGGCCTACATCACTCTGCGAAGGGTGCTGGAAAAATAATAAGAGTTGCGCTTCAACAGCTCGAAAATGCCAATTTATTGAAAAAAGAGGGTAAAACGGGAAGAATTTGTACCCCCGAGGGTATTAGCTTGTTAGAGCGACTAGCATATTCGATTGTGAGATCAAAATCTTCTTAAAAAGAAAAACTAGGTGATTTTTTGAGCAACGAAGAAGAATTGGAAGAAATTAGAAGAAGGAAACTTGCTCAATTACAACAACAAGCTGCTCAACAGCAAGTTGCAGAAGCTCAAGAAAGAGCGTACCAAAACCAAAAATTTCAGGTAATGCGAAAAATTCTCTCTTCAGAAGGGCGACAAAGGTTAGAAAATATTCGAATGGTTAAACCTGAATTCGCCGAGCAAATAGAGCTGCAGTTAATTCAACTTTATCAAGCAGGTAGATTGAGAGGATCAATTCCACTGCCAGATAAAGCTTTCAAAAAATTACTTGAACAAATATCATCCGCAGGGAGAAAGAAGGATTTCAATATAAAAAAATAAACTAATAAAAAGAAGAACATACTTATGGCAAGGAATAAAAACGTAGCCTCAAAATTACGCAGAGCTAAAAAGATGAAGCAAGGATGTTCCATTCCCAATTGGATCATTATGAAAACGGGTGGAAAAGTAAGAGATAGTCCGTACACTCGAAGAAATTGGAGAAATTCCAGATTAAAGAGAGATTAAACGAGTAATTAGGTGAAAATTCTTGGCTAAAAAAAAAGAGAAAAAAGAGATTAGTTTAGACGATTTAGAAGAGCAATTAGGCGAAAAGATCGAGGAGCCTGAGGAAGAAGAAGATGCTACTGATGATGAGATCGAGGAGATTGAAGAATTTAGTTTAGAAGAGATCAGTGAGGAAGAAGAGATAGAGGAACTCTTTGAAGAAGAGTTGGAAGAACGCGCGGAATTAGAGGAAGAGGAAGCGCCAAAAGAAGAAATTATCGATGAAAGAATATACATTGTTCCTTTAGCAAAAGCTAGACGCGGACCACGGAATAAACGCTCAAAAAAAGCCGTCAGATATTTAAAAGAATACCTCACTCGACACTTTAAACCAGAAGCATTAATAATTTCTCAAGAGGTAAATGAGAAAATTTGGTCTCGAGGGATTCAAAAACCTCCCCGGAAATTAAAAGTACGCTGTACGAAAAATATAGATGGCTTAGTAGTGTGCTACTTAGCTCAGTAAATATTTAGATATTCATTTTTATTCATCATCTTAAATCCTAACTTAGTTTTAAGACTCTTAAAACTTAGCTTGTTTTAATCTAACGCAATTCTTCCTTGTATAAATAATTTGATTCTTATATCAAAAGCATTTATATTCTTTCAGCCTTTAATAATTTTACAAAGATATTGAGTTGAAATCTTAATATACCTCACAAAACTAAGAGTAGCAGATCTAATAGATAATAATGCTAAATTGAGCTTTTTAGTTGGAGCAGGATGTTCTATCGATCCACCATCGTGTTTACTTGCGGGTAGGCAAATGATGGATGAGATCATTAAATTTTCTTGTCCAAAATCCGAACAAAAAAAAAATCTTAATATCTCTGAACTGAGATTCGAACAATTTGTAGAGATTATACAAAACAGAGAAACACCTTTTTTCGACATTATTGAGTACTACGATTTGTGTGAAAAACCCAATCTTCAACATTTTTTCCTTGCCCAAATGATAAAGGAAGGACACTATCTTATTACGACCAATTTTGATTGTTTAATAGAATACGCCCTGCTAAACTCTAATATCCCTAAGGAAGATATAATACCAGTAATAACAAAAGAAGATTTTAACAAATACAGGAATCCGGATGAATGGTTTAATAAAAGGAAGTTCACGATTTATAAGGTTCATGGTTCTGTGAAAAACATAATTACAGGAGAAAACACAAAAAATAATCTAATAGACACGATACACGCGTTTGGATCTAATAAAGAAGGGCACAACATATTTCAAATTGAGCCATTTAAGTGCCCGATATTTGAGAATATATCTAAGAATCGCTCACTTATCGTTATGGGATATTCCGGAAGCGATGATTTTGATATTGTCCCCACATTAAAGGTTCTTAATAACTTTCGGAGTATAATTTGGATTAATTTCGATAAAAAAGCGGGTTCGAACGAGAAGATCTACGAAATTGAACAAGACGAGGTTGATACCTCGAATAAAGTCACCCAAATACTAATTGATATTAAAAAGTTAGCAAAAATTGAAAAAATATATTTAGTTAATGTAAACACTTCGAAATTAGTGGAGAGACTATTAAATGGCAAACCAAAAATAAGCAAAGATAATTTTTCTGTCGATTTGAAAAAATGGTTTAATAAAGGTATTAAACCTTTAAATCCCACAGCTAAACTTCAAATAGCACAGAGAATTTATACCTCGTTCTATATGTTCGAGGACGCTTTAAGATGCTTGGAGACAGCACAGTTGTATGCAAGTAATACGAAAGACAGTATTACAAAAGCTCTAACACTTTATTATATGGGAAAGATTTATAAACTTCAAGGGCTTTTGTCTAAGGCTAAGGGATTTTTTGAGGAGGCTTTAATCGCTTATGAAGAATGGGAAGATCCTTTGGTAAAATCGAGGATATTTGGTAACTTAGGAGAACTTCAACTATTACAAGGAAATCTTAAAGACGCGTTAATAAAGTACGAGGAAACCCTTAGAATTAGTAAGAAACATGATGATTATACGCAAGAGGTGTTATTAGATAATAAAATCGGACAGTTTCATCAAGAACAAGGTAATTACGATAAAGCATTGAAATATTTTGAAATGGGATTGAAAATTAACGAGAAAAAAGGTGATTTATTAAGAATGGCGACTTCTTTAAACAACTTAGGAGACCTTTACAGATTAAAGAAAAACTACATTATAGCTCTGGATTATTTAAATAAATCTCTTAAAATCACTAAAGAATTAAAAGGATATTCCGAGTACGTAAAAACCCTCAATAATATTGCAATGGTACATGATGATCAAGGAAATCATACAGTAGCTTTAACATATTATAATGAAGCACTTGAACTTGCCGAGAGCAAAGAAGATTATAACAACCTCGCACTTATCCTTAATAATGTCGGACAGTTATATAGGTCATTAGGTAATGTTATTAGAACTAATAAAACCTATAAAGCTCTATTAGGAATTGTATAGAATTTACGAACTTCCGCAAATTTCAACAATTCGGGGCGATAACACCATCGCCTCTATTCCCTTAC
>JAHPYY010000108.1 GCA_019058515.1 Promethearchaeota archaeon
CTTTTATTTACTTGATGGAGACAAAAAATGAAATATACGACGATGAGTCGTGCCAATCCACTATTAATCCCAGCGAGTGGAACGGAAGAACAATTGAAATTGACGACGCTGGGACCGGAGACCTCGTAGGAGATGCCTTCATTGGCTTTCTAGACACAAATTCCGGAAAAATAATTTTTCAATCAATTCCAGTTGGATTGTATAATGAAGATAACAAGGACGATGACCGTCCTAAGAAACATATTGTAGAAATTGTGAAAAAAGGCTTAAAAACTCTTAACCACGGTAAGGGAGATCGAATACTCCTTTGTAGAGGTAATTGTTTCGACCTCGTGAGAGAATATTTCGACGAAAACGGTATTTATTACGAACCTGCGATCATTGAGGGAAAATTGCAAGACGCAGTAGAAGGTCGATATGTTCAACACCTCAGAAAACTTGGAGTCATTTCCGATAAGTTAACTACAGAATCGGGTGCCAAGAGATATTTTATTTTATTTAATTGGGTGTGTCAAGACTTTCCCAATCGCGAAAAATTTATAAAAACGGGTTTTCCCTCTTGGAAAAAGAAGTGGAGGAAGATTGCGCAAAAGAGGTACTACAAATACTCTAAATACAACGGCAATTGGAAATTAATGGTAAGAGACAAAATTGAGAAGCGGGCAGCAGAGTTGTACAACCAAATGTCTTAAGCATTTCACAACACTAAAACTTTTTTCGATTTTATCGATTTTTTTAAAGACTTTTTATTTTTAGGATTTTTCTTTAATTAGAGAACTATTTATGATAGATAGTTATACGATTGTCTTTTCAGGATTAGGAGGACAAGGCTTAATTCGCTTATTGCAAATTATAGGAAGCACCTTAGTAAGAGAGAGATATAAAGTGACCACTTCAGAAACCCACGGTTTAAGCCAAAGAGGGGGGAAAGTCACGTGTTTTCTACGATTCGGAACTAAAATCCACGCCCCTATCCCAATAATCACCTCTGTGGATATGATTGTGGCAACCGAAAAAAGCTGCGTGTTAGATGTGCTTAAGTACGCTAAACCAGATAAGAGCACTATATTGGTCGTTTCCACTTACGAGAACCGGATATTTGGTAAAGAATATCCCTCCGAAGATTACCTTTTATCAGTTCTAAGGGAAAATTCCGAGAACCTGTACTTTATTCCTGCTATGAAAATAGCTGAGGATACCGTAAAAAACTCGCGAACCATGAATCTCGTTTTATTAGGATTTATTTCGAAGTTAGTACCTATAGAAGAAATTGAACTCGAAAAATCGTTAAAGGAGCATTTTTCACAGGAGTTACTTCCGTTAAATTCGCTAGCGTTAAAAAGAGGTATAGAATATAATATTTTCAACTCGCAGAGTAAAGAATTTAAGGAGAAATAAGTAATTTTCCTTACTACTTTTACCACTCCGGGAAATTTCTCAGCAATCAATTCCCGTAACGCTTTCGGTATTTCTGCGATTGGTTAATCAAAAAGCGAACTAACATCCTCAAATGTGGCTTATGTTAGGTTTGGCTAAATAAAACTTTTTATCGATATACATTTTCAAAAAAATCGAGTAGCAATTGGTTAACCTTATAGGGCATTTCGAGCATGAGAAAGTGGCTGACACCCTCAATTTCATGATAGTCTGTTTGGGGATACATTTTCAGAAAATCCCGTGTATATTCCTCCGTTAGTTGAAATACGGGGGTGTGCATCACTAGGCATGGGATATTTACTTCTTTTTTAACCCAAAATTTTTGGTCTTTTACCGCAGCCTCGATCATCTTCTGACCAATTTTCAATGGCACTTGTCGACTTATTTTAAATACTTCTTCTCGCAAAATGTTTGATGTATCGGGTAAAAATAGCATGTTGATAAATTTATCCCTTCCTTCCTCTTTCTCTAACGCTTGCACAAACATCTCGTTATTTTGGATCCATTCCTCTTTTTCTTTTTCATCTTCTGGCAATTCAAAATGAGCCCCATCTACGCTACAAATTCCAATGCAACGTTCAGGATATTTATAGACTATAACTTCCGTAACTGAGAATCCCATGCTGTGTCCAATGATCACTGCTTTTTTGATTTTTTCTCGGTCCATTAACGCTTTGACTGTGTCAGCAAACATTTCCATTGTGTAATCCGCATCTTCGTCTTTAGTACTTTTACCATTACCCGGAAGATCAACTGCTATTACCTTATAATTTGGAAAGGAATCTAATTGATACTTCCAAGATTGCACGCTAGAGGTCCAACCATGAATGAAAATTAGTACTTTTTTAGATCTTCCTCGCACTTCGTAATATACATTAAATCCTTGAAAATCTATGTACTTACTTTTCATTCTTAAATTCCTCCAAAAATGATTCAAGCCATTCTTTTTCTGCTTTTAACAAGTAAATTCTCCTCGTTGCGAGTTGGAGATTGCCAAGAGTACAATTTTTTTCTTTTAAATAGTTTTCAAGCGCTTTATACCCATCGAGAATCTCTTCAAGTGATTTGTTGTATTTGTTAAGGCATTCAATGGCTACCTCTTTTTCTAGTACATACAAATTAGCTAATCCCGTATCAATGGGCTCAATCGTAGGCATCCATTTTGATACTAAATCTTTAAGTTTCGCTTTAAACTCTACTCTCCCAGATTCCGTTAAAGAAAAGACTTTTTGGGCCATATTCTTCTCAGAAAGTTTTACTTTACTGGAAACTAGCTTTCTTTTTTCCAATTTTGCTAAAAGCTTGTAAATAGACGATTGAGAGATCTGAGTCCAATAATCCATGCTTCGATCTTTAATTTCTAACTCGATTTCGTAAGCATGTCTAGGATGTTCATAAAGTAATCCCATTAAAGTTGATTCTCGATCTGATATTGTACTCATACGATATTGTAATGGTACAACATATTTATTTTTTTCTAAATGATTCTAGCTTAGGCATATTGAGAAGAGTAGATGTAGATTTGTATTTGTTAAATCGATACTAATGTTTATGAACAGAAATGTATTATGAAATATTAGAACTTAAATTGAAATCAATTGAACAGTTAATAGGAATCTCAAATGGACCTAATAGTCATATTTAGTTGGATAAATTTCGTTTCGCTTAACATTAGCATGGTCCTATTTTCGTATTTAGGGTTTCTGAGCATCATGCCCATTACACGCTTGGAGAAGAGAGGTAAGCGTGCGTGGAAAGAGTGCAAGATACTCCGAGATATTTCAAGTATTTTCGGTATTTTAATGGTCGTAAATACAATAATGTGGCTATGGGCTCCAATTGCTCAATTAAGTTGGCAAATTCATCCTAATCCATTTATACCTATTACGATTGCTATTATTATTGGGATTCCGTGTACGATTATTATGATCATTGCAACGAAGGATGCAGGAAAAGAAATGATGGCACCTCAACCTGAAACTAAAATGCACAAGGGAATTTACGACCACATAAGACATCCCGGCGCTTTGGGAGAATTGCCGTTGTATGTGTGCGTTGCTATATTTATTAACTCATTGTTCCTATTATTTTGGATGAGCACGTTTGTAATAATTTATTTACCAATAATGATTCATCTCGAGGAAAAGGATTTGATTAAGCGGTTTGGAGACGAATATCGAGAGTATCGAAAGAGAACAGGTGCGCTTATTCCTAAATTTAAAAAAAAAAACTAATTGAAATTATTGGTCGGCTTTAAAAATATTATGTATATGTATCATGCTTAAATTATATTTATCAGCGATCTCTTGCTGAGTGGCTCCGTTAAGATATTCTTGTTTGATTTTTTGGCGTAGAGTCTTAGTAAGAGAAGGGATCTCGCTTTGTTCCCATATTCTGACTGAAAAGCACGATGGAATCAACACAGCTAAGATAAAGAATGGTAAGTAAAAGGGAGGTAAAAACCAGATTTCAAATGAGTACCTGTACGCTAATAGGTAATAAGCGATATATACCAAAACCCAAGCGATGTACACCAACAAAAACATGAAGATCGCAACGGAGTAATAATCCTCTATGACTGAAGGGTTCTCTTTAACAGTTCCTTTGTGGTATTTAATCAAGTTCCTTTCAAGCATTACTATTTTCGCAATTGGATAAAAATACATTGCCACAAATATTAAGTATAGAGGAAAAAATGGGAAATCAAGAGCAAATACATAGGAATAAAACGAATAGTTTTCTACGCGCGTAGTTCCTATATACACAATGACATTGTCGGTTGCACGTAATAATGCTATAGGTAAAATTAGGTATAGCGTAAATAGAACTAGCACTATAACATTTAAAACTATTAGATATTTTGTTTTCATATTGGTTCTCGTATCTTTACTAGAAACTCAAGGATATAAAAGTTCCCAGTAGTCATAATCTAAAAGAAAGTATGGATATAGATTTTAAATTTATTGCTCTTCTTTGGAACTCCCTCTCTCTTTAAGTTTAGCTTTAAGAATTAGAGTTTCTATTTTTCGGAGAGCTACTCTATCTCGCTTTGGAACGAGATCGTAGATTTCTTCGAGGTCTTCCAAGTTAAGGAGCTTGAAGAAATCTTTGCGTAATAAATATCGGTACCCATCTAGATTTTTTTCTTTTAAATACAATATAATCTCGCTTTTTACGATTTCTTGGGCTCTGAAAATCCCTCTTTGAATTAATTCTTGGAGTAGGGGATACCATAGCCTCCTTTTTTCCATGTACGTGAATTTCACGTTTCTATCAAGCCACTCTTCGAACATCGTTTCTAGTTCTTCGTTAGAAAATAACTCAAGGTATTGTTCGTTTAGATAGAAAATAATCGTATTATAGTTTTTTATCGCAATTCTCGTCGCAATACTTTCTTTTAATCGAATGACAGCTCGTTTATCCCCTAAGAACGCCAATCTTTTAAGCAAGGGTATCGATAAGCTGCTATGCAAAATCCTCAGATCGTAGTCATATTCGTACCAGGCATGGAGATTAGAACAATGACCAATAAATTCTGATACAGGATCAAGAAGTTTATGATTTGTTTCGTGATTTCTATCGATCTTATTGTATACTTCGAACGCTTCATCAATTGATTCGATTTGTTCGAACTTAGCAAAATCTGTTTGAGTGAGGTTTAACAGGAGATACTTACATTGATTAAACGGTTTATCATCAAGCAAAATAACCGTCTGACCTCTAATTAGCTTTAAGGTGAGGTGTTCGTTTATTCTAAATTCTCTCTCTTCTGGATAATCGATTTTTTCTTTACTCTTCACCTTTTCACTGTTGCGAACATATCTCAGGTCATCTAATCTTTCTTTCACTTCCATTGAATGAAGGTTAAAAGCGTCAAGAAATTCTTGAACTTCGTCTCCCTGATCTACTGATATAATCTTACAATGATGATACCGATTATCTTCCATTAATTCACCTTGTATTTCTTGTGCTACTCTGGAACTATTAAATCTTTTTCTCACAGGGGATTTGGCACCTTTCCATATGAATATCCTCCTTATATCTTCTCGAACAAGTACTAACACCTGTTCTGGATTAAGATAATGTACTATATCCTCCTCAGAAAACTTAAGTTCCCGGCGAACACCGTTATCTAGTAACTCATAAGCAAAAAAATTTCTTAATTTATCCATAACCCAAATAAAACAAGCTAATAATTTTATAAAAATTCATCGCTCAGACATTATAAAAGATAGAATGTTTAAGATTAGCTAATAATTTCTGCACTTTTTTTCTTGACCAGGTATTTATGCTCTATTTAAAGAAATTTTATAAATATGTAATATATTTAGATACAATTGTAAACTTCAAAAGTAATTCTATTAAATTTATAGGCTCTACGGTATAAATGTAAAGAGGATTGTTTGGTAAGCATAATCGAGATAATAATTACAATTTTACTTATAAATACATCGCTTCTGATTCTTGGAAGCGTTATTTTTGGATTTGCTTGTATTTATGATAGGGAACTGTTTTCTAATCTCCCAATACAAATTTTATTTTTAATTGGAAACTTATTTATTTTACACCAATTTGTTAGTAACATATATCATATAGTGGCGATGTTTTTTTTGCTGCGAAATCTTTTAGTTTATTCATTGCTGCTGCTTTAGATTATTATATAATCTTTTTTAAACCAAGACTTGAAGTGTCTCATATTTCTCACTCTTTGCTCGCTGCTGTCGTTATAAGCCCTATTGTGGTATCCCTGCAAATCTTTATGATATTTACGTTAATTATAGCCTCAATAATGCTGTTTCATGCGTACTTACGATCGAGATCAACTGTCAAATTACTTTTTATGTCATGTGGATTAGTTTCTATGATATCAATAGGATCTCAACTAATTCCTTATTATGATTTTGAATTTGGACTATTTCTAGCTTATTTAACTGGTACAGTATTCATTACTATATTACTTATAATTGGACTTGTCGCAATACTGGAACAGGATAATAATAAAAACCTGAATGTTAAAAATAACTTAAAAGATAGCTACTCCCCTGAATTGGGTAATATCCTTCACTCAACTTCGATATCCTATGAATTAATTAATATTACGGAAATTTCTGAACAGGAATTATACAAATTACATAAACTTTTGAAAGAAAAAATAAGGGAAGCTTCCAAATTGGTTAAAGAGATCCGTAACCTTTAAGGTTTCGGTTTATATAGATTACATCTGCTTACTTTATACAATAATCACTTTTTAAAATTAGTAAATATGAGGAATTAGTTTGTACCTTACGCGTTGCCTGTATTCCTTGTATCCTTCCAGCCCCGTTATAAGCATTTCTTCTTCGTATTTAGTTCTGAGGATCAAACCTAAAACGCCTAAAACGGCAGGAATTATGCTCCACCATGATCCGAACGATAACGATACTCCAATAATTATCCCCAGAAAACCCGAATATAACGGGTGGCGTACGTGAGCGTACAACCCCGTATCGATAAGTTTTTGACCTTCTCTGATGTCGAGAACTTTTGAAGCGTACGCGTTTTGGACTTGAGCAAGATAAAGCACATATAACCCAGCTGCCAATATAGCAAACCCCACTATTTCTACCCAAATTGGATACCCAATCGACCAGTTAAATAGGTGATCCAGGTCTGCAAGAATAAATATCAATGCGAAACTAATTCCAAATAAAGGTAAAATCCACTTATCGGAACTCGATGCTTTTTGCGATTTCTCGTCTTTCATCTTCCTCTCTTTACGTATTTTCATCCTGTTTCGCAGCACTCTAGGATTTTTTTTGTTTAAGCCGTAGACCATCAAAAAGGCATAAACCGCAAACATAACCACAAACACCCAACCTTCGATCCACAACCAATCCCCCGCAAGGGGAAATAGACAAAATGCAATAAGTGCCCCACTGTATAACGGTACAATTGCTAAAAACCATTTAGGAAGAGGTTTATCCATCTTATCGATGGTTTGATCATTGGTGTTGTTTTTTATTGATTCACTGTCGTTATCTGCCATATGAGTTATAGTAACTGTCGAAATAAAAACATATCAATATTTAAGGGCTAAAATAAAATAAGGGATTTAAATTTAACTTGAAGACGACTCTAATTTACTCCTCGGTCATGGTCAAACCTACTAGGGGCATTGCGTCTATTCCAGTTAAGAAGACTTCTATTTCTATTCGATATCCTTCTATTCTTGAATACTCAAGGTATTCCGTATATGAGCGTTTCATATACTCAGTAAACTTACCCTCCATGACTCAGAAATAACTATTCCCTTCATACCATCAGAAGTAATTCTTACCCCTACTCGTAAAATAGGTTTAGAGAGTGTTGGATCAGGAGGAAAATTCTTTTGCATTTCGATGTACTTCTTTCCTACTTCTTCTGATTTATCTGCTGGAAAATAGGATGTGGTCACAACTAATACCATTAATTTCACCTCTATGTTTAATATTGATTTAATATTAGATTAAGAACCAAGGGATTAGTATTCCAATAATAGAGTTAAGTTTTTACTTTTTTATCAAATAGATATAGCAGTAAAAGAAAAAAAGAAGTTAAACAGCATTAAAAACCTAATAAGAATGAATAATCTTTTATTCCGAACGAAAATCACTTATTATCCTTAAGAAGAGCATGATTTTTACGTAAATTCTTTATAAACTATGGTCTAAATTCTTTTTAGTTCTATTAAAGTTGTTTTTATTGAGTCATAACGGATAAATGTTATTTTCGAACGAGTTGATAGATATGAGTGAAAATGAAATTATGAAGGGTAAAGTTGTAATGATTACGGGAGCGAACTCGGGCATTGGGAAAGAAACGGCAATACAATTGGCTAAAAAAGGTGCGACTATCATCATGGTCTGCAGAAATAAGAACCGTGGTGCGGAAGCCCTTAAAGAGATAAAAGAAAAGGGATTTACTGAAAACATTGAATTATACATAGCAGATTTGGCGGACCAAAACTCTATTAGAGTTATGGCTAAAGAATTTAAAAACGCTCATAAACAGCTTCATGTGTTAATAAACAACGCAGGAGTGATGTTAACGGAAAGGTTCGAAACTCCAGAGGGTTACGAACTCACTTTTGCCACAAACCATCTCGGTCATTTCTTATTATCGTACCTTCTTTTGGATGTTCTTAAAAAATCGGCTCCAGCACGCATAATTAATGTTGCATCTTTAGCGCATCGATTCTCGAAAGTTGACTTTAAAGACATCAACCTAAAAAACAAATACAGAGGATTTAGAGCGTATTCAAACTCAAAGCTATATAATATCCTGTTTACGTATAAATTAGCGAGGTTATTGGAAGGGACGGGAGTAACAGTCAACGCTCTCCATCCAGGAACCGTACATTCAAACTTAGGAAGTAGTGATCGGAGTTCATTTCAGCGGATGACGGGAGCTTTTAATTTCTTAATGAAAAGCGCCAGGAAAGGTGCGAGTACCTCAGTGTACCTCGCGAGTTCCCCAGAAGTTGAAAATGTTACGGGTAAATACTTTTCACACAGTACGAAAAAGAGATCATCGAAGAAGTCTCGAAATCAAAGTTTTCAAGATAAACTATGGGATATTAGCGAAAAGTTAACGAAATTATCGCAATTAGACAATAAGGAGCTTGTTATTGAGGAAGCTGTTTCGATGGAATTTGATAAACCTATTTAAAATAACCATAATTACACCATATATGAGATTAAAAGGGATTGAAAAATTTAAGGAAAAGCTCCCTTGGTATAAGGGTAAGAGGATACTTTTAATCCCATTTCTATCGCTGATTACTGGTTTAGCTTCCTTGGCTTTTCAATTGTCAATGGGTTTCTTACCTATCCTTTTCAAAGACATACAAATGCTTCAATTCCTCGCTCCATTTTTACCAATTATTGGTTCTGGCTTTATTTTGACCTTAGGATTCTTCCTCGTGTATTCGTTTTGGCGTCAAAAAAGAAAGTTGCTCCAACAGAACAGAGACAGAGCGTATCAAACAGCGATTCCATTCGCGTTAATTGGGATTGTCCTCGTACTTTCTTTTGTCATTAATTCAATTATTCCAAGACAACTTATATTTTTCAGTATAGACTTAACGCAACTAACTTGGTATTTTCAAGTTCCTTTGAATGAGATACTAATTGCAACCCCATTTTATTTTCTCATAACTCGGATTATCTTAGCTCTGCTTTTCACGTTTTTTGGTTTTTTAGTCGTTATCAAGTCTTTGTCGGTTTTCGGAATAGATAACATGGCACTAGTGTATGTTTATTACCCCGAGGAGTCAAAAGTTGTAAATCACGAGATATATTCAGTTTTGAGGCATCCCACTTATCACGGCTTATTTTTAATCCTTATAGGGGGCTTTTTTTTAAATTTTTCCGTATACTCACTCATTTTCTTCTGTATGTTTTTGATAGGAATGAGTATGCACCTTAAATTCGTTGAGGAAAAAGAATTAATAAAAAGGTTTGGAGAGGAATACAATAGTTATCGTAAGTCGGTTCCAGCTTTGTTCTTTAGATTAAGAGATTTTAAAAAATACTTTAGTTTTCTTTTTTGCTGAAGATTACAGTATTTTAGTGGGGAGTAATTTTATTTTATAAACGCAATATTTATGAGTATAAGACGAAAGTCTTAACTTAACCTTAATAGAGGTTTTTTGATTGGCAAGAGTAACACATTTTGAGTTTAATGTGAAGGATATCGAGAAAACAATAGAGTTTTACAAGGTGGTTTTTAATTGGAACATAACCAAGTGGGAGGGTCCAATCGACTATTGGCTCGTCATGACTGGCGACGAGAATACCCCTGGTATTGACGGAGGTATTGGCTCTGCTGAGGAAGATTTCCCTAATATAGTAAATATTATGGATGTCAAAAACATAGACGAGGTCATTGAAAAAATTAAAGCTAACGGAGGAGAAATAATAAGACCTAAACACGCTGTTCCAGGTGTTGGATGGCTTACGTACTTTAAAGATCCCGAAGGGATTGTTTCGGGAGTCATGGAAGAAGATTTGGAAGCTAAATAAATCAATTTTTTTTTATATTTTGTCAACTTCACTAAACTTAAGGGTTACCTTAGAATCTGCATATTAATAGTAAAATATAGGTGAGATAATTGAAAGAGAAAAATTGGTTATTGTACGGAGCGTATGGATATACTGGAGAATTAATAGCTAGAGAAGCTGTCCGTAGAGGATATGATCCTGTAATAGCGGGGCGATCGAAGGAAAAACTTTCTACATTAGCAGAGAGTTTGGATCTAGAATACCATGTATTTGACCTAAACGATAAAACTCTCGATAAATATTTCATGGAGTATGACTTAGTATTTCTTGCTGCAGGTCCTTATATTCACACTAGCGACCCAGTGGTGCAAGCCTGTTCAAAAGCTGGAGTAAATTACCTAGATATAACTGGAGAAATCCCCGTCTTAAAAAAACACTTTAAACTCGATGAGGATTTTCGTCAAAAAGAAATCGCTTTAATTCCTGCTGTTGGTTTTGATGTAGTTCCCTCGGATTGTTTGGGTAAATATGTAAGTGAAAAAATTGAAAACCCAACGCATTTAGAAATTGCGTTTACGATGGAAGGAGGGATTAGTCCTGGGACCTTGAAAACCATGTTGACGCACATATCTGAAGGAACGCTTTCGCGAAAAAACGGAGAACTAGTAAAACTACCTCACGGGACAAAATCTATGGAAGTTCGATTTCCAGATAAAGTCAGAAAAGTGGTACCTACACAGTGGGCTGATATTGTTACAAGTTACATCTCTACAGGAATCCCTAACATAATAGACTATATTGCACCACCTAAAAAGATTTTAAGTTTGATGTCGACCGTCAATTCTATTGATGGGAATGTTCAAGAATGGATCGAGCGTTACATTAAAGGTCCCGACGAGAAAACTCGAACTACTGCCAAGTCTTATTTATGGGCGAGAGCTTCCAACGACAAAGGAGAAGAGGCTGAAGCGTGGCTCGAGACAATGGAGAGTTATCAACTTACAGCTGTAGCAGGTGTTCGAAGCGTAGAAAATGTTTTTAAACTTCGTCCTAAAGGAGTATTGACTCCCGCACTTGCGTTTGGTAAGGATTTCATTCTTGAACTACCTAATACTCAGAGATTCGATAGCTTAGAAATTGTGGCAAAATAATTAACTATATTATTTTTTAAATATTAACCTAAAGCAAGTTAGTAACTTGTATGATGGTATTAGATATTTCTAGTGGTTTTACCTCCTCTATGAAATGACCTACATCGTTATAAACAGTTACATTTCCTTTTAGATGAGGTAAATTGTCAATACATTGATTAATTGCATATTCCTTTCCAGTAGGGTCCCAACTTCCTAGTATTTTATCTTCAATCGTAATCTCTTCATTATACCAGTTTTCAACAATAGATTTCGGATAAACATTGCTAAAAAAATATAAATATTGTGCAAGTATGCACATCATCATATGATTATCTCATTCTTTAGACTGAATCGCTATAAAGCAGTTAAAGAACGGGCAAGGGTTAAAAAGCCCTTGTCTTCCCTTTTCTCCAGGCAAAATTAGAGGAAAGGGCGATTTTTAAACACCACATTTAGGCACATTTACCAATTATTTTGTGCTAATTAAGGAGATTATCAATTAGTATTTAAATGTTATGTGCAAATGTGCACATTAAGTCTTTAATACAATGTAGTCCTATATTTTTGGTAGATTACCAAAAAAAAATCAAACAAAAGGATTCGAATTGACAAAACGTGATAATGTTAAACATAAATCAAGAATATTTAAAGAGTTATCCAATTCACCTTCGGGATTAACTATAACAGACATATCTAAAAAGGTAAACCTTCATAGAAATACAGTTTCTAAATATCTTGGAAACTTAGAGGAAGAGGGAGTTATTGAGAAAAAAGAAATTGGATGGGCACATCTCTATTTCAGCAAGAAGCGAGAATATTTGAAAAAATCTTTAGTCAATTCGTTTATGAAATCGCTCCTTTATGGAATAAAAAAAGTGTTTCCTTATTCAGAGCAAAAATTGAAGCAAATCGGGCATTTAATTGCCGAGAATTTTGAGTTTCCTGTAGGTAAAGCAATCTTGAAAGAATTTAAGGAAGCACATAAATTAGTTGATCCCATTGCTCAACTTAACCTTTTTCAGAAGTTTTACAATTCGTACGACTTTTTTCAGGACGATTTAGAGATTACGATACTTTACATAGACAAAACTCGCGCTAATTTTAGGTTAAAGTATTCGGAATACATCGAAAAGGACAACATATACGAGAATTTTTTTCACATCATGTGTGGAATTATAGAGCGTATTTATTTACAAAATCTGAATAAGCAGGTAGTTTGTAACGTAGGTATGATGCATCCCTCCAAAAATGTCAGAGAGTCCTATATAGAAATATCTGCGGAAATTCTTAAATAAATGTAGAAAATTGATGATTAATCCCATATCAAAAATAGGAAAATAAAAAGAAAGGAATTTGACTTTAAAGTCTCGTTGTTGACGATTGCTATTCGTGAGGGAGGATAATTATAAGCAATATGATTAATAGTAATCCTGCTAAAAAGATCAATGCTTGAGGGATTGATTTTCTTAAGTCTTTTTCCTTTAGCAACTCAGGCATTAATTCTGTACTAGCTAAATACAAAAAGCCGCCTCCCGAAAACGCTAAAAAGAAAAAATTGAATATCTCTAAAAGATCAGAAACGATGAACGCGATTAATCCCCCGATTAACGCCACTAACGCACTGATAAAATTGAACAGTAGCGCCTTCTTTTTTGAAAATCCACCATAGAGAAGAATGCCGAAATCTCCAATTTCTTGAGGAAACTCGTGAAATACCACTGCCAATGTGACTATAATTCCGCTCCAAAAGCTAGTCAAAAAGGAAACCATAATGATGACGCCGTCCAGTAGATTGTGTAACCCATCTCCTATCAAATTTAACAGGGCTACTCTTCTACTGCTACCCCATTTATCCAAAGGCACAATCAAGGATCCAACTCCCTCAGTTCTACCTGCGTAGCATACCAATTCATTTTCCGATTCGTGCGCATGTCCATGGAACCAATAAATAAACCGTTCCAAGATAAAAAAACTTACAAATCCCGCTATTACGAAACCAAAAAGTAGTCCTTCGGTAATTCCAGCACCTTGTGCGTTTAATTCTTCGAGGTGATGAAGTGATTCGGGTATTAAATCAAACAACGCCGTAGCAAGGATCGTTCCCGTCGCAAACGCCACGAGGATGAAGATTAGCTTGTCTAAGGTTTGTTCTCGCAGTGAAATCATGAATATACCTGCAAGACTTAACGTCCCTACGAGAAAAATCATTAAAAATCCAAATAATACTTCCAACATAATTTGAAATCGATTTCTTTGAATTAAAATTTCGATATTATAATTATCAATTCATCTTGAGTTATAAAGAATATTAGACCAGAAGAATTTTGATAAGAATTAAGGTTATTAAGAATCTTTAATTGTTTAAATTATCTCGATAATTAAACAACTTGACATTAAACCACTAAGGAGGTTTAAAGTACTCAAGGTGAAATAATTGTCTGAAAATCAGACCACAGAACAAGACGAAGAAAAAATTGGAGTTTTTGTATGCCGTTGAGGTGTTAACATCGCAGGGATACTTGACATACCTAGAATTGTCGAAGAACTAAATAGACTAGAAGGTGTCAAAGCCTTCGAATATTTAAGTATGTGTACAGAAGGGGGATCCTCCTACATTAAAGAATCCATAGAGGAGCACAAACTCTCACGAATCGTTGTTGCGGCATGTACGCCAAAAACACACCAGCCAGTATTTCACGCTATACTTTCGGAAGCAGGCTTACCACCAAGATATCTTGAGTTCGTAAATATTCGAGAACATTGTTCGTTTGTACATCAAGCTCCTGAGGAGCGAGAAAATGCATTTTGGAAAGCTATTGACCTTATTAAAGCGGGGATCTCGAGATCAAAACTCTTAGAAGATGTACCCACTAAAACCGTCCCAGTGACGCCCGTGGCACTAGTGGTTGGCGGAGGAATCGCAGGATTAACTACGGCAGTAGATCTAGGCGATGCGGGTTATAAAGTGTACCTCGTCGAGAAAAACACAACTATCGGGGGGCGAATGTCCCAACTTGACAGAACTTTTCCCACCGACGATTGTTCCATATGAATTTTGGGACCGAAAATGCTCGAAGCAAATCGTCATGAAAACATTGAGATCTTATCTTATAGCGAAGTTATCGATGTAGATGGGTATATCGGAAATTTTACAGTAAAAGTTAAGCGAAAAACGCGCTATGTTGACGAAACAAAGTGCACAGGCTGTGGTTCTTGTACAGATGCCTGCCC
>JAHPYY010000109.1 GCA_019058515.1 Promethearchaeota archaeon
TAGAAACTGTAGCTGAACCTCCCGTACCAGAACATGCAGTAACTGAAGCTGAAACTGAAGCTTAACCACCAGTAGCTGAACCAGCAGTAGCTGAACCTGCCGTAGCTGAACCTGCCACTGTAGCTGAACCAGCCGTAGCTGAACCAGCCGTAATTGAACCTGCAGTGGCTGAAAAAGAGAAAGAATTAAGAATTGAAGATTTAATCAATTCATTAAATATAAAGAAAGGTAAAGAACTTTATATTACTCTTAGAAAACTATTCGATCAATTGAGAGGAAAAATTAAATTATATACTGGAGCAGAATTATCCAAACTACTTGATCAATTAAAAGACGCTATTTTAAATAATATAGGAACATCACTGGCTCTTTACGATATATCAAGATGTGCTCTTGATTTAAGGAATCTAAATGAAAAATTATCTCCAGGCGATACTCAGAGATATCAAAAGCGTATAGATAATTGGGAAGAACGAATTATAAAAGATTAAGAGGTTGATTAAAAATGAGTTTAATTTTATATAAAATTCAGGGAAAAGAAATTATTCAAACTGAAGAATTGACTCTTGAAAATGATAAAATTTATGTTATTATTGATAAACATGCGAAAAGAGCAAAAATTTGGATTTGGAGTGGTTCTGGTGTTAAATCGTTTGATAAATACTTTGCTGGGGTGTCAGCAACTAAAATTAAATCCAAACTAAGATTATATGGAGCAAGTATAGAAGTTGTTGAAAGTGGAAATGAACCTGAGGGATTTCCTATAATTACTAAAGATGCAATCGTTAAACTTAAAGCAAAAAAGGCAATTATTACTTTGGATGAGCAAATTACATTTCCAGTACAAAATGAAATTAAAGTAAGTAAAGAAAGTTCAAATCTTCTGAAAACAGAGGAAATTGAACCATCAACTAAATCAGGATTGATATCAATTAGCAAAGTTAAATCAATATTAATGGATATCTCTATGGATTTTGAAAAATTATTAAAAAAAATTAATAATTACATATCTGAATTGTAAGCTATATTATATTTATCGATAAACTAGAGGTTGAATAAGAAAAATGTTAGATGTCGGTCTAGGAATGAGTACAGAAAATGATGGTCATATTGCAGGAAAAAAAACGGTTCAAGAAGCATTAGATAGTATAAGCGTCAAACCAAAGTTAGCTATATTAGCAATTGATTCATTAGCAAGAAAAAAACCTGATCATAAGAAGATTTTAAATAGTATAAGAGAAGAGCTAGACCCTGAAGTTCCCTTAATTGGAAGTACTGTAAATGGCATCGTAATAAATAAGCGTTTTGCCTTAAAAAGTGTGGGATTAATGTTATTAGGCGGTGATCTCTCTGTAGATTCATCATTTAATTATACCAATACTAGAACAGAATATGAAGCGATTGCTGAAAAGCTATATAAAAATAGCATTAATCTAGAACCGAATGATACTCGTTTTATGTTTATGTTCCAAGATGGTCATAAATTTCCACCTGAAATGATGAGTAAGACAACCCTATTAAATGCACGCGTTGTTTCCTTCCTCTCCGGATTAGTAAACAAAGTCTTCAAGAGTATGCTTGGGGGATTTAGTGAAAAAGGAATAGGGTTTCATACGGTTCAAGAATTAATTACTAGTTTATATGCAAAAGGTTGGAGCGATCCAATTGTTGGAAATGTCGTAACAAATGTGAGGGATTACGATAGTATCGAATTTTACAACGGAAAAATACTTAATGATGGTCTTGTAGGAGCTATTATTTCTGGGAAAAACAATACTAAATTTGGATTTGGTTTTGGTGCTGGAGCTGAATCAACGGGAAATATTTGTAAAATTACTAAAAATATTGGTAGTTTTCTTTTAAGAATTGATGGCAAACCTGCCTTATTAGGATTTTGTGATGCTGCCGGTTTAAATAAGGACGCTTTATCTGAATTAAAAGCTACAGGATATACTAATATTTATAATATTATTGGTACGACCCAAACTATTGAGGGTAAAAAATATATACATCTTCAAGGAACAATTACAGATCCTAATCTTGAAAATCTAATTCTAACAGGATTTCCTTTTACTGATGTTCCTGAAGAAGTTGAAATATTTCGAAGTAATATGAAAATACTTCATGAAACTACAATAAAATCAGTAAATGAAGCATTAGTTGGTATATCAAATCCTAAATTCTACCTTGGAATTGATTGCGCTATGAGATTTGTAGCATATGGAGATAATCTTCCAAAAATTATAGATACTATTGATGATACTCTCGGTAAAGACATTCCTAAGATGTTGGTTGGCTCTGGAGGTGAAATCTATGGAAGATCTAACTTTGACCATTATAACAACAATTTCACAATGATTTCATTAATAGGTGGAGAATAAGAAATAGTTTTTCTTATTTTATTCTTATTGAGCAATCAATACTGAAATTTTATCAGTAGATTAGCACGAGCTGAAATTTAACAGAACTCCCGTATACACTTTTTATTTTAACATATTTAATAAAATATCTTGCTATAAAAGTAAGAGAAATTGTCATTTTTTATAGAGAATATGTTACAGAAAAAAGCTTAATTCGAATCCTGAACTCTAAGGATTTAAAGAAATTCTACAAGTACTTTTAGGTACATCAAACTTTTAAAATGATGAGAAAAATTAAGCGAAAATTATCTCGATTTAAATTATTCATGACTTGCGTTAAACCGATATTACTCTCACATCACCCTAATTGCGAGCAATACGACGATGATGTATATCACATCAGCAAATATAGATTATGCATAGGATGTTTTACTTTTTATCCGACTATTGTAGTAACTGTCGTTTTAACCCTACTGTTTGTCGAATTGACAATTCCAAACTTGATACTTCTCTTTTTCATCTCGTTCTTGTTTTTTACTCCCATTTTTCTAAATGTGTTAGGATTAACCAAACTAAAGTTCATAAAGATATCCTCAAAACTGTTAATAGGTATTGGTGTGGGGTTCTTCGTAGTATCGGTGCTGTTCCTTCCTTTACTACATTTTCTTGTCAGAATCGTCCTTTTATTCGAAGTCAATTTCTTTATTGGCGTGATTGCATATATAAGAGCACGTCGCATGCAAAAAGAGTGTAAGCAGTGTCCTTATGAAGGAGATTGGGATTCATGCCCGGGAATGGGGCCTATCCGCCAAAAATTGTTAAAGCATGGATTTAGGAAACATCAATAGAAGCATTTTTTTATTTTGAGTTCTATTGTATCTTTATTACTGTTTTGTTCTAATCAAGGTATTTTATGATCTTTAATTTTGAAGATTCTGATATTAACACCGTGGCAATTGGATGGGCATCTTTCATTGGCGTATTTCTTGTAATTTTTTATCTAACTGGATTAGTGCTTGCCTATTGGGTTTATAAAGACGCCACTAAACGAAAGATGGATTACACAAAGTCGTGGTTTTTGATAGTTTTATTGACATCCATAGTAGGGTTTCTACTTTACCTCCTAATTCGAGAATGAATCTTGATAGGAGGTTAATTTTAATCATTATTTGGCATATTCTAACAAATATAAAAAAAAGAAGTAGATAAAAGTTATACGGTTTTATATGGCTTTGAACACTTTTTTAGTCCCGTACGAGGAGGTAGATGATACACCCGATGCAGCCTGTAATCAAAACAATCAATAACCAGACCGCGGCGTTCATGTCTCTTTTTTTAGCGTCTTTGTAAACCCACACGCATAAAATTATTGCGATTATCCAGTATAGAACCAAAATGACAATTATTACCGTATAAAAGATTGCAAACATTCCAATCATATCATAAGGATCGACATATAGCATTTCAAATTTCCCTCTTATTATTAATTCATCAAGATATTTTGGTAAGTAATTATTAGTTGCTTGTATATAAAAAGTTTCTTTACGCTAGTAATAAAGAATCTTTATTTACAGTAGCTGAGGTTTTAAATATTATATGTCGTAATATAAAAAGCTATAATTTGGTTTAAAAATAATCTTGACTAAATTATAATATTAATTTCATTAAATCAAAATAAAGATCTTAAATGGAATTTTTTAACACGCTACGCAATTATTCTAGGAACCATTGGGCTTTATTAATGGGTAATTTGTTATATGGATTTATTACATGGCAATTCCACTTCGTTCTTCAATTTTATATTATATTCTCGAGAGCCCTTCCGAATATTCTGGTACTATTCCATTTCATTGGGTTGGCTGCTGGAGCAGCGATATCAGTTATAGTTAGAATATGGATAAAAGGTGCGAAAATATGGTTATTTCAGTTTACATCTTTAACTCTCTCAACATTACTTGTAACTTTTTTGCTCGTTTCAAATATTTTGAGTTTAATCCCTATAGCATTCGTGATTATTGGTATCGCAAATGGGTTTTTGTATGGTATATTTAACTTACAGATGGAAATAGGTCGATCTAAGCCAGAATATGCTGGAAAATTGTATTCAATAGGATGGATTGGAGTTTCAATTTTAGTCATCATCGAAAGTTTGATAATCCAAATATACCCTATAATAATGGCAGTACTTTTCATTTTAGGAACAGGCTCAGTGACTGCGATTTTGTTATTTTTTGGACGAAATGTATCGAACCTCTTTCAAAAAAAACTCGATGTATCAAAGTACTTAAAAAATAAAAAAGATTTACCTGCTTTACTATTTGCGTTTTTATACGGCTTTTTTTTCACGAACTCGTATTATTCTGCGATTTTAATGGTAGAGTTTTATGATATAATGATAGATTTCAATTCATTTATTATATCTTTACTTCTTGTTGTTGGAATTTTTTCAATTGTTTCAGGTATACTAGCTGATGTAATAGGAAGACGGATCACCATTTTATTAGGAATGAACATTCAAGCCTTGGCTTTTCTCGTTTTTACATTTATTCTTCAATCTGATGTTAATTTTATATTTTTGTTCCCGATTATTTTAGGAATTGGATTTGCGTTTACATTAGCGCCAGGCATGTTACTATTAGCGGAGATCTCTAAACTAAGCCTTAAAAGGGATACGGGGGCAATATTCTTTGTTTTAGCTGCTTTGGGAATGATTTTTGGAACCCTTATCGGAGAAATTCATATCGAAATCATTAAATTCGTTCCAGTTAATTTAGCACTGATCCAATTGTATATTATAATAAGCGCGACTTTAGTTGTATTCAAACTACGCGAAACTCTCCCTCCAAAACAGGAATTAGAGTGGAAAAGAGCAATTCAATATTTATATGTAATAAAAAAAGGAGGAATTGTAATATACTCACAAGATTTAAGTCAATTAGGGCAACCAATTCCCCCTTCTGATGAGGATCTATTGGTTGGTGCGGTGTCTGCGATTTCATCTATTTTAAATGAAATAGCTCATAATCGAAATCCGTTGAAAGTAATCGAACAAGAAGGTTTTACCATTTTATTAGAAGAAAGTCAAAATATTTTCGTCCTTGTCATTACCATAGAAGAACTTAAAATAATTAGGAAGAAAATGAAAAACTTTACTACTGAATTCCAAGAGTTTTTTGAAGATGTATTGAAAATGGAAATCGTTGATTTAAGATTATATTTACCTACTAAAAAATTAGTTGAGAAACACTTTCAATAGTTCCTCATCCGTTTTTATAAAATTTTTTGCCATATTTTCTTTTTAAAGTGTCTTTTCAAGGACATTGTTTTTAGCAGCGGTGCTATAAATCCTAAGATAAAATACTTGACAGGCATGACTTAACTCCTTGACATCTTCGAGGAAATTAAATTGAATATATAAATAGAACGTCTTTAATTATGTCAACATATAATCCGAATGATTGGAGAATTTTCCTTAACTGAATCACGAAAACCTAGTTAAAAAAAAAGCAATATGTGTAGTAACCTTTAGTTCTCTTTATTAAATGACTTTATAATTTAATCATTTTACTAGAACTTGTCATGAAGCTAAACTTTTCCTTGTCCAACCCTCTTCATGTTAATAATGTTTAAGAAATTCGCAAATGAAAACGAATATGAAAAAAGTACTATTTATAAATATACTAATTCCTGAATTTTAAACAAAAAGCATATTTTTTTCGTAAAAAAAAGATATATTTGATCATTTTTTCTTTTCTGTTTTAGTCTTGATAAAAGTCATTTTACTATTTATCTTTATTTTCATCGATTCTTTTAGTAATCCTGATATTTTTTCATTCCGCTATCAGTCGCAACATTTCCGAAAAGAGTCATAATTTATATGCAAAAAATCATTTTTTCTTCATAGAAAAATAAAAAAAAATCCTAAATAAAAAAAGCAGTCGGAAGTGAACAAAAAATGATGGAAATTGATCAGATTTGGCAATACTATGAAAATATTAAAGAGTCGCTTGATGCGCTAAAGATCATTCTAGATATCAATCTTAATGAAAGAAATATTTACTATCAAGCAGGAATGGATAATCTCAAAGCTCTGAATGAGAATATCATTGAAATTCTAAAAGCTTCTAGCTCCCCAAGGGAAGTAAGGATAAAGTTAAGAGAGTTAGAATTCGACGAGCGAGAAGCTCAAGAAGAGAGTATAATTGAATAAACTTTTTTTCCTATATTTTTTCTTTAATTTTTAAGTATTTACTGATATGTTTCGCTTAAATTTCTAATCACCTTTTACGATTGTTCCTCCAGATTTTTGTACAGCGCGTTTTTTAAATTTCGTTTGGAATCCTGGCTTGTAATTCATGTATTTGGGAATCGGATACCTTAACCCTGCAGCGTGAGTTGTCTCTAATCCCTTTGTAATGAGTTCGAGTTTCGATTTGGGAATAGCAAACATCACTTCCGTGTCCTCTGCACCGCCCCATACCCTATCACCGTTGCCAAGAATTACGAGTTGCGGTTTTTGGGTCAAATATGGAGTTATTACTCCATCGTGGCACGAACCAACTCTTCCTGCGGCTGTAAATTGAAGAGATCCTCCTTCGAAATACAAGTAAGCTTGAATAAGTCTCATAGCTTGTGCGGGATTACAATAAATTTGCACCACATCTGGTTCAACTTTAGTTCTCGTTAGCGGAGAGATCACTAGTCCTAGAATTTTCTTATCAAGATAATTTAAACCCTTCGAAAATATCTCTGCCGTTTCAACATCTTTTGAGTATAATCCCTCGCTAAACTTGTTCCCGAATTTAATAGATTCTTGGGAAATCGGATCCCAACCGTAGATCCCTCTAGCTAATAGGCAAACGCAATCTTCTTCCGTTACCACCATTGTCCACCCATAAGATCTTGCCATTCGAAAATTTTGACAGATAAAAGTTTGAGTTCCTAAATCCCGCAGCGACCTTTTCGCGTTTGCTGGAATTTCTGAACCTTCCGTTAACAGTTTAATGGCGATTGGAAAAGTGTTGACTCTTAAATACTTCTCAAATAATTTTCCATATTGGATGTATTTTTCAAGGCTCATATTAATAGGTATTAGGTGGTGAATAAATAAAAGTTACTTCGTTTTGCAGAAACTAAAAGAATTAATAGATGTTTTAACAATTCTCATTTATAATAGTGAACCGAACGAAGTTATGGTTGTTAAGAAGTTTAATAGGCAGTCTGTTTTCTCTCATATCGTGCTATTTATTCTTCAATTCACTTTTTGGGAATTCGTGTCAGACGACGCCTTTATATCCTTTCGCTACGCTAAAAATATGGTATTCAATTTGGAACTCACTTATAATTTGGGTAACGCTCCAGTGGAAGGATATGAGTCTTTTCTTTGGCTCCTCTGGTTAGCTATAGGATTCCTCATGAGAATGGACATTCTTTTGTATGCAAAGCTCTCGGGGATGCTTTTTTGTCACCTTTCTGTATACATCTTACACAACATAGCGTTCAGGTTGTCAAAAAAGAGGAAATTTGCAAATTGGATTACTTTAATATTTGTGTTTACTCCCACTATCAGTTTATGGTCCGTAAGTGGTGCTTATTATTTGTTTTACCTTTTTATATTACTCGCCTCATTGTATACATTACTTGCAGATTTAGAACGCGCGTCTCCCTTTTGGTATATCCGTTCTTCTATAGCGTTTGTAATCCTTAGCCTTAGCCATACTTTGTCTATTTTTATCTGCATATTCACTATTATTTTCTCTATATATTATCTATTTAAGGTAAGGAAAGTAAAGATGGGGTTTATTTTTAGTATGGGTTTTATGTACGGAAGCCTCCTCCTCGCAATTTACTTACCCTATGTTTTGTGGCGTATATATTATTACGATTCGATTATCCCCTACATTTTAATAGTTAAATTTATCTCTCTGGATCGATTTCTCCCAAATATAATTTCTTACGCTCCGGTTTTTTTACTCTTAGTACCTGTAACTTTACTGTTTATTGTCTATGTTAAAAAATATGTTAAGAGTTTATTTTATAATAAAATTAAAATTTACATCTTTTTTTTGGCAATATTTCACTTATTCTTCCTCTTAGTATTCGATTCTTGGCAATTAGGGTATCCTAGATTTATTCCTATTTACGTACTAATTTTTCTCCTCTTACCCACTAAATTCAATTTTCTGTCGATACGCAAGTCGTATAGGCAAATGGATACGCAATTTAAAAGAAAAACAGCAACCGTTACCTTCTTAACTATTCTTCTATTTCAATTTACTTCCGTTTCTCTTATGTACCCAATGATTAAATATTACGGTTTTGGAATTACGGGATGTAACGCACAACTAGGACGGTGGATCAGTAAGTATTCAAACAATAACACCTCAATTGCGGCGGGAGATATTGGAGCCCTTTCCTTCTACTCTGATGTCAAAGTATTTGATATTTCAAACAGGAGTAGAACCCACCCTAGTATATTAAGCGATTCTCAAAACCCAGATCTTATTTTCTATAACAATATTACGTTTTTAATTCTTAAAGAACCTTATAAATATTTCATAACCCATGATGAAAGGTTTCAGAGCAAATACGATTTTATATGCTATGCGAAGATGTTGTCAGCAAAAAGAATAATACCGGAGGAATATGTTTACTCAGTATTCGTGCTAAAAAGTTTTAACCTTCCAAGTGCAGCAAAAAATGAGTTGATTTCGAGTTCTTACAGATTTTACTAATTTCTTTATTTTCTAGTTAGTCTAACATAATTGTGAACAATATATATAAAATAATAATCTTAGTGAAAGCAGGTATCATAGTGGATAATCAAAAAACCAAAAGAAGGTAATTATTCAATTACATGAAACCATTTCTGCAAATTAGAGATATCTTTGTCAATTAATTTCGATGGTTTATAATAAACTCTATTTGGGTAGTTTTCAAGAGAAAATTCAGCAAGTTGGAAGAGTACTTTATTCAATTTTTTTCCTTTTGATGTTAAAGAATAATTGATCTCTACTGGAGTTGTTGGTTTGGTCGTTTTCTTAATTACCTCAGATAATTGTAGTTCTTTTAGCCGCAAAGAAAGCATTTTTGTACTAAGTTGGGGATTTGATTCTAAAAATTGCGTAAACTTTGTTTTTCCCTTAAATAAATCTCTAATAATTTGTATAGACCATTTCTTACCAATAATGTTAAGAGATACTTCAATTGGGCATTTTTTCATATTTTCTAAATCCTCAAATACTTCCATTTTCCTCACAATATTACCATTTTGATACTAATTTCTTTAAATATAATAGATGTTTGTTACTTTATGTAATTTTATTACTTAAATAAATATAAACAAATTGGTAATTATTGATGGAAAAAATAATTCTAATTAAAGAGGAACTTGATTGTGATATCAAATCTGCATTTTCTATGTTTACGGTAAGTGAACTACTTGAAACATGGTTGACCGAGAAAGCTTGCGTAGAACCTATTCTTGGTGGAAATTACGAACTTTTTTGGTCTTTAGAAAATCCAGAAGTTGATAGTACAATAGGTTGTAAAATTACAGGATTAGAGAAAAATAAGTTTATATCATTCAATTGGAAAGGACCTAAGGAATTCAATTCTTTCATGAATTTTGCAGATCCTTTAACTCATGTGATTGTGTTCTTTTCTCAGAATGATGATAACCCCGATAAAACCAATATTCATTTGTTCCATACCGGTTGGAGAAGTGATTCAGATTGGCAAACCGCTCGTGAATATTTTCAAACCGCTTGGTCAAGAGCGATACAAGGTTTAAAAGAAAAAATTAACAAGAAATTAATTAAATTATAGAATTTCTATTTTTTTATTATCTATTATATTTAAACCTAGGTTAAGTTTATAATTTTCAACCCCTCATAGAG
This sequence comes from Promethearchaeota archaeon, assembly GCA_019058515.1. Next base: position 10,259 of record JAHPYY010000109.1, read on the forward strand.
CACCTTAAAATTTAGATTAGTGGAGTTGGATTTGAATATGTATTAATTTAAGTAATAAGTATCAGATTTGATAAACAGATTTTATGGTTACGATACATATATTACGGAGGCAAAGATATAAATGATCGAGTCGCTTATATCACTATTGGATCTTGGACATATAATTATCAATATTAAAAAACAACTAGAGAAAAACGATCAGATAATATTGAGGAATTATCAATAAGAATGGTGGTTTAGATATTTATCGTACAAAACTTAGAAAAGCATTATTACATGATGTTTGCAAAATCTACATCTTTTATCGCGATGATATTTTAGATATAATCCCTATTTTAGCTTATCCCGAAGAGAAAATTATTGAAAATCATAAAATATTTCAATTGAGTAAAATTCAAAGTTCCATCTGCTTCAATAGTCGTGAGTTAATACCTTCTGAACAATTAATATTAAAACATGGTGATATAGCTTATGTCGCCGTAAAATGTCCATTAAGATCTAATATTAAACGTCTGAATTCAAGTGAAAATTTCAACGATTATCCTTTAAAAATATTAACGTTTATTTTGATATTGCCAGCTGATTTAACTAATCTCGGCTGTGATATATTAAAAGAAATAATAAATAAAGTTCTATTTTGTTACGAATTCAGCTTTTACCACCTTATTAAATCAGAAATTAATAAGTTAGAAATAATTAAGACCCCAATTCTAATTAGAGAGATAAAGAAAGGAGATACTATTAAAAAGTTTATTCTAGAATTAATTTTTGAAGTAATAAGTCAATTTTCTTCTAATATCATTGATTTAATCGATTCGAATCGATTGATGGAGCACCAAGCGTTGTCTTATTTTTCTCTAAAAAGCCCTGGAATTTCTCATATAATATGTCATAAAAACAATAATGATTCGTCAATTTCGACAAAAATCAAATATAATAATAGATCAGAAGAGAGTAGATCTCATGAATTAAGAGACAAGATCTTTAAAGTAAAGATATTGAAAGTTGATAACGAGTTCGAAATTGTCATTAAAAACATCGGGAAGAGCGAAATAAGAAATATTAGGGTGAAATTAATTCACATAGAAGGATTTATTGAAAATGAAAAAATAAATGAATTGATAGAAATATGGCCCTCTCAAGAAGAACTTTTATTTACTTCTCCGATTATCCTAAGAACGAATGAATTTCTATTATTAAGTATTGAAGAATCTGTTCAAAATACCAACTTTCTATCAAGAGTAATTGATATAAACTTACTAAATTCTATTTCTAACGATTTTATTCTTAATTAAACTAAATTCAACGCTTAATCCTGCCAAATTTATTACTAATACTTATTTATAATTTGAAGTTTACATTCCAAATCAGAATTTTATAAGTCAAATTCGGTGAATCTTATTATAAAGGTTTAAATACTTCCTTTGTATATAATTATATATCAATAATCTATAATTAAGAGTAATTAAAAGTAATTAAAACTAATTTTAATGAAAAAATGTACAGGTAATTATTATGGATTGGGATATTGGACAAAAAGCAAAAGAATTAGATGAGAAAACAATATCAGAAAGAGTTAAAGTAGATAAAAGGTCTCTCAAAAAAGTCATGCTAGCGTTCTTATTTTACTTTTTAATAATGATAGCTTTTTACATTTTGCTATAGGTGTAGAAATAGTGGAATTAATTCTACTAATTATAATCTTAGCATTTTTGTTTGAATTTATGGATTCTGCTGCGGGAATGGGTTTTGGAACGGGATTAACACCTTTACTTTTATTTTTAGGGTATGCACCCCTTCAAATTGTTCCAACTTTACTAATATCAGAAGCTATTACAGGTGTGCTTGATACTTATTTTGACAATGAGTTTGGGAATGTCAACTTCAAGTTCCATCCATTAAATGCCAGTACTAAACTGGCTCTAATCATTGGTAGTTTTGGATGTGCATCTATATTTTTCTCGATTATAATCACGTATTTAGCATTTAAATTTCCAGCTAATTTTATTAAGTTGTACGTTGCTATTTTAGTAATTCTAATGGGCATTTTTGGAATAATAAGACCAAAATTTAAGCAAAAAGATGAAAATGAATCTATTATACTAAAACCAAAAAGAGTCATTGGTTTTTCGCTTCTTGCAGGATTCAATAAAGGAATTGGAGGAGGAGGTTATGGACCAGTTATAACTATGAGTCAAATTTATTCAGGTATTTATGAAAAAAGTGCAACAGCTATAGTCTCCTTTTCAGAAGCAATGGTTTCTATTGTGGGTATTTTTACTTTCTTTTTTATTAGTTATGTTGGAGTGGATGTAGATCTAATTCTATTACCATCAATTTTTACTGGGGGGTTTATTGCTGCTATTTTATCACCATACTTAGTGAGAGTCTTCCCAAATAAAATTTGGAAATATATCATCCCAATTTACGCTATAGGAATGGGGGTTCTGTCTTTACTAGACTTGTTTATTTTTTGATTCAAAGCTAAAAACTTCGCTTTCAATTTAACTGTATTTTTAATATTTTGTTAAAAAATGAGGAGATAATAGAAGAATTTAGATTTTTACGTTATTTTAGTTATTTTTAAAACTTTTACACTTTTTAATTAAGATTATATCGTTTCCTAGTTTCCCATTCTGCTTGCTTTCCAGAATTATATCGATTGACTTCACTATAATACCCTATAATTCGAGAATAGACTTTCACATCAGGAGAATGGCATGAAGGATATAACAAAATAAGAAGAAAAAAGAAAAAAATTAAGACTTAAAAGATAATAGAACTTACTTTTTTTGTTTTTTAAAGTATATTGGGACAATAATTGAAATTATCCCTATTCCGATAACTAAAGGTATATTGTAACCTGGAATTGATTCGAAAAAATCTTCGAAAAATGAAGTTGAAGACTCATTATCATTACCATTACCATTACCATTATCACTACCATTATCATCACCATTATCATCATAACTAGGAACACCTTCGGTATAGTAGTGAACTAATTGATATGAAAAACCTTCATCTGGTTCAATATTTTGTACAAAGAGACCCCATGAATATTTATAGTTTATCCAATCATTAGCATCGGAAATACATCCAACTGTACCCTCGTATGACATACTTTTACCATAAGTGACTTTATTAGCCCAAGCATGACCATAACCTACGCTTACATCAAGTCCAAAACCTCCTGCTTGTATACCCGCTGTGAACTTTAGCTGCATTGCATGTTCCTTTTCAGTAGATTCCGCAGTTTCCCTCGTATATTTTAATGTACTTCCACAGCTGATACCAGTCCCCTGTGGTACTTCTATTTCGTCAATAATCTTCACAATACCTTTTAAAGCATTTACTTCTTCTCGAGTTGGATAAGTTCCAGGTTTTCCTGGTGTATGAGTATATGTTTCAGAACTAATATAATTTGTAGAATTATCATTATTGTATAAAGACTCTGTCATACTATAGATAGACACTTTTATAGGTATATCTATTGACATATTTTTTCCTATCATTTCTGAATTTGGATGCTGTGTTACCGTGTATAAATAAGATTCATAGTCAACCGTATCACAAATGATCTGATTATCCATATAACCCGATGAATATCGTACACCTATCGTTTCGGTATGAGTAGTAGTTTCAGTTTTAGAAAATTGATAATTGGCTTCTAAGCTAGCTCTAAACTTTAATCCATGACCAAATAATGTAAATCCGGTTTCATAAGAAACTCTAATTCCCGCCATAATACTAAATCTTTCTGACACATCTGTTGAAGTAGACTCTTCTTTTGATACAGCCGTACCACTACCTTCACCATTCAGATCAAAATAAATCGGTGGTGCTGCCAACGCAAAAATAGGGATTTGAGGAGTTATTCGTGGATAATGTTGACCAGAATATTCTATTACGACTGCGTCCCCATCATAATCTCCTGGAACTGGATATCCGATTATTTGCTCACTTGAAAATAACTCCGTAGCGGTCCATGGATATGTTTCTGTATTAATTTTAATTATAGAGGTATTTCTCCCTTCTAATTGTGCTAAATAATATTCATTCCAAGTGTCTCCATATTTCTCAACACTTGAAAAACAAATTTCATCAATCCCATCCAAATCTACATCAGAAAAAGAGAAAGATTTTGCCGCCCAAGGACATTGTGATTCGCCAAAGAAGGTTGTTTTTGGAGCTGTTTGAGGAATAACCAAATCATCAAAAATCAACACGGACCATGAGGTTTCTTCTGTACTTTGTCCACTCTTCCCAACTAATACTGTTTCAGACGATCCATCCCCATCAATATCACCCGCTCCAATTGAAGGAAAAAAGACATTGTAACCTGGTAGATCTACCTCACCTAAATTCTCAAATTCATTACCTCCTGCTGAAAATCCTTTCCAATAAACGGCTCTCAAATAATAAATTCCAGCATGCCCCGTCCCACCAACACACTTCATAACAGCTATATCTAGCCGAGAATCTCCGTTAAAATCTCCAGTAGCAATACCCATTGGGAAATTCATAAAATATCCTTGACCCGCACCGTTACTTAGTTCGACCTCACTCCCTAATGGGGTTATAACTCCTGATTTAAATTCAAATGCTTTTAAATTTCCCCAAAAACCGATAGTAACAATATCAGGAAACCCATTTCCATTAAAATCTCCAGTTTCAATATCCACAATGTTAGTATCTTTGGTAAATTGGAATTCAGCAATACCACCTGGTTTTCCACTTGTAGTTGATTGTTGACCTGGGCTATAATAATTGCCTGCAGCATCAACCGGATCCCAGATTTGGATTTTGTCTCTACAACCACATGCAATTACTATTTCTAAACCAGGATCTGTATTAAATTGATTCAGAGAAAGACAATAAAAATAATCTCTATATATGTATACATTTAGATTGTATTGAGTAATGTGATTAAACATCTTCGAAGTCGTATTGTATTTATAAATGCACACCTGTCCACCTTCATTAATTGTTACAAGTTCATCTTTCATATCACCATCAACATCTCCACTTACTGCATCAGTAACTTGTCCTCCTGGACCACCATCATTACTGCAACTTACATCCAACATATTCTGGTAAGGTGTTGAAGCAATTCCATTTTCAAGTAGATTGATATTTACAAGATTTATATTAGAAAAATCTGTACTACATCCTGGACAAACAAATGCTAATTCATTATTAGGAATAAACCGAGTTTGATTTATCCCTAATGGATGAGTTCCCGATCCAACACCGGGGGTTGTTTTATCTGCTTGATTAATACTTTTATTTACCTCAATAATTGATCCATCAGCTTTATAATTTCGTTGGATAATCCCAAGGTCCATTGGCTCAATTTCGTTTATCGGAGTGCTATCTTTCTCTATAATCTTAATTAGTATACTATTATTTATTAAAAGTGGTGTGATTTGGATAATAATACTATTTATTAACAAAAAGGTCAATCCAATAATTAAGAGTTTATTTTTAATCATGTTCTAATCACTTTTTTTTACAAAATTGGAAAATCTTCCCAATAACTAAAGATGATAAGAAAGCATATTAATATATTTTAAATGTAAGAAATAGATCAGAGTGTCATTTAAAAGTTGTAGAAAAATTACATTTTATTAGAAAAAATACATTTTTGTCAATATTTTTAACAATTTTTGTGATGATCTCTGTAAATAAAATATTCATAGTTGAATCTAATCAATACAAGATCTTAGGAAGGCAATTTTTTTAAAAGGTAATTTAATAGTATGAAAATAAGATAAGGATTAATGAGTTGCGTAAGAGACGCAAGGATCAAAAGCTCTAATTATTAACTGAACCATCTTTTTCACTAAATTGATATCACCTTTTACTTCATATAGATTTCTTGCGTATTTAGTTATCATTTTATTCATTAAAGGTAGGTTGAATTCTGTAGCAGTGAATAACTTTAAACACTTAATTTTACTCCTTTTTGAGACTTCATAGTGATGCAAAAGTAGTCCTCTGGGTGCTTCAACAGCGCTAGATGCTTCTAGATGTTTAATAGAGTCGAAAGACGGGAGAGGACGCTTTGTATTAAAGCACGGATCGTTTAAAGATTCAATACAGCGTATTACTTCGCTATATATTTCTAATAATCCTAAAAAGCTTGAAAACAGAAGATTTTTTTTCCAAAATGTATTAAATCCACCCAAAAAATTGTTAATTTTCTCAAATTTATCTAAATTCGTTAGTATATGTCTTGCTAAAGGTCCAACCAGGACATCGTTATCATTACTACCTTTTGGATAATGTTGCACCTTGTAAAGATTTCCCACATAAGGATACAATGAAATTATAAAGTCTCCGCTATAAATCAGTTTATGATCTGGTAAGTATAACCAAAGCGAATCATCTATCTCTCCAATATCATGATATATTTCAAATTTAGCGTCTCCTAAAGCAAACTCGTTGGATTCTTGACCATCTAAATAACGCTTCTTGAAAAATCGTCTTAAATAACGCATTTTTTAACTGGTTTATGGTGATTCTTTCTCTGATCTCTTTTTATAATCCTGCACCTTACTATATCAAATAAAACTGATATAAAATTGTGTATTAGGTATCTATTTAAAAAATGGTTAAACTCTCAATATTTTGGCATTTTACAACGGTCGAATTGTATCCGTTTCGTCAAATTCATTCCGCGCAGCAATAATATACTTTTTTTAAGGTTGCCAATTCGTGTGTTGGTCAATTAATCCCCATTTAATTGAATAATCATTATTTTGAATTTGGTTTAATAGCACAAAAGAAACCAAAGAGAGTTCGCCTAGTAAGGTATAGGTTTGCTTGGGTGAACCATTCACGAATTTTGTTTACAGGAACAAAACCGCTTGTTCCCTCAACAGTTTTTATAATAATATCGATCCACGCTGTAGGACGAAGTAGAGCAGTTTGAGCACCACAGATCTTTCCACCCGGTTTAATAACTCGTGCCATTTCTTTAATAACTAATTCGGGATGTGATACCCAATGTAGAATGTGACAGCAATGTACTAAATCGAATGAATTATCGGGAAACTCCAAATATTCTGCGGACATTTGTTTGAATTGGGGAATCGGCATAATTGCTAAGTTAATATCATGATTTTGTTGCTCTACCCATAGGGCGAAA
>JAHPYY010000110.1 GCA_019058515.1 Promethearchaeota archaeon
CTTGAATTCAAGCATTTCCATTTAATTAATGTGTATTTTCCAAACTCAGGAAGGGATCTGAAAAGACTCCCATATAAACTAAAATTTAACAATGATTTTCTCAAATTTTGCGAGAGATTAAGAAAAAGTAAACCGATAATAATATGTGGAGATTTTAATGTTGCGCACGAGGAAATCGATCTTACCAATCCAAAAAAGAATCAAAAGACCGCTGGCTTTACTCCTCAAGAGAGGGAATGGTTCACGGAATTTTTATCTCACGACTATATTGATACTTTTCGAGAATTTATTAAAGAACCGAATCATTACACCTACTGGAGTTACAGATACAACGCAAGGGAAAAAAATATCGGTTGGCGAGTGGACTATTTTGTGGTTAGCACAGAATTGAGATCTAAAGTAAAAGAAAGCTACATTCTTAAGGAAGTGACTGGTTCTGACCATTGTCCAATTGGTTTACTCATATCTGATTAAATAAAATAAATTCTCCAATGTGAAAATATGCCTAAAAAACAGGTCTATTATAAGTAAGTCAAATTCACAGAAAAGTAAGATTTAAATATCCTGATTTTCTATTTTGTTTGAATGAAAATGGAGATCAAATATTGTAAGATTTCTACAAAGGGACAATTAACAATTCCAAAATTCTTTCGAGAAAAGCTCAAGTTAAATAAAGGAACAGAAGTATTAGTTTACATTAAAGACGATGGGCTCTTTATAAAGCCGAAAACTACGCATTTAGGGATGCTTAGGGGTTTACTAAGAGAGGAAATGGATTTTAATAAAGTACTCGACTTTATCCAATCGGAGAGAAAAAAGTGGAGGAGTTAATGTGGAATTATATATTGTTGACACGATAGCCTTTTTGGGGTTTCTTGCAGATAATCTTCCTAGCAAAGCAAATGAAATATTCAAAAAAGCCGAAAAGAAACAAATTAGACTATTATTACCTTCCATAGCATTGGGCGAGACTCTCTTCTACATATACAAAAGCAAAGAGAGGGCTAAGAATTCGATCCTTTTGGAAAAATTGGAGCTAATATTTCAGGTTCTTGAAGATAAAGAGATTATTGAGCTTACAAATTTAGATATACAAGCCTGGCATACTTTTAGCGGCTTAAATATTTCTGATCTCCATGCTAGAATGATCGTAATTTCGTATTATTATCATCAAGCCACTGCGATTTTAACTAATAACAAAGAAATAGGAGGTATTGCTCCCATCGTTTGGGAGTAAACCGATTATTTGGTTTTCTTACGCGTAATCCATGCTAAAGAAACGATACTGATAATAGTAAAAATAATATAGGATGAGCCTAGTGGAATTAATATATAATCTTCAGCAATGGAGGGCCCGTTATATTGGACAAAAAAGTATGAAAATCCATTCTTCTCAAAATTAATCTATGCTCAGATTTCCATTAATGAGTAGAGAATTTAAGCTAAGATTCGTTATAATCTCTATGACTGAAGCTTTGTATATGGACGATTCGTATTTAAAGAAGTGGAGCGCAAAAATCACTAGTGTTAAAGACGATAAATATGTTGTTCTTGATAAGACAGCGTTCTATCCTAAGGGTGGTGGTCAACCTTGGGACGAGGGCACCATTGAAGTGAATGGAGATAAATACAATGTGGTATATGTGGGTAAATTTTCGGGACAAATTAGCCACGAAGTCGATAAACCCGGACTTAAAGAAGGGGATGAAGTCGAATGCGAACTTAATTGGGACAGGCGATACACATATATGCGATATCACACGGCGGCTCATATGCTAAGCAATATCCTATTAAATCGAGCAGACGCAAAGATAACGGGAAACCAGATTGAAGTGGAAAAAACTCGAATGGATTTTTCGATGGAAAACTACTCACCCGAAAAGTTAAAAGCTTTCATAGAAGAAACTAATAAAGTTGTAAATCAAAACCTTGAAGTAACTTTAGAGTATCTTACTCGAGCAGAAGTCATGGAAAAACCCGAATTAGCCCGATTAGCAGTGGGACTACCTAACTTAAAAGAGTATAGGATCGTGAAAATTGGAGATTTCGATCAACAAGTTGACGGTGGTACACACGTTAAGCAAACAAGCGAGATTGGCCAGATTGAAATAACAAAAACAGTAAATAAAGGTAAGAATAACCGAAGAGTGTATTTCATTTTAAAGAAGAAATGAGACGATCCTTATTAGCTAAGGAAGATCAATTATTCAATACCTTTTGCTAATCTTTCTTTTTCGTGTTCTTTTATTTCTTTTCGTTCTTTTCTCGTAAAGTGTATATCGTGTCGCTTAATGTATTGCTTATCGTATTTTTCCCATAAATCTTCTAATCCCTTGCTCACGCCTTTAATCTTATCCTGAATGTTGTCGTCTAAAAATTTGTTTTTCTTAAATTTTTTCGCAGGACTTCCATTGTAAATCCAGCCTTCTTCTAATTCCTGTCCAACAATAGTACAACTCCAAGTATTTACTATAGAATTTCTCCCAATTTGAGTTCCTGGTAAAATTACAGAATGCGCTCCAATTCTAACATTATCCCCGATGATTGTTTTTCTTATTATTAAAAATTCACCAATTAATAACGATGATTTAACCAGAGCGCCTTGACCGACGACTACATTCTTACCAAATTCAATAAACTCCGTGTCAACCCATCCTTCGAATAGGGAATTTGTCATGGGCGTTTTAACTCCAAACATTCTGAAGCAGAGGTTGTCTAAAAATGGAAAAGGAAATTTATGGGAAAGCCAAGTAGGCCATCTTTTTATGGTGTTGCGGATGCTCCAGTAGCGATAATCCTTATCAGACGCATCTCTAAGAAACATTCCTTCCTTTGGTTTGTGAAATAAATTGACAATTAAAAGTAAGACTTTAGCAAATAAAATTGAGAACAAGATAAACGATATAAATGTAAAGAAAATAACCAAGGGCAGGAAAATGTAAAAGTGAACTGGTCTGGTGTAATTCCACAAAAATCTCCAGTAAATCCAAAATTCTAATAATTCTGGAAGCATGCTTATCCAAATGAGTAAAAAATAGAGCATTAAATATCTTTTTTTGACGAGAACTGTATACGCAAAAGGTCCGACGCGCATAGTATTAGGAACTGACATGCTAGTTTAACCTCTCTCATCCTCTTTGTTTCTAGGTTTCAATAGATTCTTTTTATCCTCTTCGACGTTAATTTCTTGCTCTACTTCGATCCTTTCTTCGTCTTCTACGCTTTTACTTACAATTGTATCAGTCCTAGTCTCTGCCCATTTGTTTTCTTTGTATTTTCTTGCGGGTATACCGGTGTATACCCACCCACTTTCAAGCAACTGGTTATATGTAGTAATTGAGACAGCTCCTAGCATACTATCTTTACCTATTATCGTTCCGGGAGCTACTGTTGATTGTCCTCCTATTAACACATAGTCGTCTAATACAACTCGTTTTATTATTAGGTATTTTCCAATTACCATAGAGGTCATAACCACCGCCCCTTGCCCCACCATTGCTTTCCTCCCTATTTTTAGAAATTCAGGATCCACCCATGCGTCTTGCATGTGGCTAGAATAATCCATTTCTACTCCAAACCACCTAAAAGCGACTACATCGATCCATGGGAGAGGACAATTTCGAACTAACCAAAGGACGATTTTTTTAAGTTCAATTCTCAAACACCAAAATTCAAAGTCCGTATCTCCTATCTCTGCTAAAAATATTCCTTCTTTTGGTTTGTGAATTAAGTTAATAAGTATAAGAAATCCCTTGCTGAAGAATATGCAAGATAGAATAAACATAAAATACATCATAGTAAATACCACTGGAAGGAATGCTATCCAGATTATTCCATCTTGAATCCCTCTTGAATAATCGTAAAATAAAATAACTGGCGGAAGTCCGGAAAACCAAAAGATCGGAATATATACTGCCAAAAACTTTATATTTACTCTACTTATCGCTGAGCTGGTTGTAAAATCAATAGCATAATCTTCCTCATCTTGACTTTGAATGTCTTCGTTTTCGCTACTCATGTGAGTTTTCCTCCTTCTTATTTGAATTGTCCAAAGCGCGACTTTTAGTAAGATCCTCTGCTCTTTCCAGATCTTCTTCGGACACTTTCAAATACTTCATTATTTTCTTTTTGAAAATCCTGCGAAAGGGCATTCCGTAATAATAATTATTCCCCTTAGCAACGTTAAATTTAGTCGCAGCAGACATCGGAAACACGAAAGAGTTATCTCTCAATTCACATCCTGGGCCAATTGTCGTAAACCCATCTAAAGTAACATTATCTCCAAGCCTTATCGGGAAATAATGCACGTTACCAAATATCCCTTCTACGACGTGCGTGGCTAATGCTGAGTTTGCACCCACATAACAATTTCTTCCTGTTTCATAAAACTTTCCTCCCGTTACTTGCTCCTCAATTGTTGTACCTTTACCAATCTTAGCGGAACCTATGAAATTTAACATCCAATTTACTATCCAGGGGAGGGGACCTCTTACCGCCGCGTTTTTAGGGTATTTTAATAAAAATGACCTAATGTGATAAAAGTCTAATGTTTTGCTCCTAAAATTACGGGGAATTACTCCTGGTTTTGTTGGAGATTTTTTTTCAGTATAGCTCCAAAAAATGCGAGTGATTAACGCTACTACCAGAATGTGAATGAAATAGCAAGCAATCACTACTAAAGGAAATACTAAAAACGATATTAATGATAAAGGTTCTGTGAATAGTGTAAAAAAATCCGATATGTCTAAAAAATGAGGCAAAAAAAGCAATAAAACATAAGACATAAACACAAACGCTGGAATTATCCAAGACGCAATATATATAATCAGGAAAGAAGAAATATACCATGTAAACTTATGTCGTACTTCTTCTTTTAATACAGTATCCTCAGACTCTAATTCCTTTAACTCATTCGAATTCATTTCATTAAGTTCGGGAAATGGTCGTGTGAATAAAAACCTTGACCTTAATTTTATGCTACCACTTTCTTTATGATTTAGTATCTACTCCTCCAAATAATTTGTTAATAGCCATTTAATAGATCAAAAGAATAAGATTTTATAGGTGAATGCTTATACTATATTGGATATCTCATAAGAGTATTTAAGAATATTTACCAGATCATATTAAAAATAAAGAATCAATAATTTATTTGGTGACAATGGAAGAAAAATCTAACAACCACTTTTCCCTTTTGGATTTATATCCCAAATACGTGATTAATTCCAAAGGAGAGAAAAAGTCTTTCGATGAAATGAACATCGCTAAGACCTTAAATAAGGAAACCGGATTAGATATAAATGTATCTAACGAGGTTGCTGAGGATGTAATACGAACGATCATTGGTTTAGACTTAAGCGAAATAACCACAAATTACATTAGAGAATTAGTTTGCGTAGAATTAACCCAACGAGGGCTAAATAAATATAGAAACCTGTTCGCTCGAGCTATAAATTTGGAAAACATAAGTTTTAAACTTGACGAGGCTTTCATAGACAAATTCCGAGGAAAGCAGCCAAATTGGGGTCCTTTGGGATATATTACCTATAAAAGAACCTATGCAAGGATCATAGAAACAGAAAATCGCAAGGAAGAATTTTGGGAGACTGTTCGAAGAGTCGTAGAGGGGTGCTATTCAATTCAGAAAGAGCATTGTATGAAGCTAAGTTTACCTTGGATCGAAGACAAAGCTCAACGCTCTGCTCAAACGATGTATCAGAAAATCTGGAACTTTAAAATGAGTCCCCCTGGAAGAGGGTTATGGATGATGGGAACCGAATTCATTGCGCGCCATGGTTCTATGGCGCTTAATAACTGTGGATTTGCCAGTACGAGCGATATCGATTTAAAATACTCAAAAGCGTTTGAATTCGTTATGGATACCCTTATGCTCGGAGTTGGAGTGGGTTTTGATACAAAAGGCGCGGGTAAATTGATCATAAAAAGACCGAAAGAAGGAAAGATTGAATTTCAAATTCCCGATAGTCGAGAGGGATGGGTTGAGGCTCTTCAACTTCTATTAGAGGCTTATTTTTTAGGAAAGCATGTTCCAACTTACGATTTTAATAAGATTCGCCTGGCAGGTGATCCTATACGAGGTTTTGGGGGAATAGCATCTGGTCCAGAACCCTTAAAACAAATGCTATTAGATATACAAAAAATTCTTGAAGCCAAAATTGATAAGCCCCTTGATTCAATTGACATCGTGGACATTATGAATCACATAGGAAAGTGTGTCGTAGCCGGTAATGTTCGTCGATGTATCGCAGAAGACCAGAGAGTTGCTACTTCTAATGGAGAAATAAAAATCTCTGATATTAAAATTGGAGATTTAGTTTTAACATCATCTGGTTTATATAAAAAGATACTGAAAACATATGATCAAGGAATACAAGAAATATTAAAAATAACTACAACAATAGGGGAATTAGAATGTACTGGGAATCATCGGGTTGCAGTGTATGACAAATTAAAATCATATAAATGGAAATTTGCAAAAGATTTAACTCCGGAAGATCGATTAATTTCAATCCCTCACACTAAGGGTACCAATAGTATTTCGACAGATTATGCTTGGTTAATTGGATTTTATATTGGTGATGGTAATGCTCGTTATAATGAACAAGGAGGGGGAACAGTCTCTTTTGCAATGGCAAAAAACCATGTAGAGGGACTACTAGGAAAAAAGTGTATTAAAATATTAAAAAAACTTGGATTTACACCTAGTATTGATATAAGAGATAATTCTGCCCATATTAATGTATATAGAGTAAAGCTGGTTGATGAATTACAAAAATATAAAAAGCCAAATCAAGAACAGACTTTACCGGAGTTTATTTGGAAAGGTACAATTAATTTAAGAGCAGCATTTCTAGCAGGATTAGCAGATGCAGATGGTGATACAAGAAATGATATTCTCTATTCAAAATATCCTTCGTTTCTCAAAAAGGTACAAAAAATTCTATTATCAATGGGAATTGCATCAACCCTCCATTTACAATCGAAAAGAAAATCATCTCAAACCGGAAAATATTATGAGGGTTCTCATTCTTTAAAGATAAGAGGACTTCAATCGCAAAAGCGTACTCAGGATTTAATCATTCCATATACAACCAGATGGAAAGTAGAATTAAAAAAACAGAAAAAAAATGGGCTTTCAATCCCTTATAAAATTATCATTGATGCAAAAAATAGGGGAGATATCAACTTCAATATAAATGCTAGTGGATTAATTCGTTCATCTAAAACTGACAAGGTTGGAGAGATTAGTACATTAAATGAATATGGTACACTTGTGCAAAAAACAGTTCCAAAATATCGTGATGCTAATTTTGATACATTAATTGAAAAAGATTTAGTAAATCCAAATTGGATGCCAATTGAAATTATTTCTATGGAACCTGCGGGAATTAAACAAACTTATGATATTGAAGTAGAAGATAATCAAGAATTTGTGTGTGAAGGATTTTTAGTTCATAACAGTGCTGAAATCGCACTTGGAGATCCTCTTGACGAGGAATTCATATTATGCAAGCAAGATAAAGAGAAATTATACTCGCATAGATGGGCTAGTAATAACAGCGTGTTCGCAACTAAAGGTATGGATTATTCTTTTATTGCCGATCAAATCAAGGTTAACGGTGAACCAGGGATTTTTTGGTTGGATAATGCCAGAGCTTATTCTAGAATGGGCGACGATCCAGATTATAAAGACAACAAAGTCGCGGGAGTAAACCCGTGTATAACGGGTGATACGCTTATTGCTGTCGCAGATGGAAGAAATGCTGTTCCAATTAAAAAATTAGCTGAAGAAGGATTAGATGTACCTGTCTATTGTAAAGATGATAAAGGGATTACTTTAATCAAAATGATGAGAAATCCCCGAATCACGGGTTATAACGAAAAGATATATGAAGTGAATCTTGACGATGGAAATAGTATCAAATGTACTGGTAATCATCAATTTTTAATGAAAGATGGTACATTAAAACCTGCGATTGACTTGAAACCTTTTGATCGTGTAATGATAACACCTAAATGGCAAACTACCTGGTCAGAGATTATGGGTGAAGATAAAAAGAAGAAATCACCGTATTGGATTTTAAATAATGGAAGAAGGAATATATTTGAACATACTCTTGTATATGAACAATTAAACAAGACAAAGGTTAAACCGGGTTATATAATCCACCATCGAGATCTTAATAGTTTGAATAACAATATCTCAAATCTTGAAGTATTATTAAAAGATAAACACGATTCCTTACACGATATTTCTGGAGATAAAAATCCTATGCGCTATTGGTATCCTCATGCTAGTCTAAAAGAAAAAGGACAATATCATGATAAAATGTCCGAAGCAACGGCAGGAGAGAGAAACCCTCGATATTCTGGATTTACGAATAAAGAATTATATGAAGAAATGCTTTCCTTTATAAGAAAAACGGGAATTCCATTGACCACTAGTTCCTGGGTAAAGTATTCCCGAAAATGTGGATTCATTCATAATTTTAATAAGTTTAGGGGAAAGCTTGTTAATCTTATCAAAAGAGCAAACATAGAATGCGGTTTTGAACACTATAAAGATCCAGCGTTAATGAGAGAATATAAAAGATACTGCAAATTGTTAGAGAGCAGTGATTTTGAACTTGTTTTTGATGAAGGAATATGGCTTGTAAAGCAGTGTGAGTTATGCGGTACAGAATTTCGCGTTAAATATCGAGAAAGAGAGAGATCTTACTGCTCTTATGCCTGTTCCAATAAGGTTTCTGCGTTAAAAGCTGGAGCAGCAATGAAAAAAATAGGAAAAAATCAAAGAGAAATCGCCCGAAAGAAACTATTCGAATTATTTGAAGATTATGTGTGTGATAATAATGAGATCCCAACATTATCAGAATTCTTAGAATATCTAAAAGCTAATGGAATTAATGATTTTCGTACTGCGGGAATTTATAGAGGATATCAATATGTTATCGATTTAATCACTGAAAAATATACCAATAAAAAAATTATACCACGATCTCTCCATAAACAAGCGTATCGGAAAGAGATGGCAACTGAGCTTATATCCAATGGATTATGTAGCAACCATAAAATAGTCTCGGTTGTTTTAATTGGTAATAAAGATGTTTATAATGGTACGGTAGATGAATTCCATAATTTTGGAATAATTTTAAATGAAAAGAAAACTAAAACACACAGACCGAAATTAGAAATGATCTTTACTGCGAATTGCGGAGAACAATCTCTCGAGTCTTTCGAACTCTGCTGCTTAGTAGAGAATTTTCCATCAAGGCACGATTCCTACGAAGAATTTCAAGAAACTTTAAAGTACGCATATTTGTACGCTAAATCAGTTACCTTAGTTAACACGCATTGGAAAGAGACCAATGCGGTAATGTTAAAAAATAGAAGAATGGGGATATCTCAGACAGGAATTATTGAAGCGTTTACAAAGCACGGAAGAAGAACAATACTAAATTGGTGCGATAGAGCGTATAAGTATTTGAGAAAATTAGACGAACAATATTCCGATTGGTTGTGCGTACCGAGAAGCGTTAAAATCACAACTGTAAAACCGAGTGGAACTGTAAGTTTATTGCCTGGAGTACCCCCTGGAATTCATTACCCTCATTCTGAGTACTACATACGTAGGATAAGAATTTCTAAAAATTCCGATTTAATCGAACCATTAAGAATGGCAGGATACAAAATCGAAGACGACGCATATTCTGACAATTCTTTTGTAGTCGAATTTCCAGTTCATGAAAAGTTTTTCGATCGCTCTAAATTCGACGTATCCATATGGGAACAAGCAGCAAACGCGGCTGCGTATCAGAAGTACTGGAGTGATAATCAAGTGTCTATAACCATAACATTTAAGGAACAAGAAGCCGATGAAATTAAAAGAGTTTTAGAAAGTTTTGAAGACCAATTAAAAAGCGTAAGCTTTTTACCACTAAAAACCCACGGATATAAACAAGCTCCCTACGAAAAGATTACTAAAGACCAATATCAACAAATGGTATCAAAGCTAAAACCACTAGATTTAGATGAAACGAGAGATCGTGCAATAGGCGTAAAGTTTTGCGACGCTGATGGTAAATGCGAAGTTGAATTGACATTGCCAAATAAATAATGTTAAATATTATAATTAGGATAACTTAAATTAATCATCGAACATCTGTACGATTAAAATAGTGTGATGTAATTTGGCAAAAAAAAAAACTACTAAAAAAAAAGACACTAAAGCTGAACCCAAAGAAAAAACCACTAAACCTGAACCTGAACCTGTTACTCCGGAAAAAATTGTCCATAAGAAAATAAAAGTGAGTTTCTGGCGCACTTCACTTCATGGTGAGGAGTTGGGAATATATCAGGAGATGAAATATCAAGCAAAAACGCGTTATTTCTCAAAAGGATTTGATATTGAAGGACTAGTAAGCGAAGATAACGAGAAAAAATACATTCTAGCTTATAATAAAGATGAGTTTCAGGAAGCTCCTAGAAATGAACCTGTAAGACTTATATTACGAATATTTACCATAATGGAAGAAAAATTAGGGGTTGGAACTGGGGGAAATTTCCACGGTGGAATTGAATTAAGTATTACTCATTCATTGATTCAAAGTTATGAAGTCTTAAGACCGGCAATCGTATTCTTTGTACAACTACCAAGAATAGAAGAATTAATTCGTATCGTAAAAGGATGGAGATTAATCGGAGATCGGTGGAGTTGGCCATTGTTACCTGAAAAAAAGGAAGATCAACTTCAAATGGTTTACGCTAAGAGCAAACACCTGTCAATTGGGAGAAATTACGACATATACATCGGAAAAAAGAAAATTGCGCATCTTGACCACCAACCTGTTCAAAAGGAAGCGGAAATCGAGATTTGGGACGAAGATTACGCTAAGGACTTAACTTTTGTTCGAACCTTATTGTTATTCGGTGCAATGACCATTTTTATGAAGGACATACACAAAAAAATTAAAAAAGTCTATAAAAAAATGAAGAAGTCTGGAACTACCGTCTACAAACCAAATAAACAAGAGTTAGATCTATTTAAAAACCCACGATTAATGAGAAAATAGTAAATTTAAAAAAATTTTTAATTTTTTTCACGCTTTTATTTTTTGTTTCCATTTAATATACCCTTTAGTTTCCCTACCCCGGTAGATTGCTCGCTTACCAGTCTCCTTATTATAAGCTTTCTGAAGAGCTTCTTCGTCTGCATCTCGTAACTTCTCAACTTTAATTCGCTCGCTAACCTCTTCTTCCTCTTCAATCTGTTTGACGTGTTTCAATACATAATATACACCGTGGTTCCACAAGGCAAATCCAAGTAAGAGGAATCCAATTATCACGAAAGCTGTTATTCCAATAGCCAAAATCCATTGCCAAACTATGAGATTAGTAACCATCCATATCCACAAACCTGCTAATCCTTGGAAAATAGCTGAAGGTATTAACGCAATTACTAACCCAAATATCGTCACATAGGTCCCCGTTAAAAGAATAGCTATCAACCACCTTAACACGGAGTAATCCTCGTATTTCTTGGCAATTATCCTGTCTTTAAACAACACTCGGCAGAGCTTCACGATTCCGCCCCTAAAGAGGGTGTAAAACAATACGAGAAGTAGCAAATGTCCAGTAATCAGCCCACCCCAGATAGCGATGATAAACCCTATATCGAGAGCTAATAAAGCTGGCAAACTTCCCGAAATTACAAGTAGTGTAATGATTCCTAGCCATATTCCTAACACCACAAATACAGAAGCGACAATTATCGAGTAATAAAATGCACTAGCAATACGGACATCCCAACTGGAGTATCTATCTAAAGGATCATAATCCATATGGGGAGCATGTCTTGGTTTTCTTGGCATATGTGTGCCTCTCTGTATAAATTTGATTTAGATATATTAATTTCGTTATAATAGTATTATTCTTCTAAGTATATAATTGGTATATAATTAATCGCTAATAAAATGAAGTTCTCAATGAGGATCGAATTAAAATATAAATAAACCAACTTTTAAGAAGAAAAAGAACTGATTGTACTATTCCTTAAATATGGATTTGCAATTAGGGCATTTTTTAGCAGTTTTTAATACTTTTTCTCCACAAAACTCACAGAATTTGTATTTTTCTTCTTCGACTTGTTCCTTAAGTTTTGAGGGCTTTTCCTGAATTTTCTTTACCTTTTCCACTACTTTTTCTTTTGCGGTTAAAGCCTCTGTTAGAGAAGTTCCCGTTTTTTCTTTATCTTCCACAACAAACGGAATCACTTTCAGCTTTGAATTACACACAGGACAGTATCTCGCCTTCCTACGATATACATAGAATACAGTAAATGGAATTAACGCAATTCCTAAGGTCGCGAGAATGGCTATAACCCAAATAGATTTAGTCATCGTATCCATCTCTTTAGAGATTGGTTCCTTAACATCCTTTTTACACTTCTTACAATACAAGATTTTAACTGAAGATTCCATACTCCTAACTTTTGATCGCTTTCGATGCTTATATTTATTATTCGTAACTATTATATTTATATTTTAAAATTAGCGATAATACTAAAGCTTCTTCACAGAAACTGCTTAATTTTAATTAATATTTAATGCAAAATGCGGACTGATTCATATTCCAGCACCCAATAATACCTATTACATTGAGACTTTTGGTTGTACAAGCAATAATTTTGATTCTAAAATTATTGAATCTGTACTAAATAAGCGTGGTTACAATCCAGCAACCATTGATGATTCATGTATTATTGTTGTTAATACATGCGGGGTTAAAGAACAAACCGAAAACAAAATAAAGCGAAGGCTAAGAGAAATAAGCGAGTTATATCGCAATTCTAACAAAAAAATCATTATTACGGGATGTTTACCGTTTATCGATAAAACTTACTTAGAAAAAATTAAAAATCTAGTTCCTAACCACTATTGCATATTGCATCCAAGTCGCGTTGAAGAAATCGACCAAATTATAGACGATTTCTCCACGGAACTATGTCAGAAACTCAGTCAACCAAGATCAACCGTAAATAAAGCAGGTTACCTGATTAATCTCCGTGCCAATAAGATAACGGGCGTTTTACCGATCTCAGAAGGATGTATGGGGAATTGTAGTTATTGTTGCGTAAGGAACGCGCGAGGTAAACTACAATGCTTTAATCCAGAGAGTATTTTAAATAACGCAAAGCATCAATTGAAACAAGGTATAAAACAGCTGTATCTTACCTCCCAAGACTGTAGCCTTTACGAAAAAGGGGGAATAAACTTAAGTGATTTAGTAAGAAACATTACTCAACTCAATTACGACTTTTTTCTAAGAATTGGGATGATCAACCCGCTTTTTATCAAAGAAAACTACACTCAATTAATTGAGATTTTTAATTTAGACAAAGTATACCAGTTTTTACACATCCCTATTCAAGCTGGAAGTAACCGGGTGTTAAGAACGATGAATAGGCAATACACTACGAGAGAAATATTACCTAACCTATTTAAATTAAAATCCCAATTCCCACTTCTCTCGATTTCTACGGATGTTATTTGCGGCTTTCCTACTGAAACCGAATACGACTTTTATCGGACCATAAATCTGGTTAAACTTGTAAAACCTGATATTATTAACATATCTAAATTTACCCCTAGACCTGGAACTACCGCAAAGAGGATGAACCAAATAAATAATAAGATAATAAAAGAAAGGTCTATTCGATTATCGAAGATATTTCGAGATTCTCTTCAACATATCAATCAAAAATGGATGGGATGGAATGGTAGAGTGTTAATTCTTCACAGGGGAAATTCACCGTCTCAGGTATTTGGTAGAAACATTGCGTATAAAAATGTGTTTATTGATAATTATCAAGGAAAATTTGGAGAGTTCGTTGATGTACAGATTTACAAGGTGGACGGGTTTAACTTGTACGGCGAAATTATATGACCATAAATATTCCCGAAATCGTGTGAATAAAAATACACCACCAGATAGAGTCCGTTTTCAATGAAATGAAACTCAAATATATTCCAAAAAATCCCGCTCCAATTACAAATACGAATACATTAACATTATTTGACGATACCGCATTGGGAGCAAAATGCCAGATTGCAAACCACAAGCTTGACCAACCAACTCTAATGTAATAGTTTTTGGGGAAGTATTTGGTGTATACGCCTCTCCAAATAACCTCCTCGAAAAATCCGTTTCCAAACGCGGATAAAATCAAGAAAAGCAGACTCAACGGGGTTTCCTTTGCGTATTCCCCTCCCATTACAAACTTCCAAATAAACACAATACCAAGTGGGACTATTACTATTAGTAGTATCAATAAACTTGGTTTTTGTGGTTCAATTAACTTCTTTAAATCCTCTTTTCCTAGCATCCAAAACGAGAAAATAGCTCCCCACGCAAGCCAGTATACAGCTAATCCGAGATACCACGCTATATTTTTACCAACTAACAGAGCAAATAATTGGAAAGTTGGATACATCATCGCGACCAATAAAATAGGGGCAATCAACACAAGCTTTTGCGATTTGTTTAAGGTAAACTTCTCTTTTTCCTCAATTACTTCAAAATTGCTATCATTTTGGTCCTTTTCAATTAATTCCTCATTTCTTTTCATCATTTTATTCTCATTTCCTTTATTTTGTTAATTATATATTTTTAACAATTTTCTTATAATTCCATGTTTACAACGGTGCTAACTGAAAAGTAGGATAATTTGGTTAGTTATACCTAAATTTAATTTTAAGTGGGTAAAGAATGAAACAAATCCTTGGTATTTATTAGCTAATTGGTTGAAAAATCTTAATTAATCATCATGATAATATCTTAACCTTTCTTAAATGAAATAGTTTTTTAATAGAATTACTTAATTAGTTTATTATATTAATTATAAATTACTTCAATGTTAAATGGGATTATTAATCATGACTAATTACGAATTATACGATCAATTAAGGAGATTACTAAGCACGGGTGGAAACGCAATTGGACTACCAAAACACGAAATAACAACAAAGTTATTAGAAAATATGTATCCGGAAGAGGAAGCTCGATTATTAGTTTCAGCGTTTCAAAAATGTGCAGAACCACTAAATCTAAGGAAAATCTCAAAGCTAACTGGTTTATCTAAAGAGAAATTAGAAGAAATACTCGAAGATATGCACTATAAAGGGAAAATTATAAAATTGGGGCCTTTATATATGTTACTCCCTTATTTACCTGGAGGGTTTGAAGTTTACTTCACTCATAATAGAGACGATAGAGAGCGGATTAAAAAGGCAGCTGAGGCTCATTTGGAATTATTTAAAATCGGATTTCCTCTTGAATTAAGTTCTTCGCAACTACCGATTTATCGAGTTATACCTGCAATCAAACCTACAGAAAAAACTATTGAATTAAGTCAAACTCTTACCCCTCAACATCAAGTGTTACCTTACGAAATACTGGGTGAATATCTTTCTAAAGCATCTCCAAAACTTTACGCAGTTGTCCCTTGCAGTTGTAGAAATGCAGCTAAACTCGCTGATGAACCCTGTAAACGTACGGACGAAAGTTACTGCGTTACTACAGGTATTTTAGCGAAAAATGTCATTGATAACGGAGTAGGTAAAGAAGTATCCTTAGAAGAATTATTAGAAATAATGGAAAAGGCTGAAAAGGAAGGATTAGTACACGAAACCTTTAATATGCAAGATACGGCTATATTCATGTGTAACTGTTGTTCCTGCTGTTGCGGGTTTTTAAAATCAGTTAAGGAATTAAACAATTACGGAGCAATTACAAAATCTAATTTCGAACCAAGAATAAATAGAGAGGTATGTAATCTATGTGAAGTGTGTATCAATATATGTCCAATGGAAGTGATTTATCACCATTTTCCTCATAAAGACGATTTATCAGACAATATCATAATAATAAGAAAGGAATTATGCATTGGATGTGGATTATGTGCTTCTAATTGCCCTATTGAGGCTATTTCGTTAGAAAAAGTCCGAAATATAGTGCCTTTAAAAAGCCAATCCGAATTAATCAAGGAAAGAGGAGAAACTATTAGTACGCATTAAATTTTCCATAAAAAACATCATATCATTTTAAATTAAACATTAGAAAGATTTTTAAAAATTCTCAATAAATATTCTTCGAATTCATCTATTTCTTTCTCAGTAAAACCCTTGTAATAATGTTCATTCATCTTTTTAGAGACTTGAGCATATTTTTCGTGTAACTTTTTATCTTTTTCAGTTGTCTTGATAACTATTTTCCGTCTATCTGTTTTTGACCGGAAACGTTTAATGTAGCCCATTTTTGCTAACCTATCGAGCATTGAGGTGAGAGTTGACTTGCCTAAAGATGCTTTTTTTGCTAACTCATTAAAAGACAACTCCTCTTCTTGCCAAAGAACAAACATAATTCGTCCTTGTGCGGGGTTTATCTCAATTTCGTGGTCTTTTAGTATTTTAGTAAAAATTCTTCCTGCAATTTGATGAATTTTAGAAATTAGAAATCCACCTTTACGTTGTTCTTTCAATGCATCCATTAAGCTTCCCATCTTTACGATTTGTAAATTTTTATTGTTTATGACTTTATTTACTTACTAATATCATAATATTCCCTTTCTGCTTTCAGTTCATCTATGTAAAGAAAATCTTGAAATGGTTTTCCACCGAGATTTTTCCAAGTAGTTATGAGATGAGGATTGACAGTGATAACGACAGAGTTTTCGAGATGAGAATAAAGTTGGAATGCACGAGGGTGGTGTTCTTTATATAATTCAATAAACCTTCTATTTACAGCTTCCATCGGATGGGATCCTAATGTGGCAGTTCCTTCAATTTGAACATTTTTAGCACAAATCGCAATATTAGGATTTTTTTTAATTTGCTTGTACTTTCCAGACCTCTTGTCGGTTTCGAACATTAACATCAATCCAATATTTACAAACTCGATCGTTCTTGCCGAAACCTTGTCATTTGCAGATGTGGCCAATACGAGCGTTTTATTCTTGCTAAGAAACTTTTCAATTTCGTTTTTTAATTCCCTATAGCTAATTTGCATTTGTATTATCCTCCAATCTTCAATGTTTTATTAATTGTTCTATATAGAATAGTTCGACCTAGAATAAATATATTACTAAAGTTAGAAAAATGATTTCTTATCTTCTGGATTTGAAATACTAATATCTTAGAAGCCATTTAGAAATCTTACTTATAATGTATGTTTGCAAACTTATCCTTACACATATACATAATAAAAAATAGAAAGAGAAATTGTTGGTCGTACCCGGGCAGGGTAGTTATATCCAATCTACGCTTTTTATTGGATATTCATCCTAAACCAACGTGTAATTTTCGAGAGTAAATCTCTTTACCTTCCTCGTCAACCACAGTGATGTGGGCGGCACACGATAGTCAGCAATCGTAACAGCGAACTACCATCTCTAAGAGATTTACTACTCCTTCAGGGATATCTTCTGACATGTGTTTAAACCTTATTCGTTAACTTTTGTATGATAATGAAATTAATAAAATTGATTCTTAACTTTTATTTGAGGTTGAATTTATCGAGCAAATTAGTCAAACGCGAGCGGTGAAATTTAAGACCTATCTCGTCGGGTTTAACTCCGAACGCTAGTGCCATTAGTTCCGTTAGATATAGAATGGGAACTCCAAAAGTCTTGCCAGATTGCTTTTCTGCCTTTTTTTGATTAGTATCCATTTGTTGAAAGCACGCAGGACAAATTACCACGAACGCTTCCGCCCCTGAAGAAATTCCGCTAGAAAACTTGTTAGCAAGAATTTGCATACTAGGTTCTTCTTCAGCGTTGCTTACTCCAGAACCACAACACAGCATTTCTTCCTCGTAGTCGACTGGTGTTGCTCCAGTAGCTGCCACTAACTCTCTTAATTTCTTTGGCTCCATAGGATCGTCCGTTTGCATAATTTCAGAAGGTCTATTATAGTGACAACCCGTATGACACGCAACTTTCAATCCGGATATGTCTTGAGTGACTAATTCTTTAATTTTTTCGACGCCTACTTCATACAATACTTCAACGAAGTGTTTTACATTAATTGTGCCCTTGAATTCCTTTCCAACCTTCTTTAGAATGTCGTTGATCTTGTTTCTTTCGTGCTCGTCGTGGGATAATTCGTGGTTTACTGCTTTTAGAGTTTGAAAACATCCGTTACATAGGGAAACTATATCTTTGCCTTCACTTTCGGCCAATGTTAAGTTTCTTGCGCCCATAGCCAACCAACTCGTATGATCTACGGAGTTAAATCCAACTGGGTCAGGGCAGCAAGCGAATGGAGCTTCCGAAGTTTTAATTCCGAGCTTTTCGAATACCTTTCTTGCAGATGCTTCGATGAATGGAATTCTGTTTCCAATAGTACAACCTTCAAACATTTTATACTCGTCTGCTTTCGCCATATTTTTTTTCCTCACTTTTATTTATTTATAATTTTACTTAAATTTGTAGCTTCTAATATTTTTTGAATTTCGTCCGTTTCAGGAACTTCGATAGGAGGTAAACCCAAATCCTTTCTTCTTCTTTCAATTGCGGGTTGCATTGGTATAGCCTTCCCGTTTTCAAGGATGGTTGACGCCTGAGTTGTGTAATAATCGGGACCTTCTCCCATAGCAATACTCATATTTTTCAAGATAACAAATATTTCAGTTAACTCGATCTTTTGTGGACATACCTCGTCACAAGTATCGCACATCGTACATCCCCATAAATTAAAGTTAGATTCTTGATGGAAAATTGCGTTACTAAATCCAAGAAAAGATTGCATAATGATTGGTCTGGGATTATACCTCTGGTTCGTTACCTTTGCTGATGGGCAAACATCGGTACATCTAGCACACTGGTAACAATATTTCAATGTGTCTTGGATATGAGCATCCATTACTTTTTTTCTTAATTGGTAATCTACTACCACCATATTTATCACATTTTAATTATTAAAAATTTTATTTTATTATTTAATCCAAGGGTCAGGGAGCTTTAAGCCCTCTAACGCTTTGTCTTCGAACACTTGCTTGGCTACGTGCATTAAGCTCTTCTCGATACCCGCGATGTTGTGGTTTGTCGCAACGAGTAAGTTGAGTTTCTTGCAAATTCCTTCGGGATCGGAAAACACGTGATACAGCAAAAGCCCGCGAGGAGCTTCCGTAACGCCCACGCCTTCGCCTTCCTTTGGTTGTACATCAAGTGTTTTACAGTTTGGATTACAGATATCAGGATCGTTTAGCAATTCCGCAATCATTTCGATTGATTCTACCAATTCGATTAAGCGCGCCCAGTGATACGCAAATGTATGGTGCGAGATAGGACCGGTTTTCTCTCGGAACGCTTTCAGTGCGTCGTCTGCTAAAGGAGTCGCCATTTTGTCCGCAGCGTTAATCATCGCTAAACAATTAGCTCGATAAATTCCTTCGGGATATCCGGCAGGCTTGTAGTACATGTGTGTAGCGTAGGAATGCTCGGGAATGTGCTCGCCTAACACATCTAGGTACTTTTGCGGTGCATAATCGATCTTCTCCCCTTCAGGGGTGACAATTCGAATGTCTCCCTCGTAGATGTCGTGAACGCCATTTTTAGTCATTCCAAGATAATATGTGGGAACTACGCCTACATTTGCTACAACATCCCAATAGTCTTCAACTACTTTTAACCCAATTTCTACCGTTTTTTTCGAAAATTCGACTTGCTCTGCTACTTGCGCTAAGAACATTTCTCGCACTTCTTCGTCCATCGATTTTTTCATTCCACCTACGATAGCAGCGATCGGATGTACTGACTTACCTCCAATGGCAGCGCACAATTTCTGACCGAAATCCATCATTTTCAAGGCCATTGCGCCTACATCGGGCATCTTATTGATAACATGCACTACATTTCTTAACGCAGGATCGGCCATAGGACCTAATAGAAAGTCTGGAGCCGCAAGCGCGTAGAAATGGAGCGCGTGAGAAGAATATTGCTTTGCGTTCTGTAATAATTTTCTAAGCTTTAACGCAGGAGTAGGAATTTCTATACCCCACGCATCTTCTACCGCTTTTGTAGGAGTAAGATGGTGTGGAATTGGACAAATTCCACAGATTCTGGGGGTGATTCTTGGAATGTGCTCGCAATATCGTCCTTCGCAAAACTTCTCGAAGAAGCGGGTAGAAGTAATGTTAAATTGCGCGTCCTTTACTTTTCCATCGTCTCCAAGAACGATTCGCAATCCTCCGTGCCCTTCTAATCGAGTAACTGGTTCTACTTCTATTTCTTTTACCATTTTTTTATTCCTCTATTTTATCGTGATATTTATGCCCTAAAGTACTATCTGCCAATGTAAATCTGTTGAACAAACCCGCAGGATCTTTTATCAGTTTCAGTACTTCTGTAGGATCTTTATCAGCTGTCAGTGAGCCCAATGTGCTTATGAATTTAGCTCCCTGATCTTTAACTCCTACGGGAGGTCCATAGCATCCGAGACATGGGGCGTTAGCTTTATTTGGACAAATTGTTCCACATCCCGCTTGAGTCACAGGACCCAAACAAATATATCCTTGTTCTAAGAAACATGTATCCATTGTTGGTAATCCCTCGTAATCTCTTTTTAAATTGGTCGGCACTTTATCTGCAACTTCCCTTTCACAATGGGAGCACACAGTTTTAGAGCTAAATTTGAATGATGGATCGTCCCTTAATAAGTGTAGACATCTTCCCACCAATTCATCTACAGTATTATTTCCCGTAGGATTTACATCAACTACCATTCTTCCATTTATTTCTTTTGTAGTTAATGTTTCAGATTCGTATGCTAACCGCTGAAGTAAATCTCCTCTGAAATAAAAGTTAGTAATGTTTGATACTCCTAAGTAAAGATCCAGAAAATGTTGTAAACTCGCTCCTTGTTCTGGAGTAAGCGCTAATACCTCGTCAATCATTTTCCTTAATTGTTTGGCTTTAGCCCCAGGTTTTGAGGTGGCTTTAAAACAACCATAACACACATCTCCAGAATTAGGACACATCAAGTCGCACCCTGATGCAGTGATTGGACCATAACAAAGTATTCCTTTATCAAGAAAACAACCTTCTTTAAACAGATCACATGAGTCACATACACATCCGTTTTTATTTAGGCTTTCTGGTCCTTGCCCTATTAAGGATAATAAATATGATATTGCTGCGATAATATTTTCTGTGGTTGGTGGACAACCGGGAATAAAGACATCCACATCAATTATGTCTTTGACATTAACAATATAATCTTCGAATCCAGGTACATGTTCAGTTGGTTCTTTGGGATTTTCATCTGTTATCGCTTCAGTTTCCATAAATTTCCTCTTGACTAATTCATCTTTATCGTACAGGTTAGCTAATCCTTTCACGCTACCGTAACATGCACAGGCACCAATGCAAACTACGATTTTACATTTTTTCCGAATCAGTTTTGCATTTTCCGTGTCTTCCTTAGTTCGTGCCACGCCTTCTATAAATCCAACAACGATATCTCCGTCTGGTCGAGATTCCAGAGACTCGTGTTTGAAGTCTACCACCGCTGGCCAATAGACTATATCTAATTCCGGTAAAATTGGTAATAATCCAAGGTGAGCGTTGAGAAGAGATTGATGACAACCCCAACATGAACTTAGTTGCATAAACGCTACTTTTACTGGCATATTTTTAATTCAATTTTTCTGTAATTAAATTATTATTGTGCTTAAATATTGAATTTATTAAAAAATTTGTCAATGTACACAGGTTTGGACAATCTAACCTACGTTTAATTTTTATAAGTTAATCGAAAAAGAAACGGTAACTCTTCTTATATTTCTTTCACCAAAATTGATATTAAAAAAGAGAAATAAAAAAAATAAACAACTAAGCAGCTATATACAATCTACCAGTGCTTTCTTTAGTAACGGAGTGATCTCCGGAATATTCAATAAACTTTCCCTTAATCTTTTCTCCGTTAGGAAGCTCTACTTCGTCCACCTCTCCCATTTTCTTAAAACTTGGAAGTCTGCTTTGGACTTTTCCTTTAATTACAACGGTACCTCGAGCTTGGTCTGCTCCTGCACACCTATTTACATCACCTTCTACAACCATCGTTCCTCCGTGATTGTGAATTCCTAGGAAGTCGTTTGCTCCGCCACAATACAATGTGGGAAATTTCTTTGCTTTGTATGCTCCTCTAGCCCAGGACATCGCTTCGTTTCCGATTGTTCCTTTTACGCGTATAACGCCGTTTGTCATACCTTTCCAATATCCTCTGTACGCAGCTCCGACATAATGGCCCGCATTCCCTTTTATCTCTAACTCACCACCTTGTAACATTGCTCCTGCCCAATCATCAGCATTTCCTTGTACGATTATCTTCCCTCCCTTCATATAGTTACCAACATGCATCCCTACATCGCTGTGTATCTCAATTTCTCCACCACTCATTTTTTCTCCAATCCTCTTCACATTAGCTAAATTACCTTCAATTATTATTTTTAACTCAGCCAATTCACCTGCTTTTCCTGAAACATCGAAGTAATCCCCGAGTTTAGCTTCTGAAGTACCAAAATACACAGGTAATTCTTTGATCTCTTTTTGGGATTTGTTCGCGAAGTTATCTGGAGTTATACAATCTGCTTCTAAGGGAAATTTTAATTCTTTTTTCAGTTTGAGTTTTACTTCTGCCATTTTATTCACCTTTTTTCTCTTTTACTTTTTCGATTAGTCTT
This sequence comes from Promethearchaeota archaeon, assembly GCA_019058515.1. Next base: position 22,759 of record JAHPYY010000110.1, read on the forward strand.
TCTAAAATCTCCCGATCGCTCAAGCATTCTCCAGGTGCGTCTTTTACTTTTCTCAAACGAATTGGTACTTTATCCATTCTATACGCTGTGCCTTCAGTTTCGATACCAGCGAATGCAGCAGGCAAGATTATATCAGCGTAATGTGAAGTAGGAGTTTCGTGAGGTTCTAATGTAATAAGTGGGTGTTTGAAGAGATTTTTCACAGACGCAGCAGGAAAATTGCTTGCAGGATCTGAAGCCACGATTAAAGAGGCATCAATTTCGTCTCGCATAAGTACATTTACCGATGAGAATTCTCCAGGATTGTATCTCGGATATCCTCTTGAGAAGTCAATCGAATATGCGTATCCCGTGTTCCATGTAAATACGGTATTTGCACCCGTTACATTATAATGCCCTCTCATAGGCATAAGCAAAAACTTTGTGTGGTCGTTTAATTCTCGACTCAAACAAATCGCTGCATCAATGTTTCTGTGGTGTCCTTCGGAGTGAGTCAATCCCATACCAAAGAAAATTACACCGTATTTGCACGATTTGAGGATTTCTACTAATTCTTTTATTTTATCCATTGGAACTCCAGCAACTTCTTCTTCATCGAGGTCCACTTCACGAAGTAGCGCTCTAATCGCGTTGACTAACTCGTAATCGTGATCAGGTTTGACTTGAATGTGTAGGTCAGCAATTTGTGCTGTATGAGTGTTTCGAGGATCAACCACCACTATGAACCTATCGTTGCGTCCATCTTTCCTAAAATATCCTCTAACGAATTCGCTATACCTACTTAAATGCCTAGGATGAGCGTGAACGGGATTGGATCCCCAGAAAATGACTAAATCTGCACGGTTCTTAAATTCTCCTAAGGTTGATAAAGGCGCACCTACATCTTGAATTGCTAATAAGCTAGGACCATGACATACTGATGCAGTATTGTCTAATATTGCTCCAAGCACTTCAGCTAGCTCTACTCCTTTACTCTGAGCTTCACATTCCGTAGAAGAAAATCCGTATAACAATGGTCGGGTGGCTTTTACTAAAACATCTGCCGCTTTATCAATTGCTTCCTCCCAGGAAACTTCTTTCAACCCACCGTTTTCTCGGATCATAGGTTTTTGGTATCGATGTTCGCTTGGGTTTGAAGAATAGAATTTTTTCGTTCCAATTTGGCACGCATTTCTCACTTCCACAATAGTGCCTTCCTTAGTACTTACATCAATCTCAAGGTCGTCGCACAAAGTACCGCAAAAAGGACATACAACATCATACACACTCTTAACTTTCTTTTCCATCATAATTCTTTTAACCCTCCTTTAACTGTTTGATTAGAGTTAACGCATCTAATACCTTACCATTTTTAATTACCTCAACATTTGCTTTCATTCCCTTATAAGTAGGTGTACCTGTCCCGTATGAATTTGGATTTACGACTTGATTAGCCCAGGGTCCCATTGGAATGAATATGATACCCGGATGTGGACCCTCCTCCGAAATTGTAGAATAGACAATAACCTCACCGTAGTTGGTTGAAATTTTTACTGGTGTGCCTGCTAAACAGTCTAATTTCTTAAAATCTTCTTTATCGAACATACAAATACCAGCGGCTCTGACATTTTCTCGAGTAGTTTTTCCACCTTCGAGAGCTACACCTTGGTTTATAGTCCTACCCGTTAGTAAAATAAGATCGTTTAAACTCATAACTTATCCCTCGTTTTCTTCACTCCATCTTAGTGATTTTAATCTACCTACTAATGGTGTCCAAAACATGTCGCTATACTCACCTGACGACTTTACTTCCTTTATCGTTAATTTAATTGCTCCCGTTGGACAGGCATTATCGCAAGCACCGCAAAATATGCATTTATTATCGTCTACAACCACATTGGGGCCCGATTCCCAACCGAATTCGGGTTTTGGAGGGATCGTTATAGCTCCGGAAGGACAAACCTCAGCACAAGTCTGACATCCTCCTGCACATTCAGCATCGACAACTGCTACGGTACCAGAATTGTATTGTTTTACAGTTCTTTCGACTCCCTTACTGTCTTTGATTTTTTTGGCTTCGAATTCCAAGGTTGGTACTACTTTCTCCTTAACAATTGGAATATCAACCAAATTATATGCTTCACTGTCTTTTTTTAAGGTAAGAGCAGAAAAAGGGCACATATAAACGCAAGTCCCACAAAACACGCACTTCTTTGGATCATAAAGCTCTGGAATAATGTCCTCGGTCGTTGGGAACCTTCGTGAGTATCCAACTGGTCCGCGAGAGATAGCCTCTTTAGGACAAACTCGCCCACATGTTCCGCAGCCCGTACATTTATTTCGATCTAATAAAAGCTCTAAACTTTCTGTTAGAAATTGAACCTTAACATGTTCCATTTCCTTGCCTATTTTTCTTGATATTTTTGGAAACGACATTTTATTAAACCTCCTCTACATATTGCATTCTTATCGCCACTTGTGGACAGGTTTTAACGCATACTCCACACCCGTCGCAGTTAATATCTCGTTCCTCTTTGTAGATGGGAGTAGCAATACCATTTTTTACCAAAATGACGGCGTTTTGCTCGTTTAAAAAACTATGCTTTCTTAATTGATTAAAATTAATCGGACAGCTCACAACACAAGCATTGCAGCCTGTACATGTATTAGAATTAATATTTAGCTTGAAAATTTGTGGCATTTTACTTTACCTCCTTCGATATAGGATTTGGTCCTAGTTCTTTTAATTCGTGGACAAATTCCTCCACAATTTCAGTGAGTTCTGCGCCTTCTGAAGCCGAAACAAAGCTATATTTTACTCGTTTAGGGTTTATTCCAAATTGTTTCAGATATAAGTGTAATAAAGGCATTTTTCTCATGGTTTTGAAGTTTCCTTCGACATAATGACAATCACCAGGATGGCAATGACTCACTAACACCCCATCTGCCCCATTCATTAGCGCATCAAGAATAAATTGGGGTTCCACTCGTCCACCGCACATTACTCGCATAATCCGTAGATTGGCCGGTCGTTGCATGCGAGATGTGCCTGCTTGATCAGCTCCTGCGTATGTACACCAGTTACAACATATCCCGAGAATATAGGGATTAAATTCTTCACTTACTGTCATGATTATACAATTTTTTTACTTAAATAATAAGAATTACGTGAGTAGTCGTAATAGATCTATAATTAATAACTTAATACAAAAAATCTACAGTGTTATAAAAAATTTGTTAAGAAGCTTGCGAAGTTCGAGTTTTAAAAAAGGAAGAGAGTGATTTAAAAAACGCAGCTGAAAATGAATTATAATAATTAGGTTTAAAAATCGACAAAATAAAGATCTATAAATAAATTATAATAATAATTCGAGAAATTAAATATGGTAAATGATGTATTTACATTTTTAGTCGGTGGAAAAGCTGGAGAAGGCGTTAAAAAAGCAGGGTCCGTAGCAGCACATATATTTAGAGAGATGGGACGTCATGTATTCCAATTAGACGACTACATGAGTTTGATACGCGGAGGACATAATTTCTCAGTCGTAAGCACTGCTCCAAGATGGATCACCAGCCACTATATGAAAGCAAACTTAGTGGTAAACTTCGATAAAAGAAGCTGTGAAACACATGAAAACGATGTATCTGAAGACGCAACGATTATTTTTAATTCAGATGAGCAGGAACGAGAAAGTGGTATTGGCGTAGCATTTTCTACGGAAGCAAACAAATATCCCATGAAACAGTTGATGTTTGGTGTAGGAGCTGTAGCTATCTTATCAGCAGCTATCGGATTTGAAAAAGCAAAAATGAACGAAATCATAAAGGACGAGTATCCAAGTGGAATCGAAGATAACATTTCATTTGCAGATACAATTTACGATGAAGTAAATCCAGAGTGTGGAAAGAAATTCACATTAGCTGAGGGAAATAAAGTAAGACCTATCCTCACGGGAAACGAGGCAATAAGTTTAGGAGCTATTGCTGGAGGGTTAGATGTGTACTATGGTTATCCAATGACCCCTGCATCAAGCATTTTACATATGCTAGCGCACGAAGCGAGTAATCTTGGATTAGCTGTGGTTCACGCGGAGAGCGAAATTGCAGTGGTAAATATGGCTGTGGGTTCAGCTTTTACAGGGGCAAAAGTTATGGTAGGTACGAGTGGAGGGGGATTTTCTCTCATGACTGAAGGATTTTCTTTATCAGGTATGTCTGAAGCTCCCGTATTATTTGTGCTATCGCAGAGATCTGGCCCCGCTACAGGAGTCCCCACTTACACTGAACAGGGAGATTTAGGTTTTGCTTTGACTGCGGGCCACGGAGATTTCTTAAGAATAGTTGCGTCCCCCATCACAGTAGAAGAGGCATGTTATCTTACTTCGGAAATTTTGGCATTAGTGTGGAAATTCCAAACGCCCGGAATATTGCTAACTGAAAAGCACCTTTCCGAAAGCAGTATGACAGTGGATATCGACCTTGAAAAAACAAAATGGGCTGAACCGAAAATGCATACCAATGGTGACTATAAGCGATACATGGATACAGTGGATGGAATTTCTCCTATGTTGTTTCCTCCTTCAAAAAAAGTAATAAAATGGAATAGTTACGAACACGACGAATATGGAATTACTACGGAAAAAGCAGAACTAATTACTTTTATGCACGATAAACGAAATAAAAAAGTTAACGCACTCACCGATTATTTGAAAACTCAAGAAACCGTAAACATCATTAGAGGGGAGCATCCCGTTAACATCTTTTCTTACGGTTCCACCTACATGAGCGTGCTAGAAGCTCTTAGATATGGTAAATTGAATCCAACGACGATTGCTCCAATATATCTGAGCCCATTACCTACATGGGAACTAGACGAGTTTAAAGATCAAGAAAATGTTGTGGTCGAGCAGAATGTTTCCGGTCAATTTACAAAATTGTTACAGGAAAAGGGGAAATTAAAAATAAATGCAACAATTAAGCAGTACGATGGCCGTCCGTTCGATCCAATTGATTTATCGAAAAAATTAAAGGAGGTGCTCAATTAAAATGGAAGATCTTAAAACATATGCCGAAATAACTTGGTGCCCTGGTTGCGGGAATCATGGAATCTTTACCGCAGTTAGGAATGCAATTCCACTGTTGGAACAGAGAGGAATTAAAAGAGAAAACGTAGTTATCACCGCGGGAATTGGGTGTCACGCGAAAATATTTGATTACCTTAATTTGAGTGGAGTATACGGTTTGCATGGTCGCAACACTTCGAACTCTGAGGGAATAAAAATTGCCAATCCAGATTTAAAGGTACTTAACTTTTCTGGCGATGCAAACGGATTAGCGGAGGGATTAGAGCATACGCTCTTCGCAGCAAAAAGAAACCAAGATATTACATTTATATTGCATAATAATAGCGTGTACGCCCTTACAACGGGTCAATTTTCTCCGTTATCAGAAAAAGGTTGGAAGGGTCCATCAACTCCTAGAGGAAGTTACGAAGAGCCTTTTAACCCTATATCGCTATTGATCGAAGCAGGCGCAACCTTTGTTGCTAGAGGCTACTCGGGAGACATTAAACACCTTACTGATCTAATTGTACAAGGAGTTCAACACGAAGGATTCTCTTTCATAGAAGTTTTGCAACCCGCTGTGCCGTATCATAAATGGGAAGAATATAGAGAGCATGTAGAATATCTAGAAAAAGAACCCGAAAATTACTTTGAAGCCATCAAAACCGCCAAGGAAAAGCATAAGTTTACGATTGGGGTGTTTTATCGAACATCTCGACCCATTTATCACAAGGAATTATACGGAGAACATAACCCCGTTGCTAACAAACTGTCAAGAAATGAAAGGATAGACAAAATCCGCAAAATCATTGAGTCAAAATAAAGTGTAAGTTATACTTTTTAATAAATTTCCGTTATAAGCTTTTTTAATAGATTGTTAAAGAGAACTTTACACTACTATAAATAAAATGAGGATTAATCTTGATTTATTTTATTATAAAGATTTGTTAAAAAAATTATCTTTCAAATTTTTTCCCATCAGTGTAATTTCCTGGATCTGAAGCATTATTTGGATCAAATTCATATTTGATTGCTTTCATCCATGTGTGGTAATTACTTGTAATTGGTCCAAATATATCACATTGATGAACACTTCCTTCCATATCCCCTATTCCTAATCCAATTCCAAGAGGATATGTTTTACTTGCCTTTATCACCGAATTAAGGTAATTAATCGCAGCTTTACGAGAGGTTTCATCTGTAATATCATACATAAATAACTCTTCTAAATGAGAAAAAGTTCCCCCTTCATAGGGATTCCCCCAAACATTATCCGCTCCATCATCAACTAATCCCCCAGCATCAATCACTTTTTGTTTTAATCTTTCTCCGATTTTAGCACCTTCAACGCACCAATCCCAGCTTCCCAGAGCGCCTAAAGAAGTATGAAAACCTCCACCTGCTCTAAATACTCCTCTCGTTGTATTGCATTGCCTCACTATTGCCATAAATGCTAAAGCTTTCATCGGTTTAATCTGTGTAATGGGATTATATTCGCCATTTGTTTTTTCGACTATATGATTCAACACTTTTTGCCTGTACTCAAATTCTTTTTCATTATCAGCCACAATTATTATCATCAATTCGTGGCCTCCTCTATGGGCCAAATCTTGAAAGATTTTTTCTCTATACATTTTTGTATTATTAGGAGCAGATGCTAAAGCTAAATCGAATCCTTGTATTCTACAAAGACCCCAACATATCTCTGAATAAGCTAATAAATAACCTGCTTCTTTGAAATCTTCCCAGTCGTCCCAAATAATGTGATAAGCGTCGCAATTCTTCGGCATCCTATTTTTAACTAAGCTGTAATTTGGAGAACGGCCTTGAATTTCCAGCATTTTTGGTCCCGGCCAATCGTAAATCTTTATGGCCGCCTTTGTAAAAACACCCATACCTCCAAATGCTCCAAAATAACCTCTATATACTCCACGTATGCTTGGTCCTGGACCATCAGCGAGAAACCATTCAGAAGCGTCAATTTCTTTGTTAGGATCCTCAGCACCTTCAAAAGAACCCCAAGAACCTATTCTGCATACATTACCTTCAGGCATAACCCATTCTGCTCCGACAATGTTTCTATTAGAAAATCCTGTTGAGATTCCGGTCCAACCTTGCCCGCACATGCTTGTGACCGTTACTAATTGGGATCCATTGGCTCCACATCCAGCAACATGACAGTTTAATCCTAATTTAAAGAGCTCCGTTTGTAGTTGACCACTAATCACATAAGGTTCGACCACTGCAATCATGTTTTTTGTATCTATGTCTAAAATTTTATTCATTCTTCGGCAATCTAATATTATAACCATGTCTTCCTGTCCGGCACAATTATGAGCGCCCCAACCGGTACTTTGCGCTTTAAACTGCAACCCATTTTCAATGCAATATTTTACGATTTTCACGATCTCGTCTGTCGTAGAAGGTAAAACAACGCATATTGGGCGATTCGTAAATTTAGATTCTCCTTCTGTAGCAAGATCTGCAAGATATTGATATGCATA
>JAHPYY010000111.1 GCA_019058515.1 Promethearchaeota archaeon
ACATTTGCGTTACGACACTCCAAAACTGCTCGTTTTAGATCCTTTTACTTTTTTGCTCATGTTAAACAATAAAATGTAAGAGTATTTTTAGAAAACAGTGAAAAATTAATTCAACTTTATAAGATCTAATGGAAATGATATAAAATAATTATTTACAGAATTAAAATAAATTGGGGAGGAAATGAAATATAAAAAACCGAGATTGCAACCTTTGATTTATGTGTCAGATATGGAAGCATCTATAAAATTCTATACGGAAAAACTTGGATTTAAGGTGGTGGAATATTATCCAAATGAAATAAAACCTACTTGGGTTGCAATGCAAATAGGTGAACAAAGATTTGCAATGGGAAACACTTTCGATAACATCCATCATTTGTATCACCCAAATGGGATAAATGGCTCTGGAGTACATTTTTATATTATTGTGGATAATGTTGAAGAAGTATATGAAATATTAAAAGCGTGTGTACCTATTATTGATAAACTAGAGACTAAACCTTGGGGAAACATGGAATTTGCAATTAAAGATTTGGATGGGTATTTAATCTCATTTTCTAATCCTAATTGATATTGTCGTAAATTGAAAAGATATATACAAGTTTGTAATTCTTTTTTGTTAAAATTTTGAAATATTGTCTATATTTTTAATTCCTATAACCAGAAATTCTTTATTGATGAAATATTAGTTACCTTAATGGTAATTTAAGATTTTACAATAATACTCTATTTTAAAAATACTCAAAATTAGGTTATAAGGGATAATAAAGTGTCGCAGTTGATGAAGATCGCTAGAAACGGTCAAATATCCAAGGATATGGAAGTCGTCGCGAAAAAGGAACAATTAGACGTAGAAATCATTAGACGAGGTATAAAATCAGGCAGAATCATAATTACGAAGTCTAATAGAAGGAATTTGGAGGTCCCTATCGGGATAGGCAAAGGATTATTAGTAAAGATTAACGCAAATGTGGGTAGCAGCAAAAAAGTTTACAATGCTAACATGGAACTCGAAAAAGCAAAAATTGCGGTGAAATATGGAGCAGATACTGTTATGGATTTAAGTACGGGGGTTACTGAAGAAAATGTTGTTGACATTAGGAAAAAAATATTAAATGAAGTTCCTGTTCCTTTAGGAACAGTCCCTATCTATCAGACTGCTCTAAGGTCATTGGAAAGAAAGAGAGCCATAATACATATGAACGAAGACGACATGTTTAATGTAGTAGAAGAACAAGCGAAAGAAGGAGTAGATTTTTTCACCATCCACGCAGGAATAACCCAAGATTTGGTTAAATACTTAGTTGATCACCCTAGAACGATGGGAGTTGTCTCTCGAGGGGGTACTTTCCTCGCAGCCTGGATTTTAGAAAACGACTCAGAAAATCCCTTTAATAAAAACTACGATTACCTATTAGAGTTAGCAAATGAGTACGATTTTAGTTTATCTCTTGGAGATGGTATGAGACCTGGAGGAATTTTCGATTCGACAGATTATGCACAAGTTCAAGAGCTTCTCGAAATATCAAAATTAGTTGAGAGAGCTTGGGAAAAAGATGTTCAAGTAATGGTGGAAGGTCCTGGACATATTCCCGCCCACGAAATCGAAAGAAACATAAAACTCCAAAAATCTGTATGCCACGAAGCTCCTTTTTATGTGCTCGGACCTCTTGTGACGGATATTGCCCCAGGATACGACGAGATAGTTAGTGCTATTGGTGGTACTATTGCGGGTCTAGCTGGAGCTGATTTCTTGTGTTATGTGACTCCCTCTGAACATTTAGGCTTACCGACATTAGAAGAAGTAAAACGGGGCGTAATCGCATCGAAAATCGCTGCGCACGCTGTAAATATCGCCAAGTATGGTAAAAAAGCCTCAAATTGGGATTACAAAATGAATCTGGCTCGTAAAGCCCTCAATTGGAAAGGAATGATAGATCTGGCGATTGATTCTGAGACAGCCGAAAAGATTCACTTTAGAAGCGAAAAAACTGCTATAGACGAAGATGTATGTTCTATGTGTGGAGAATTTTGCGCTATTAAACTCCTAAAAGAAGCGTTGGATAAAAAAAAAAATTAAGAACCACTTTCTGATTTAACACAGTTTAAAATCGTATCTAATTTTTCAATCATTTCTGTATGCGTCCTTCCAAATACTCTTATCATAGGTTCTTTTCCATACTCTCCCTTATCCCATATAATATCTGGAATTTTATTGTGCTCCGTATAACTTCGTTCGATAATCCACTGCATCGTTGAATGCTCTTTAGATTTGATGGATTCTGGTTGTTCTCCTCTCATTACCTCGTGTAGTAGCAACTTGGATTGCGATTGTAATCTTTTTATCCATTCGGGGCGATATTTGACATTGCATACGAACTTAATGGTTGGATCGTAATGTTTTGCCGTTAATAGTAATCTTGCGGTGTGATTAGAAGCTCCGAATTTGATTTCACCGCTTGCAATTGGATATCCGTTAATTATAGTTATTCTACCGTCAAACCCCGCTACTTCTTCCTTACTTTGTGCATTTAGCATCGCTCCAGATATGTTCATCCTAACCTCTGGTATAAGAATGCTGAAATCTGGATTTTGCGATAAGTGTCTATATATGGCTTTAATTTGTAATAGAATTTCTTCCTTTCCCTTAAGATTGGACACATCAAGTACATGTCCACCGCCTGGAAGCGTTAAAACGGTTTGGAAGGCGTGATCAAAAAAATCTTCCGCTAACCGAATTGATTCAGAAAGCGATAGATTTTTTGACATGTACGCCGTTATAGCGGAGGAAAACACGCATCCCGTTCCGTGTACATTTTCCTTGATATCTACTTTTCGTTTACTGAAAAACATATGCTCTACATCCAATTCTCGTTGTTGGTTGAGTTTAGTAAAACACGCCACATCGTAGATATTATTTCCATCCTCGTAAGCGCTTTTAATCACTACGGCTTTTTCGATATCTATAAATGCCTTTTGTGGATACAACATCATTAACAAATCTACAGACAATTGTTTCACTTCACTTAATGAATAACTTTTGTTAATGTCTGCGCTTTTATTAGTAATATTTAACGTTTCTTGAAGATTAGGTGTGATAACCTTAACTTTTGGAAACAACTCTTTGACAATTTGAGTTTCTAAACCGAATTCAGATAATCTATCTCCAGTACTCGCTATAGTTACGGGATCTAACACTGCATTTAAGTTGTATTCCTCTATATATTTTGAAATTGCCTTTAAACTTACTTTATCGGGAATCATACCAATTTTAACATGTCTAACAGGATATGCTTCTAGTATAGGTGACAACTGCGCTTCCAAATAACCAGAAATAGAGTGATATCCACGAACTTCCTTTGCGGATTGAAATGTAATAGCAGTAATGGCAGAAAACCCATACGCTCCACATTTCTCGAAAGTTCTAATATCAGCTTGAATTCCTGCTCCCGATGAGGGATCTGAACCGGCTATTGTTAGACAAAAACTAGTCATATATTGAAAATGCAAGCAAGAAAGCATTAAATATGTTTTTAATGAAAAGATTTGCAAAAACGAAACTATAAATGATTTAGGATTATTTTTTGGGTTTAACTCTTTCAAAAGCCCATTTAGCTTTATCTTCAAGTCCTAATTCTTTATACGCTTTTCCTAAATAGAAGAAAGCGTCCGGATAATCAAACTTTTCTTTTACTAACTTAAAAAGGTTAGAAATTGCGAGGTCAAATCTTCCTCTAAGGAAATTGATTTTTCCTTTCAAAAAAGCGACCATTTGCCCTTTATAATTATCAAGTCCATGATGATTAAAGCTTTCTAAGCATTCCAGGGCTTGATCGAATTTTTTCTGGTCAGTAAAAGTGTTTACAGTTTCGATTTTTTTTAGAAAGGCAATTTTTTCCCCCACTTTTTCCACATGCTTTAAGATCTCCTCCTTTTGCAGTTTTTTAAATTCCTCCTCCTTCTCCTTTTCTTTTTGGTCCAAAAACCCTTGATATTTTTCAATAAGTTGCGTTGGGAAAGGCTCGTTACATAACGGGCAAACATGGGAATGAACTATCCACCCTTTTAAACAATCAGAGTGAAGAGGGTGATTGTTAGCACACAGCTCTTGTTGTTCAAAGTCAGTATTAATCTCCATATGGCAAATTATACATTTCATACGGTAAAAGTGAGCTCAGATATTTATTTAAAAACTAACTTGATTTATTAAATAATGATGTTACATATTTTTAAATCATGTTATTTCGTCTGTTTGTTGTCTCACAATCATAATCAAAATTATATTATATTATTAGGCTTCTAAAGATGCGTGTTAACCAACTCTTTGACTTGTTATTTACAGAATTTCTAAATGTTAGTAAAGATATTGAAGCTGTTATAGTATCTGACCAAGATGGATTGATCATATCTGGAAAAAAAAGAGAAAATGTAGATATGGAACTAATTTCGGTGTTATCGCTAGTAATAAACCCTATTCTAAAACGTATTCGAATGGAATTTTCGTTTAAAAAGTTAGGAATGGCATCATTTGATACCGATGAATTTAGATTACTTTTCATTTCAATTAACGAAGAGATTACTTTAAGTTTAGTACTTCATCACATGGCTTCAGTTGACGCTCTTTCGCCTTATGGCTTTTATGTCGCTGAAAAGGTGGCCCAAATTTTACTTCATAAAGATGGGGATGTTTTAGACTACACAATTCCAAACCTTGATTTAGAAGCCGAAAAAAAACAATATGAAAAGGAAAGGATATATCAGCTGAGGTTAGATACTGGCGGCATTTTTAAGTTAAAGGTTATTATTCTTGGAGATCAAGAAGTCGGAAAAACCTCTATCGTCCGTAGGTTTGTTGATGGAGTTTTCTCTGATGATTATAGATCCACATTAGGCGTAAATCTTATGACTCACAGCGTCGACTTTCACGAAAACTCATTTAAATTTATGATTTGGGATTTAGGAGGGCAATTATTTTTCAAACGCTTGAGACAAACTTATTATCGAGGAACGCAAGCAGCATTTATAGTGTTTGATTTGACAAATAGGAAATCGTTTGAGAATTTAATTAAATGGTATGACGAATTATTAAGTTTAGTAAGAGAGAAAGAATTTCCAAGTGTAATTATCGGTAATAAATCTGATTTGGTTGATGAGAGAAAGATTGAACGGACAGAGATCACAAAATTCATCAATGAATTGTACGAAAAAGATAAGCAAATGATATCTTACATCGAAACTAGCGCATTAACCGGTGAAAACATTCTCGAAGCTTTTAATTTAATTTCTTATCACTTTATCGTAAAAAGCAGGCAAGTAGAAGAAGATAGTTTAAAGGTCGACATCGTTCAACACATTGATGACATTTTGGCTAAAAAGGAGAATTTGGCGATAACATTTGTTACTGAAGATTTACATTGGGTTCCTGGTTTAGAAATTTTTTCAGAAATAAAAGAAATTGGCAATCCTGTTAATCTTGAAAAAACAGAAAATACAATAATTTATGAATATCCTAATGGGCTTAAATTGAAGGGAATTCACTATACAGATTTCGAACTAGACGACTCAGATGGATTTTTCATCATTTTCGATTCTACCAGTGAGAGTTATAGTTTTGATATTTGGAAAGAGTTCATCGTAGGCTTAGTAAAAAACATTCCTGCTAATAGAGCGATATTTATCGGTATTAAATCCTCTGAAATTGCAAATTGGTCTCAATTGATTGAAAAATTCGATATTAACGAGTATTTAGAAGAAAAACCATCCCCCTTAATTTTTTTCAAAGTAGGCGGAAGTTATAGACTCGAAGTTTTCGACCAACTAATAATACTATTAGAATACATAAGGAGTCTATCTGAAATGTAAATAACCTATTTAAGAAAGAAAAAATATCATTATCATATTAATTCCATAATTTCAATGTTAAATATTACATAATAGAGATGAATTCATAGTGGTAGTCCAACGAGAGCAATTGTTTTCTAAATTACTTAACAATTTCTTAGAAATCAATAAAGAAGTTGAGGCGGTAATTGTTTCAGATCGCGAAGGTTTAGTTATTGCGGGTGAAAAACGAGAAAATATCGACATGGAGATTGTATCCGTATTATCCAGCGTTGTAAGCCCTATTCTTGAGAGGATTAGAAGAGAGTTTGCATTTCAAAAGTTCGGGAGCGCTAGTTTCGATACTCTGGAAAATAGATTATTATTTATTTCTGTGGATGAGGATATTACTTTGAGTTTGGTTTTAAATACTATGGGTTCTATAGACCATGTATCTCCTTATGCATTTCTTTTAGCAGAAAAAACCGCTCAGATTCTTGAAGCGGAAGAGGAAGATCAAATTCAAGTTAAAATACCTAACTTTGAATACGAACCTATCAAACAGGCTGCTGATAAAATTGCCAATCAAATTTATCAGATGAGGTTAGATGGTGGAGAATACCGATTTAAATTTGTGATTATAGGAGATCACGAGGTGGGTAAAACCTCTATTGTTCGTAGATTCGTTGAAAAACGATTTTTAAAAGATTATCGCGCTACTATTGGATTAAATATTATTTCACATAAGTTTGATTTTCTTGGAAACAAAATTAATCTTACACTGTGGGACATCGGAGCACAGAGCTACTTTAAAAGATTTAGAAAGACCTATTACTCCGGAGCTCAGGCAGGATTCATCGTTTTTGACCTAACTCAACGCAGTTCTTACGATAATCTTAAAAATTGGTATGATGAGCTTCAAGCGTTTGTAACTAACCCCAAACTTCCAATAGTAATCGTAGGTAACAAAACCGACCTAACTGATGAAAGAGTTGTGAATTACCAAGAGGGAGTGAAATTAACTAGCGAATTTGGTAAAAAGGGGATCTCTTACATCGAGACAAGCGCTTTAACGGGTGATAATGTTGAGGACGCGTTTAATCTTATAAGTTTCCATTACATTTCCAAGAGTAAGGAAATTGAAGAAGGAAGGTTGCAAAAAGGTCTTTACACCGATATTAACCAAATTATAGAAAGTAAAGGTCATTTAGAGCTTACATTCGTATCGCAGAATCCATATTGGAGCCCCGGCTTACAGATTTTGATGGAACTATCTGAATTAGGAGAAATAGAGTCCAAAACAGAATCTAAAGGAGAAAAAACATATAGATACACCAGCAATTTGACTTTACACAATTACTTATACGACACATATCAAGTCAACAATTCCGATGGAATTTTTATAATATTTGACGCACGAGAGAGAACAAATATTTATCCTAAGTGGAAAGACATCATCGTTGATATAATATCGAAGATTCTTGAAAATAAAGTCATTCTAATAGGTATTAGGGTGTCAGAAAGCGTAAATTGGTCAGCTATGATGGAAGAGTTTAATGTAAACGATTACTTAGAGAAAAAGATGGTCTCTTTGTTGTTTTTTAAGATTGGGGTTGAATACAGACTCGAAATCTACGACCAATTGGAAGTTATGTTATCTTCAATCAGCACCTTAATGAAATAATTTAAGCTGATTTCTACTTTTTTAACATTTCTTTTAATTTCTTGGAAATTAAGGTTCCCATTTCACTTGTACTTAAGGTCTTAATATTGGGATTATCAATGTCTACCGTCCTACCTTCGTTCAAAGCAAGTTCTACCGACTTTTCAATTGCTTGTCCAATTTCTAAAGCACTGAAAGATTCTTCCATCATTAATTTTACGCTTAAAATTGCTCCTATTGGGTTTGCAGCATTCTTTCCTGCAATATCAGGGGCAGATCCGTGAATTGGCTCGTACATAGATACTTTTCCGGGATTGATGTTACCGCTTGATGCCATCCCAAGACTACCTATTAGAAACGCTCCTTCGTCACTAATGATGTCTCCAAACATATTTCCTGTGACGACAGTCTGAAATGCAAATGGTTTGCGAATTAACCATTGACAGAATGCGTCTACATAGATATCTTCTTTAGCGATTTCTGGATAAATATCTCCAATTTCGTGGAAAATTTTTCTCCAAAGCTTACTAGGGCTTAATAAATTTGCTTTATCAACAGAAGTCACCTTTTTGTGACCAAACCTCTTGGCGTAAGTAAACGCAAATTTAATAATTCGTTCGCAACCCTTTCGCGTGGAAAACATTAAATTTTCGGCGTGGTCGTCTTTTAACACTGCTCCTTTATTAGTGTACAAGCCTTCCGTATTTTCTCTGACAAACGCTATATCAATTCCTTCTCCTATAAATTCTTCTTTTAAAGGACACCTATCTCGCATACTCTCGTACAATTTAATGGGTCTTAAATTTACATAAAGATCTAATCCTTGTCTAATTTTTAGTATCGCAGATTCAGCTACACCTGGGGCTAGATCTGGAAGTCCAACAGCTCCAAATAAAAGCGCATCGGAACTTTTAATGATTTCAAATGAGTTATCCGGGAGATTCGTGCCGTGTTGTTTCCAAACAGCTCCCCCCGCAGGGGCTTCAATAAGTCCGAATTCAAACTCAGTATAATCAGAAATGACCTTTAACACCTTTATTCCCTCGTTTACTACTTCTGGACCTACGCCGTCACCTTTAGTAATCGCTATTGTATTTTTCATTATTCCTCAACATAAAGTATATTATTGTATTAATCACGACAGATTATTGCTTCTTCGCAATATTCCGCAAATGGTCTTATAAGATTATAATTTCTAACAAATTCTAATTTTGGGTTTACCAGTTTTATAAATTTATTGGTAGATTCTTCGAAAATTTCCTTACAGATAATTCTTGTGTCTAACCCCAAGATTTTACACGCTTCAAGCGTAGGACAAAAATTTTTCGAGTGAAAAACCAGTTTTTTTTCGGATTTTTCAACCACAGATATCTCTTCTTGATTTATTTTTAATTTCATTAGTAACATTTGATAAGCTATTTCAAGAGCACTTCCAGTAAATTTATTTATTTGAGATTCGTTATCGTTAAACCAATCCATCCTTTTTCTCAAAATCTCCTTCTCGAATCGTTTCCAATGTTCATGCGAAGTGTTTCTTAATAGCTTTATTTTATCGCGTATTTTTAAATTATAAAGTTTCAAGCATTTTTCCCTTAAAATCCCTTTTCTTATTGAAATTCCTGCGTTTGAACGAGAATTGATTTCATTACTCGAGATATTAATCATGTTCCTACCTTCCCCCAATGAATCTTCTATACTAACACCATACAATAATTCAGGAATTTTTGACCAAGCTATTGCTGTCATACACATTGGACAAGGTTCATGAGTAGAAATTAATATGGAATTATTCAAATATCCACCCACAATGCTACAGGCTTTTTTTATAGCATTCATTTCAGCGTGAGCGGTAGTATCGTTACTTGTTACTTCAGTATCGTGCGCATTGGCTAATATTACATTATCTTTTACGATTACAACTCCAAATCCCTTATTACCTTCCTTTAAAGACAATTTTGCTTTTTCGATCGCAATTTCCATATAATTTTCGTAATTTTCTTTGGGAAACGTCACATTTTAAAACGGAAATATCTTTTTATTAGAACTAGAATTGTTAATTATAATTTGTTCTATAGTTAATTGTTTTTATTCTTTGAGCTCATTGAGATTATCACAGAGGATATCACTTTTATCTGGGAAAGTTGCTACATTTATGATTTTTGTTCTTATATCTTCTATAGAGTAACATTTCTTCTTCATTCTGTTGTTTTAATACGAATATAGTTAATTTGTTTAATAAAGATATAGATTAAATAGGTTTAAATTAGATTAAGAATATTAGCTAAGAATTTTTGGGCTAAATTATGGCTTAAACTTAATTATATCCAACATTTTCCATAACCGAAAAAAATCTCTGATCTAATGGCTCGGAATTAGTTTTGCACCAGTTCTTCTCTGACATCGCAACTTGGTAGATCGGAAGACATTGTTAACCCAATCATATATTTGCGATAATTTTACACAATTTTTATATATTTGAATGAAGTAATATTATTCAATAGAGTTCAAATTGAAAAATGTGAACTTTAGAATTTTTAATTACTAAACGTGGAGGAATGAATAAAAATGGCTAAGAAAGTCTTCGCATGGTCGCCTGTTCGCAAGTTAATGAAAGATAACGGAGCTGAGATGGTAGCCCGTGATGCAGTTGACGCGTTAATCGATTATTTAGAAAAGCTTGCGAAAACAATGACTAACAAAGCGTTAGAAATGACGCGCCATGCAGGAAGAAAGAAATTAACACTCGAAGATATGGATATCGCTTTAAAATTAAAGTAAAAAGGTTAAAAAATAAATTAATTCTTTTTTTTCTTATTTTCCGTATCCTAGTTCGAACATATTCAATTAATAAAGTTAAATCTTAATAATTATAAAATAAGATATGGCTATTTAATTTACCAATAAGTATAATTTTACATTAGAGTGTGAGATAAATGTCTATGGATAACGAAATTTTAGAGGAATTGAAGGAAATTTGAAAACTATTAACACCTGCACCCCCTCCACCGCCACCAAAAAATGTAGTGGAAGAATTTAAAAGATTCTTATTGGAATACAAAGTCTTAGGTCTTGCGGTTGCGTTTATCATGGGTATCTACATAGGAGCTGTTATTCAAGCTTTGGTTGACGACTTAATCATGCCAATAGTGAGTCTATTTGTCCCAGGGATAGACTGGGAACTACTTACGGTTGGACCGTTCCGTATAGGTCATTTTATCGGTATTCTGATTACATTTCTTATAGTAGCGTTAGTAATTTTTGTGATCGTGAAGATAACCAAAAAAATGGGGATAAAATAAAGCATAGAAATTAAAGCTAAGAAATAGTAATTAATATAAAATTGACGACTTTCATACTTGACGGTCAGATTAAGCTCACATCACCAATAATTTCTATTTTTTTTCCATCATAAGCGATTGCAGAACCGTCTGATATAGCGTATACTTGTTTACCTTTAGAATATTCTTTAATTAATTTCATTTTCTTTCTATATCTGTGAAAATGTGGAATTATTTCATAAGGGAATAAATTTAAACCCCATGGGTCGTTTCCTTTCATTTTAGGGTAAAGGGTCTTATAGATATCAAACCTATTCGATAGCGCCAATGAACTGCCACTAGTAGTTACAATGAGTTGATTAGTGGCGCGCAAATATTCTAGATACCCCGAGATCTCCATATTATCTCTTATGTTATAAGGATTTCCCCCGTGATTTGCTATTACATCGAAGATTGCTAACTCTTTTGGGTTAAATCCTTTCTGGATCTGAGTAAAATTAACTTCAAAAAAGCCATAATCCTCGATTCTTGCGCAGTATTTA
Source organism: Promethearchaeota archaeon (assembly GCA_019058515.1). The sequence continues at coordinate 11,304 of JAHPYY010000111.1, forward strand.
CGTGCAGTGTTTGTGAACGCTGTATAAAGAATTGTCGAGTTAATCTTCTGGTTTTTAATATATTCAGCGATTAACTCGTTATTTTTCATTGGAAAACTACTTGTTAATAACAATCTCACAATAATGATAAGAATCGATTTATATATATATTAATCAATCTTTAACATCAGAGAGTAGCTTTAAAAGTCTCAGAGAGAGAAAAATAGGAAAAAAAAAAGTTAAAGATTTAATTCTTTTAATTGCTCCTTAATTTTTCGGGTCTTTTCTGGGCGTAAATCGTAAACGAAAGCAAAAATAACGAAGCCAATAAGCGTTAAGATCATGGGAATCAATGCCGTGTGCATCCGTATTCCTAATTTAGCTAATTCGGTCTGTGTAGTCACATTTGCGTCAAATCCCGTTAACCAGTGTACAATAGCGAATATCCATCCCTGAACGATTAAAGATAAACGAAGGAAGAATGTATATACTCCCATAAAGGATCCTTCAAGATGTCGTTTATTCCTAACAGTTGCTTCGTCTATCACATCTGCGATTACGGGATTTCTTCCAATTCTCAGCGCCCCTCCACCGATCCCTAGAAAAATGGTGCATAAAATCATTCCTATTAAATCTTGAGCAAACATGAAAGGTAATAAGAAAATTGTGTTGAGAAAAACCCCAAGAATTAACATCTTACGATTATTTTTCCATCTTTGCGCAATAATTAACCACGGGAAGATTGAACCGAGCGCTCCTAATAAGAATCCTGCTAAGAGAAAAGTAGAAAGCTCAGCTTCTCCTTCTAACAAGTATTTTGTGATGTAATGTATTGAAGCTGTTAAACTTGCCCCAATTATCGAATCGAAAAATAGTACCAACATTACTACGATAAAATTCTTCTGAGTTACTACTAATTTCAGACTTTTAAGAAAAGATTCTTTTTCTTTTGATGCTTCGCTTATGTATCGTTGTTTCAACGCTTTTGATTCTCTGTGTCCCGGGATTATTGTTGCAAATATAATTACATTAATTATTACAAAAATCCAACTCATAGCTGTGTAAGATTGTCGGACGCCATAGGTCACAAATAAAGGAGGAATAATAAAACCTACGGCAGTTCCTACTAAACTTAAAGCCATTCGAATTCCACCCACTTTTCTTCGGTCTTCATCTAAGCGAAATTTATCGGGGTACAGTGCAAAGTGATTTAACGAGAGAAAAGTAAAAAAGAGCTCGTAAGAACACGCAGTGATTAAGATCCACGCAAAGTATATCCAAGCCCCACTTATTGGATCTAAATAAGGTGGTGAAAACATCGCAGATAAAAGTAGAATTGCTGGTATCCCCGCAGTTACCACATAAGGAAAACGTTTACCGTACTTTTTCCAAAATTTTTTAGGACGATCTGCTATATATCCTACAAGAGGATCGTTAACAGCGTTCCATATAGCATATATTGTGTAAGCGAGAGCAACTATAAACACATTTAATCCGACTTCCGTTTCCCAAAACAGAAAGAAGAAAGCAGCGTATACTCCATTGAATACTTCAAAAAGAAAGTCAGCCATCCCAAACGAGACCATTGAAAGATTTGACTCCTTTAACTCGTCGATTTCAGAATCGAGTAAATCTCCCTCTTTCTTTTCGTATTTATTATTGTTATTTGTTTCCACTAATCATCACCTTATTCAAATTTTAATTTTTCTATTAAAATGTTGTGAACGAATAATTGCAATAACGATTTTAGTCTAAATAAAGATTTAAGAAATTAATTTAAAATTATTATTCTTTAATTGAGAAATTTCGTAGACTCTAGGTTTATAATAATTAAAAAATGATAGAGTGAGTTGATAAAACATAAATTCTATGGAAGCTTTCAACGGTTAACTTAAAAGGAGAAAAATGTGAGAAAAATATGAATAAAGAGGAAAAAGTACCCTATACTCCCTTTATTGAAGGCGAAACTATAGATCTCGTGGCGGGTAGTTCAGAACACGCGAAACTTTATGCAAAATGGAACAACGATCCCGAAGTAAGGAAATACATGAGAAACACTTTTCCTACATCTATCGATGACACGAAAAATTGGTTTAAACCGAGAGAACACCACGAAATGAGAGATTGGGTGGTATTCGATATATGGCACAAACAAGACAAGAAGTTAATAGGATCTGGAGGATTAAACCGCATAGACTACACAAATCGGAATGCTAACATATTTGTAAAAGTCGGGGAGAAAGACTACTGGGGAAAAGGCGTAGCGACAGAAACCGCTAGGTTGCTTTTTGACTACGCGTTTAAAGAACTTAACTTACATAAAGTATACGCTAGATATCACGCTCCAAACATAGGCTCTCAAATTGTAGCCGATAAAAAACTAGGATTGATTAAGGAGGGTGTACACCGAGAAGAAGTGTACATCGATGGCAAATACCACGATGTCCATTATTACGGAGTGTTAAAAAAAGATTGGCTTGAACAAGAAGATAAGTGAATTTAAACTTATATTATTATTTTTTTTAGTATAAATCTAAAATAAAAAAAAAAAGAAAGAAATTTTGAGTAGTCATCCTCCCGCAATTATTGGGAAGATTGCTACAACATCTCCATTGTTAACTTTAATTGTCTCCTCTCTACGAGGGAGAGTATTAATCATTATTATTAGTTGTTTTGCTTTTTTGGGTACTTTATACTTCTCAAGTATGTCGTTGACCGTACTATTATCTGGTAAATCAATTTCGGCTTTTTCTGGTCCGTATTGTCTTAGATCAGCGAAAAATTTAACTGTGACTTTCATATTCAATCGTCTTCTTCTCTGCTGAAATACCACTTATATAGAAGACTCATGTTCCTCGGAAAAAACGACACTCTGTCGCCATTAACCACTTTCTTCCTAAATCCCGAATAACGCGAGTTAACGAAGATATGGCTCGTTTCATCTTTACTAATTCCAAATTTACTCAATATATCTTCAATATAAGTAATTCCAGATTCTTCAATTGAAAGCAGAAGTGGTATTCCAGTTTCAGTTTTGTGATCTGGGAATTTTTTCTTAAGATCTCCAAATATTTTTATCTGTATTGGCATTGGATGACTCTCAATAGGTTAAAACACGCTATCTAAATGGTCGTCGGAAACATTAAAAACTTCATTGGTTGGAGGGAGGGGTTCTTCTTTCATAAATTCAGGCAACCTATCATCGACTTCGGTGAATCCCGCTGCTTTATTAAATGCAAGTTCCATGTCTATTATGCTCTTACCAATTACAGGCACATCGTTTACTGTTAACTCAGTACCTAATACGCCGTTCAACGATTCTACAACACCCTCTAACCCCGAAGGTATATCAAGGACGGCAAACGCAATGAACAGGCAATAACCTGATGCGTCTACAGCAGCGGTAGCAATTTGTAAACCGCGTGAAAGTTCTGCTTTATTTGTGTCTCTTGGGTCTGCTTGACCTCCAACACCCATAATTTCTGTTGCAATTGCATAACCTGCCGTGTGATCGGCTCCCATAGGCGTAGTAGCGTATGTTACGCCAATACCCTTAATCGCTCTTGGATCGTAGGCCGGCATTCCTTGACCCTTAACTACTGGAATTCTTGTAACTCCTAATGCTTTTCCAGTGAATAAAGTACCATTAGCAATAATTCTACCGAGTGGTGTCTTCTTTCTGATTTCTTCCATTAATTCTAAAGCTTTCGCACTATCGCCGAACTCGGCAAGTCCTCCTTCCATTGCTACACCTAATGTATCTCCTGCCTCAATTGTGTCCATTCCAAGGTCGTTACAAGCTCTGTTCAATTCACCTACAGCATCTAAGTCGTAAATTCCACAATTTGGACCTAATGCCCAAACAGACTCGTATTCTAATACACCAACGGGTTTTGTTCCGTCTTCCTTAGTCCAAACTTCAGAACATTGAATGATGCACCCTGGATTACACGCATGAGGTCGAGCTCCACCTCTCTTTTTAACTTCCTCTGCTTTCTTTTCTCCAGATACCATAGAGGATAAATCAGCACTTCCAGCAGACCAATTTTTCTGCGGTAATCCTCCAGCTTCGTTAATAATGTTTACTAGAACACTAGTGCCATAGGCGTTTAAACCACCACCCGGTTTAGTGACATCATGGGTTTGAAGTGCTTCTCTTAACTTCTTAATTCCTTGACTAAATACTTCTTCATTTTTTATTTCAACCCCTGGTGCTCCTTCCGGATCGACTATTATAAACTTCAAGCCCTTAGAAGCCATGATAGCACCTAAACCTCCTCGACCAGCGTATCTACTTGGTAAACCTTCTGGATCGGCAAAACATAAACCGCTATTTGCAGCCAGCAATTCAGCAGAAATTCCTACTCCACATATTCCAACTTTTTTACCGAACTTGTTAAATAATTTCTCGTACGCCTCGTATAATCCCATTCCAACCCACTCGTTAGCGTTCATGAATTCCACGCCATTCATAGTGATTTTAGCCATCTGCATATTACCTTTATGTTTTCCTTCAATAATAATTGCCCCTATTCTCATTCTCCCGACCATTTGGGAAAAGGGTGTACCTGCGTTGGCCTCCTTAATCCCACTAGTTAACGGAGATTTACCACCCACAGAAATTCTCCCTGAACTTGGAGCTCTTGTACCTGTTACTAACCCAGGAGCCAAAACCACTTTATTGTGAATTCCTAATGGTTCACAGGTCGGAGGAACCTCTTTCGATACGATAGTTGAAGTCATTCCACGTCCACCGAGTGCGTAATATTCATCAGGCAAGTCAGAGTACTCCGCTTTCAAATTTGACATATCTATTCTTAATATTTTTCTTGGAATAATTATACACCTTGTTTATTGGTAGGGTATAGTAATGTCTGAAAAGTATTTAAATCTAAATATAGTAAAATATAGCTAACCGATATGCACAGCAGGAAATATCGTACTAGGGCAAAGCTTCTGTTGATTTTTATTCATACCTTAATTTTAATTATCCTATTGAGACCTAACAAACTATTTCATAGGTTTTAATGACCACAGAAATATTTGACATTTATGATGTTAAAAATAGGCATCTAAATTTTCCCCTTTTTTCTCAAGTGTTCTACAAAAGCTTCTTCTTTTTCTTTGTGAACTTTTTGGATTTCTTCTTTCTTCTTAATCCAATCTTTACCGTGAAGAGGATAAAACACTATTATAGCAGCACTAATAAAAGCGAATATGCTTGGTACCAGAGTTGCCCCAATCATGATTCCTAGTTTAGCGAAATCAGATTGGGAAACTCCTGGAGCGTTTACAAATCCTGTTAAGTCAATTATCGTAAGAAAGATCCAAGGAGCTAACGACACGGCGGGTTTTGTTATTAAAGCGTTTACGCCCGCGTAACTGGTCTCTCTTCTTTTTCCGGTTCTGATCTCGTCGTAATCAATTATATCAGCTACAACCATTTGAGAAGTCATTAATAGTCCTGATATGCTTATCCCTACCAAAGAGACAACAAATATAGTGTTAAGTAGGTTCCATCCTAATAAAAACCATAGGAAAAAGCTTAAACCCCATAAAATAAGGTTCCACATAAACACGCTTTTCAATTCGAACTTCTTCAATAATTTATTGAACACCAACGAAAACGCAAAGCTGATTATAAAGAAAAGCATCAATGGAATGACGGCTACTATACCAGTTAGTTCTAAGACAAAGTCGAAATAATAGAACATCGATGAGGTAAGGATATATTGGGCAATAGTTATGAAGAAATTACCCGCTTCAAATATTAAAAACGGTTTGTTTTTAAATGTCTCCGCTATACTGCTCCAATAACTTAAAGATTCCTCCAACACGGCGTATCTGTTCTCTTTTACGAAATAACTTCCTACAAAAATCATTAAACCGCATATAATTCCTAAAATGACCATAGTTGCTAAAAAGATCTCGACGGGAGGAGCGTCAGAGCCCGTCAACAATAAAATAGGCAGTAAGTAAGTTAATACCCCCCCAAATGCACCAAAAATTGACGAGAAAACCATAATTCCGGAACGAGCTTTAGAGGTAACGGCCATTTCAGCTGGCATGGAGTAGTATATAAGTCCTACAATTGTGAAAATCGTATCAAAAGCGTAAAGAATGAATAGAAAATTGAAAAACAATGCGATCTCATTATTTACATCAACGAGAGGAAACCAACAAAAAATAAAAAGAATGGTATATATCGGCGCTCCAAATCTTAAATAGGGGATTCTTCTTCCGTATTTCTCCGATTTGGTACGATCCTCGATGAATCCAAACAACGGGTCGTTTATCATGTTCCAAAATATAAATAACAACCATGCAATTCCGACCAAGGATTCTTCTAAACCTAAAAATACATTGTAATAATAGGTTATTGGTCCTAACCCTAATCCCGATAAAATATTGCTTCCAAATACGGAAAATCCGTAGGTAACTTTTGTTTTTAAGGGGATAACTTCTTTAAATGGTTCAATATTTGTTGATTTCTGTGTCATCTGATGTTGACCTAATTAATCTATAAACTTCAGTTATTATTAGCTAATATTCGGTGTAAGTTTTTAAAAATGTTTCACAAAAAAAATAAATTAAGAAAAAAGCAGGCCCGGGGGGATTAATTCAACACAGAAGAGGTTTCTGAAGCTATTGAACCCCCGATCGTCAGCTTACTCCAATTTTAGGTTTAGGAGGCTGCCGCGATATCCATGCTTCGCCACGAGCCTAAAAACAATTCTTAAGAATTAAAAAGAACCGTTAAATAAAATCTATTGTAAAAACTCAAAGACTAAGAGTTGTCCTGTACATTGCCACTCCACATGTTTTACAATAATATTCTCCCGAGATTATCATAGCATCTTTCCGGTGTATTTCCTTTTGACAATTTTTCACCACACACTTAACTAAAATGTCTCCATCCTCGTCTGATTTGGTCATAATTGTATTATAACAGCTTAATTATGACTTAAATAAGAATGATAGCTTTATAATTAATGCGATAATACAATAAGCTTAAATCTACCTAAAATTAGTAATTTTGAAGGGATTTATGTTTATAATTAGTGTTCGATCTTCTTAAAATATCACAGACTCTCACACCTTTAGTGTATTCTCGTGCAAGAAAACAAATTATGTGTAAAAAAAAATTGCGTGGAATGTGGCAAATCCATTACATTCGAAGAATTTTGTAGAGACAATCCCGCAGTTTCGGAAAAGAAAGCTAAACTTCTTTGGTCCACATCGTATATTTCAGTTTTTTGCCCAGACTGTTTTTTTAATTGTCAAGAAAGACCATTCAAAACGAAGCGAGGATACGATAGATGGAAATTGAGGTCTTCTTATTGGAAACACTAATCCTGTTATCAATTAACAAGATTTGTGAATGAAAGAGATTTAAAAACAATTTAAACTACAAAAAACACCTAAAAACAGGCTTACCTTAAGTTCCTGCTAAATTTATGAAAATGACATTGTCTCCGCGAACCACGATAGAACCCAGGTTTTCGTGTTCTTCGCGAATATTGCCTTCTTCGTCTTGATATTCGAAGATCTGGCTTGTATTTTCCAAATACAAGTTCAAGTGGTCGTCAAATCCTCCAAGTTGTCCTCGAAAAAGTCTATTTCTTTTTACTTTGATGAGGATAACTTTATTAATACTACTTTTTAGGTAATCGATTGGTCTTTGGTATGGTTTTCGTTCCATTTTAAAACACGAGTCAAAAAAAACTATTTCTATATTTAAGAAAAATCTTAGTAATAAAAACACAATTGTAAATTAAAACCTTTCGTCAATTGATTATTAGGAACAGACTCTCAAGTGTAACAATACTTCTTTAAGTTGGAAGCCAATTCTTTAGAATAATAAAAATATCTTGAAAATTGAATGTTATTTAGAGTTGCTTGCTGCTCAGAAGTACAATAGCATTTATTCTGTCCAAGTCATATTTCCTACAAAAAATTTTTCTATGTGTATTATTTATTCGTGCATAGATTCTAATTTTTTAATTGTCAAACTATTGATGAGGAAATTAGGAATAATCTTTGATGAGCAGTATAAATTCTATAAGAGAAGAGGAATTAGAGGTTGTAATAGTAAATCCAAATATTGGTCATCCAATATTTCTAGGTTTTAAGGATGATGATATAAGTGGAGACTACGAAACAGAACTGATTTTTCTAACTAATTCAGACGATGAAAAATTATTAAGAAGAATTGTAAAAGAAAACCTCTGGTTGGCACCAATATTAGATTATAAATTAGAACTAAGTCGAACACTAAAAAAGAAGAGGAAGGAAAAAGAAAAATTAGAAAAGATAAAAAAGAAGGGTTTTTTTAAACGAATAAAAGATAAGATATTTCGAAAAAGAAGAGTAAAGGAACTTATTCCTCCAGGTGTCGATGTTGATAAATATCGAAGGTTAAAAACGCGTCCAATTCGTGGGGATCGTTTGGGGACATTTATCACGAATTTAGAAAAGATTTCCCCGATCTCTATAAATTCTCAAGCTTTTATAGCAGAGAGAAATAGTATCCAAGATTACGTGCTTAGGCAAAAAGTTTTCACAGGCGTAAATTATGCCTATAAAATTAAAATTAATTTCACTTTAACTCCACAGATAATCTATTTCCTGAACTTTAGAAAATTCGTTATGTTTGATATCTTATATATTAATAACTTAAAGCAAACCCGTACAAATCTTCACTCAATCGTAATTACTAAACAAAATTGGCAGAACTTTAAGTTTGTTCACGCTACAGATCTTCACATCGCTGAAAGAAATGATAAAATATATGGATTAGTTAAAAAATGGACCAAATCTGCGATAGTTAAGGGCACAGATAACTTTTTTAAGCAGCTAGGACGAAAATTGAAAATTAAAAAGTTACTCAGTAAAAATAATGAGGAATTAGAGAGACTTAAAATCCCATTGAGAAAACGATTAGTTAATCCCAATAACCAATTTCGGACTTTTATAAAACTAATGAATCAAAAGATTTATCAAAACGACTTAGATTTCGTAGCATTAACGGGAGATTTAATTGATTTCGCAGTTCTGAGTAAATGGTCAAAGCAATTAAAGAATTTGGTAAATTTTAATTACGATTATAGCAACTGGTCGACATTTAAAAATATATTGATGAATAATACCAATGAGGAAACGCAAAGAGGAGTTATAAAAGGTGAAGAACTCTTATTCCCTATTTTTACGGTTCCTGGCAATCACGATTATAGACCGTACCATTATGATATAACATGGGCAGGAATGTATCGAAAAATTGGATTAAACGCCGCTGAAGCAGTTGCTTTGAACGAGTTATTCTCATCTTCTCCTATTACTGCGATAACTAAAACCCCTCAAGCATTAAAGGGGTACTTCTCTGACATTAATCCTTCCCTAGATTTTCACTACAAATTTGGTAACAACTTGTTTATTTTCCTTAATTCTGGAAGCGATTCCTTCAAAAATTTAAAGGATTTGATTTCGGGGCATCCCGCATTGACAGGAATTTCTAGTAAACAAATCTCCTATTTAGAAAACTTAATTAATACAACTTATAACGAAAGCGATAATATATTTCTCTTTCTCCACGGTCCGCCGATAAATACAACTAAGAAAAGGTTTGTAATAAAGTGGTTGGAAAAAAAATCCGCAGACTTAAGGAAGAAAATCGATGAATTTAGTGAATCTGTAATTCAAAAACTTGGCAAAACGCTTTCAAAAGCGAGGATTGACGGCAAATTCAACGTAAAAATTGGAGGAATCTCAAATAATTGGGAAAAGGTGGTGAATTTTTGTAAGGATTTTTGTGTTTTAACATTAACTGGCCATACTCATTCCCTTAAAGAATATAGACTCTCCGATCCGGAAACGAAAACTTCAGTTATTGATTCTATCCCTTTTAGTCTTAAAAGAGTAGAAAACCCCGCGGCCGTATATTACGACATGTATTCCGAATTATTTGACACAGTGGAAGAAGTAAAAAAGCACGCTCCATTTGTTGTTCAAACTCCTGCTTTAGGGTTGGGAGGGTATAAAAATCCTGAAACGGTGGGTGCGTATCGTGAAATGGTGGTAGAGAGAGGTAAATTACGCTCGTTTAAAGTACACTTTTTAAGAAGGTAGTTAAAATCAGTATTCATTACTTACAAGATTAAATCCTAGCTCTAGGGCGCTCAAGTTTTCTTTATTGTCCTTAGAAGAGTTATTTATGAAAGATCTAAACATTTCCAAATTGAAAAAACCATCGAAATCTCTTATTGCCACTCCTAATGCGATAATATGTGCGAATTTCGCGCTATTAAATTTTTTAAAAGATAACTCGTCAAAGTTCGTCGCTACAACTCTTCGGGCGTATTGATCCAAAAGATCGATAATTACAGCATTAGAAGGAAACCTTATTGATTCATTTCTTTTTTTTAATAATTTCATCGGAAAGGAATTCTGTGTGTTTAGAATAACTTCAGTCTTTTCAGAGATATACCTTAAACACCTTAGAGTTTCTAATGGTTCCAAGCCTAAAACTAAGTGGGCATCCTTCGCCGGAATTAAGGGAGAAACTAAATCATCGTTTCGATAATTTTGATCTAGGTAATAAATTTTACTTTCGAATAAATATCGTGTTGTAGATATTACTGAATCGTTCCTTTTAGAAATCCCTCTCGATTCGGTACCTATTACTTTTTTTACAAAGCCGATCTTTGATCCGTATTCTCTAAAAATTTTACCTAAGGCTACACAACCACGATTTTTAACTCCACAAATTAATACATTGAAGATAGCTCCCAGTTAAACACACCCTCTTTCAATTAATTTTATTGTTGATTGTAATACCTAATTTCATGATGTTAAGTTTATTCTTCTTGAGGCCAGCAATATAAACCACTTACTGAACTAGCTGCCTTTATAGCTAAAGCTGCGTCAAAGTAATTTCTTCGGATAATTTCGTTCCAGATTTCTAGTCCACCATCGGCTTCGGTTGGAATCACATAACTCTCTTCTCGCTCGCTTGTAAAAATATAAATATCGTCACTAGCTAAAAAATCAGCAGGTTGAAAACAAATTCGAAGTATTTTAATCCATTCAATTTGAGCTTCCCAACCGTCTGAAGACGGAGGATTTACTTCAATTAGGATGTAATCGTTGTTAAATGATACGTGAAACCAAGTATCTAATGCCATAATATACATTTATTTACTAAGCTTTAAAGGCTAATTATTCAGGCTAAAATTCAATGTTTTATAATATAAAAAGAAAAAGGAACTAAAAAAGAAAGTTTTGGTTTTACAGATTGTCGATATTCGATAACACGAAAGTTAATGGCGAATAGGATGTCCTTTCTTATGCACTGCCATTCCTACGACATCTTCAGCGCCTTCAAGAACCATTTCCGAAATCGTCGGATGACTATGGATCGTCTCAGCTATATCGTGTACCGTCAAACCGTGTTTCATTGCTAGCGCAACTTCGGCAATCAATTCAGGAGCTTCAGCACCTATGCACGAAGCACCTACAATTTTATGGTTCTCCTTATTTGCTAAGATTAAAATGAAGCCATCTTCGTGACCTGCACATTTTGCTTTTCCCAAAGCCGCGAAAGGGAATCTTCCCATTAGTAAATCTATGCCTAACATCTTAGCTTGTTTTCTCCTAATACCCACTGAACCTATGTTTGGATTAGTAAAGATCGTAGCAGGAACGACAGTATAGTCGGGAGTTGTGGGCTCGATGGAAAATCCTCCAATGCTAGCAAGTGCATTAGCTACTGCGATATCTCCTTCATAGGAAGCTACATGAGCAAGCATTATACCTCCCGTTACATCCCCAATCGCATATATTCCAGGAACAGCGGTTTCTAAGGTTTTCTGACTTACTTTGATCGCTCCTCTCTCCATCTCAATACCCATTTCTTCTAATCCAAGATTTTTCGACTCTTTAGCTCTACCTATTGACACTAAACAGTAATCTGCTTCAAAATAGGATTTTTCCGCTGTTTCTATTTGATCTCGTGGCACATCTGCAGAACAAGTTGTAGCTTTAACTCCTGTGCCTGTGTTATCCACAGATAGCACATTCTGAGAAACATGAATCTCTACACCAAGCGAATTGAGCTTTTTTTGTAGTTCCTTAACTAGCATCGGTTCTTCGGTAGCAATTGGCGAATCTAAATATTCTAACATGATAACCTTGCTTCCAAATGTTGCGAAAATGTTTGCAAATTCACAGCCTATTACACCAGCTCCAATAACGAGCAGTCGTTTGGGAACAACCTTAAAATTAGGATCTAGAATATCGTCACTTGTTAAGATTCGTTGGTGATCAATGTTAAATGCTGGTATTAACGCAGGAGAGGATCCTGTCGCAAGAAGTACTCGTTTTGTCTTAATAGTTTTAGCCTCTTCACCCTCAATTGAGATATCAAACCCGTCATTGACATTTCCTCCCATTAACTTTCCATAACCCATATACACATCGTTTTTCCAAGCTTTTTGAAGTCCTGCTATTCCTTCTACCAATTCCTTAACCACTTTATTTTTTCTCTCAACTGCTTTTGCGAAATCAAGTTTAGGTTCGCACATCACACCAAATTCGTTACCATGCTCTCTTAAATTTTGGATCATTTCGGATGAAGCGTATAGGGCTTTTGTAGGGATACACCCCCAGTTTAAACACGTACCGCCCAAGTTTTTCTTTTCGATTAATGCCACCTTCGCGCCATATTGTGCTGCTCTTATCGCAGCGTGATATCCTCCAGGTCCAGCACCAATGACTGCGATATCGTACATTTCACTCATTTAAGTTTTTCCTCTTCTAGAATATTATATTCTTTTCGAACTGTATAAATTCGTTATAATCGATTGATATGTTTAATAGTAGATTAAATATTAAGTTTAATTATATCTGATTTGTCATTTTAGGGTCACATGCATATGATAATAAAAAATATTAGTGAATTAATTCCCCCTCATCTCAGTTCTGTCGCATCTGAGTTAAGAAGAACGGCTTTAAATGCACTAGAGATCGCTATTGAAGAAGTAAAGCCATATAACCTTATGAAGAATAAAATCAGTTTAAAAAATTCTACATTGGTAATTAATGGATTAAAAATCAACTTGCTTAAGCATAAAAATATTTATGTTATTGGAGGAGGAAAAGCTTGTTATCATATGGCGTCATTTCTCGTAGAAATCTTCGAAAAAGCTGGTTTTCACTCGTACGAGGGAGTAATTAACATTCCAAAAGGCTTAGATATCGGTCCTAATCAAAAAATTGGAGAAATAATAATCAATCTCGCTTCCCATCCTATCCCCGACGAGGACGGTCTAAATGGAACGATTAGAATGATGGACCTTGTAAGAAAGGCTAAACCAAATGAACTCATATTATGTTTAATTTCGGGGGGTGGTTCAGCGCTTTTACCTTTACCAAAGAAAAGTGTATCTTTATTGGATTTAAAACAAGTAAACGAACTTCTTCTCTCTTCAGGAGTATCTATTCACGAAATTAATACTATTAGAAAACATTTGTCCGATTTTAAAGGGGGTAATCTTGCGAAAATTAACTACATACACGGTAATTCTAATTTAATTTCGTTGATAATTTCAGACGTAATAGGAGATGACTTGGATTCAATAGCATCTGGACCTACAGTTGCCGATACCACTACATATGAAGATGTGCTAAGTATTGTAAAACGATATGAGTTGGAAAATAATTTACCATATTCAGTTAAAAAGATAATATTAGAGGGAATTAAGGGAAAAATTAGGGAAAATCCCAAATCCGATGATCCTTGTTTCTTGAATGTTTCAAATTTTCTGATAGGAAGCGTCAAATCAGCGATAGACAGAGTAGAGGATTTTTTAGCTAAGAAAAATTATACAGTGCTCCATTATCCTATGAGTATGGCAGGAGAAGCGAAATCGTTTGGTACTTCTTTTGCTAATTTTTTCATTAAGGAGAAAGAAAAGTCCCGTCAAGATAAAGCGACCAATTTGTTAGCGATTATTGGAAGCGGCGAATTAACTGTGACGATTTTAGGTAATGGTATTGGAGGAAGAAATCAAGAAATGTTGTTAAGTTTCCTAAATAAAATAGCTCGAATGAATTTGGATTTCTCTTTCTCCGTCATTGCTGCGAATTTAGACGGTATTGAGGGAAATAGTAAAGCAATGGGTGCACTCATTGATAATGATATTCAAGATAAAATAAGAAAATATAATATAAATCTAAATAACTATCTAGCAAACAATGATTCAAATTCATTCTTTAAAGCAGAAAAATTAGAAATTATTACGGGACCAACAGGGGTTAATGTAAATGATTTATTAATAGCTTTATTTCAGCTATAATGGAAAGAAATAAAATTGTATAAATCAATAATTAATTAGAAATGAACGATAAGAGGGAAATAAAAAAAATTAAAGGATTATTGAATCCATTTGTTACAATTTGTCCCGTGTGTGGGTACAGTTTCAAATCTAGAGATATTGGCGTTTTAAAATCCAAACCACTTTGTTGCCCGATGTGTGGACATACATTTTATTCTCCAAATTCTCTTAAAAAAGAGTATTATTAACTCAAAGCAAAATTTATCTAGACACTGATCTAATGATATAAACCATGGATTAAAGATGAATCCATGAATTCTAGGATAAAAGTTTTTTAACTAAGTTTTTTTATTTTATTTTACCTCAGAAATTATTTATTAATCCATAAATAACATAGATTTTGTCAAAAATGGAAACCTAAGGGATATAATATGGCTAGAAAAAAAGATAAAGATAAGAAAAAGCCAGAAGAAACTAAAGGCGCATACGGCTGGGGAGAAGAAGAGAAAACCGAAGAACTTGCTGCTGAAGGATTAAAAAGAACAGATATGGATGAAGGAAGAGTAGAACTCGTCGATAGAGATTTATCTACTCCAGTAATTGAGACTTACGATAAAGATACTGGAGAAATTGAAGGTGCAGTTTTACTAAAAGACGGAAATCGAGAAGGATTACTGGCACAAGTGAAGATAATCGAAGAGGTGAGCGTAGAGCAAGACCACTACGCCAGTCTTGAATCAATAGGCTTTAACGGTAAATTAAATGTAGAAAATCCGAGTTCGAAGGATAGATTATGGGATATAGACATTAAGCTTAAAAACATCGAATCTACCAATCTAAAATCAGACGAGATCTCAATTAGAGAACTTGGAGTTGATGAGGACGACAATGTAGATTCTCGGGAATTTGAAATAACTGGTGAAGCGAAAAACTTACTGTTAATTAAAGAATTTATCAATACATTACCTAATGCAGATGATATTCTAAATATTAGCGACATCGAAACCGAATTATTAAAAATTAGGGATAAAACCAGCGAAGACGTTAAAATCACGAAAAAAGAAACTTATAGTGAAGATGAGGAGGAGGAGGAAGAAGAGGACGAGGATTACGACGCGGGAGCGGAAGAATATAGCTTAGAATCTTACGGAATATCTATTGATAAAGAAAATACAGTAACATTCGCTATAGCTATGAGGAGTTTGTTTGAAAAACCACTTGCAAATGTTAAGGTTACGAAAACCATCCTAAACGAGTTCGATAAACCAAGAATTGTGGATACTACAATAGGTAAAGCCGATCAAGAAGGAGACACGATTGTCTGGACTATAGATCGCCTTGAACCAGAAACCACTGCGCTATTGAAGTTTACTTGTACAATCACAGTTAACGATATCGATGCTCGAAAAACGGGACCAATTGAAGTAGAGTATCAAGCCGCTTCCTCGTTTGCTGGAGGGATGGAAATTGATCAATTCGACGCATATACGAGAAATCGATTTTACGTAGAAAAAGTGGAACGAGACGAGGAACCTGGCGTATGGGACTGTAAACTAGTCTTTGCAAATACCTCCGAGTTTATTTTGGGACTTTTTAACGCAGATGTATACGCCACTGACGATGCATCCACCAAATTTGTCGACATTGATCCCGAAGAAGTACCAAGGCTACCTGCAGGTGCAGAGTGGCATTCCACTAAATGGCAATACGAAAGCGATGATTTTCCCCAGTTTAGAAAGAAAATAGAATTCAGAGTCGTACCTGATTTTCAAACCATTGTAAACGGGGCTATAAGCATTGGAGAAGTGGAGCTTGCGATCGCTAGCATCACCGGCTCAGTAGTGTATAGCCTTAAAGAAGAAATTCCTGAGAGAGAAGAAGAAGCTGAAGAAGTCGAAGAAGCACCCCTTATTATTGTACCTACCTTTAAAGAACAGAATGTCTGGGCTTCACTAAAGATGGCAAATAACGGTTCAGCTCCATTAAACGAGGTTTCAATTGTACAACAATTTTTCACGGATGAGTTCCAACCACCCAACTCAGATGAAATAAAATTAATTTGGAACGGGGGAGAAGTGGAATTAGATTCCTCCGCAGTTAGCACGGGAGGAAACGAACTCAGAATAGAGCTCACCGACCTTAAAGATTCCAGTACGGGCATGCTTGACCCAGAAGGCGAAATTGAATTTCAATATCCGATTCATTCAATTAATCCTGCAGTAGAATCCCGGTTCGAGTCAGAAATAGTGTATGTTGCAAATACATTTCCACAATCCGAAGAACTTGAATTTCGACCGGTCGTTCCAATCATCGAGGCAGTACATATACGTCGCAAATTTCGTGTTGGAAAGGAAGTGGTTCCAATCTCAAGCCTCGGAGACTACCAAATTATACTTTATGTTGAGAATATCTCCGAGAGCCCACTTGAAAATTTCGTCCTATTAGATAAAGTGCCTGATAATTTTGAATACGGGGATTATTCAGTTGAACCTGAAATAACCGATGAAGTCGGCTCTGATACCCTTAAGTGGGAATTAGATCCATTAGAAGAAGGCGATAAATTGGAAATCACTTACGAGATTCACGGCAAGGGCGATTACAAACCATCCGATGCGCAAGTAGCGTATTAATCTACATTAAAATTAATTTTAATTTTTTTATCTATTTTTATATTATTTTTGTAAGTCTTGTCAAAATTCAAGACAATATTTTGAAATAAAATAAAAATTGAGTTAGGCTTAAGATCGCTATAATATCTACTTTCTATCTGTAATCACAAGGATATCATCAAGAGAGATATAAGATTGGTTATTGTTTTTGTCTTCTAGAATCAAAATATCTGTTTCAGTAATAGATTTTATTACTCCAGCAAATTCTTTGTTAATATCTTTGATATAAATATAAACATAGTGATCAATTAAATCCTTTACAATTTGTTTCGGAATCATACCAATCTCTTGTTTTTTTAGTTTTGACCTTTATTTTATGAAAAGTGACTTAAATCTATTATATGTAAAGTGATGTGCAAGTTAATATATTTTTTACTCCCTAGTTTTGTTATCAAAACTAATAAATAACCGTTATTTTTCTATATTTTTAGGAATATAGAGACTTGACAGAAGTATAAGATGATACGATGATCCGAAAAAGATTTCACTTAGACTGGATTTTCGAGTGTTCCGACGCAGTACTTGCCTGCTCGGCTCTACGATACAAGAATAAGGAATATTTGGTGTTTGGAGGACACGATAAAACCCTTTACTTGATGGATACAGAAGAAGGAATGGAAATTATTGACGAGGTGAACTTCGACGGCTGGGTTCGATGCATTTATGTAATTGACATAGATAGAGACAATAACCAAGAAGTACTGGTTGGTTCTGGCGATGGAAGCTTCTTAGTAGTGAAAAACGATACCACTACTGACAAATTCGTAGGAATTCTAAGGTATCATTCAGATGGAAAAGTTCTTTGTTGTACAGCCGGCGAATTTGCAAATAATGGAGAGGTTCAGTTAATTTTTGGAGGAGAAGATAAAACTTTAAAAATTTTTAGCAGTATAGAGTCCAAAAATCCAGATTTTACGCTATATTACGATTCTTGGGTAACTGTTTGCGCGTTGGGACACCTAAAGCTACCAGACTCTAGAAAACCTCAACTATGTTTAATTGTGGGAACTAAAACGGGAATTCTTCAAGTAATTCGCATGATCGATGGTAAACCGGATATTTGTTGGCAGCGAGATTTCAACTCACAAATTAATGTGATCCAAATTGGTGATGTGGCACACGATGGTTACAACGAAATTGTGTTAGCAACAGACGATTCATATATCAAAATAATTGATTCATTAGGTAAAAACCTTAAATACATTAAAGTACATAACGGTCGTCCTTTATCGATCGTTATTGAAGATGTGGATGGTGATAACGCCAATGAAATTATTGCGGGTTGCGCCGACGGATCGCTTAAGGTGTACGAAAACACTTCCAAGGATTCTACGGATTTTCGCCTAAAATGGAAAACTAAAGTGTCTACTTCCATAAAGGATATGTTCATTATCGACGATTCAGTAGGAGGGATAAAGCACATTATTTTTGGGGGATACGATAGGACTATAAGACAAGTTACGGATTTTGAATGGGGAAAGAAACCTACACTTGATGTTCCAAAGTACATCGAACCACCTAAAGTATCTAACGCTCAAAAAAGAAGAGATGCGAAAAGAGAAAGAAAATTAAAACCAATTCCCACGAATTTAAGGGGTTTTATAATAGGTATTTTCAAAAAACACAAATTTTTAAACTCTTTAGATGTTCTCAAGCAAGAGTTAAGTGATATAGGATATTCGGATGATGTTATAAAAAATGAGATCGAGATATTAAAATCTGAAGATCATATTAAACAAGAAGAACAGAATCTGAAAGTTTGGGTTATAAACAAGGATTTGGTTTAATGACGAATTTTTTGTCACATCATTTTTACATAAAAAAATTCCTCATTTCATCGGAAAATGGTTTGAATTGGTCTAGCTCCGTAAAATCTTTGTGATTGTACTTCTGTTTGAACAATTCTATAATGGGAGTAGCTTTTTCGAAAAATTTCCTTACAAATTTATCAGCGTTCTTTCTTTTTCTCTCTACAAGTCCGTATAAAATAACAGGTTCTTCCTCATTGTTATCAGATGGTTGAATTAAATTAATTTTAAATATAAAGAGGAAGTTCTGCATTTCTAAATATTCCAATGATGTGTTGCCAAAAGCACTCTCTGCAAAAGTTGTTATGGCTGAAATAAAAGCACTTCTTAAATCTACATCTGTGCTTCTTGCATCTTTTACAACGGGCAATTTTTTGAATTTATGGTTGACTAAAAGAAAACCTCTGAAAACTATGCCTATTTCGTATAGATCTTTCATAATACCCGTCTCAGATTGCAAGAATACTTGAATAAATACAGATGCTAAAGTTTAATAGAGAACTAATTTGGAATTATAAACTATTTATTTAGATTACCATAGAAAACTAAGTATTTATTTTTATAATATTTTATTACGGGCGTAAACAAATCAATAAAAATTATAATTCCCCCTTTTTTTCAAGAATAATCACCTCTTGAGGACATTTGGAAACACATACCCCACATCCAAAGCATTTCTTTGGGTCGAAATTAAGGTGCATTTTTACAAGCCTTCTAGCCCCAAAATAACACCACTGCTCACAAGTTCCACAATTTGTACATTTTTCAAGATTAGTGGAAGCTATAAAATCGCTTTTAACAATATGGGGTGCACCATGCTTTAAGAAGTTCTTTAGCACTATACAACAACAAGGACAGCAATTACAAATGACATAATAAAATTCGGGGCTTGGAAAATAAATAAATTGATGAACTAACCCTCTCTCTTCAGTCGCTCGGAGTAAATTCCTTATTTCTTCTTTTGAAACGCGTTTTAACCTTTCAGATTTGAAGGGGATTTCTCTTAACGATTTACCGTACCCTACATGTATACACGTATAGAGTGGATTATCGCAATTAGGTTCATTGTACTTTCTCTGAACGCTTCGGCAATAACACCAACCAATACCAGTTACATTAGATTTCTCTAATAGCGCTTCAATTTCTTGGGTGGGTAAAAATTTTGTATCTACATCGATATTTATATTTAAAGGTAAAACTCGACCTCCCCAACGATTTCTTATTAGATATTTATTTAGGATTCCCATGGAATAAATATTGAAGCGTAAATCTATTCTCCTCAAAAATTCTAAAAGAGAGACCTCGAATAATCCGAAAATTCCAGAAAGTAATTTTCCTAACGATGTTGATTTTTGAAGTAGACGATCGACCCAATGGTATTTCTTAATTTTCGAGAGGTTTGACATATTAGATAAATTGTCACGATACTAAAAACAGTAATTTTAAGTAATCTTTATTGTTTGGGTTTTGCTTGAAAGATTAGCTAATAATACTCGTTTTTTCAAGTTAGGAGCAATACAAAACAAAATTGTGAGAATTGGTATAAAGTTTAAAATTTGGTAGATTAGAGCTCTCCTCTCTTAAAATTGAAAATTCAATTTTGTTCTGAGGAATCCCTGTGAGACTTTGATAAAAATTTAGATTTCTACGCAACGATTCAAGTGAGATCTGCATGGTGGTTTCTTTCACTAGTTCTATACTACTTGGAATTTTCAAGCAAAAGAATTTTTGAGTTTTTACGCCTTTCAACTTAAGGAAGTCAATTAATTCATAGGTACGAACCGAGGGTATTGTTTCAAAAGGATCGATAATTTTTCTACAAAGAAAACTTAAATTATCGTTTTCTATATTACGGAAAATAAAACACTTTAATACTATATCGTAAAATACGTGAAACTGGTTATTGCAATCCTTCCAAAACAAAATCACTTGTAGGAATTCGTTGTCAATTACATCGTTGACAAGTAGTTCGCGATTATATTTCTGTTGTAGCGCTTCCTCAATAATAAAATTGAAATTTTGGGGAGTTGAATCAATAAGATTAATGATTTTTACATTGTAATTTGGATCGTTTAGTAGACTCCACCGAATTAGCTTCTTTCCAGCTTTTGGAAAGAATTGGTAAATTAATTTTAAGACTTGGTATCTTAAATCGTTATTATTATGATTTAAAATGAGATGTTCTAACTTATCATAAGTAGCACTGCTACTAAAATCACAACCCTTCAATTCTGAGAGAATTTTAAGCTTTTCATCATCTGAAATTGTATTGTTAAGAGCGTATATGATAGAATTCGACAGGCTTTTGTTTGACATCAGATACTATAAGTTCAAATGTGGGTGAATAGTTTCGAGTAATAATTAAAAAATGCTTGAATCTATATAAAGAAAAAATGGTAAATAGCTTAATTTCTAGAAGTATATCCACTTCTTGGTATCGAATGACACGCTACTTGTTTCTTAGTGTCACCTTCAAACATACTCTCAATTAAACCAGCAGTAGAAATAACAATTCTACGCAGTTGACATAGGTAAATCGTCCGGATTTTGCCCTTCCATAATATACTCGTGCCTTTTTCTTAGTAAATCTTTCCACCAAGATAAATCGTCGGTCACTATATAAAATCGGTTTTTTTTAATGCCATCAAAAGTTTTTTCTGCTATTATATCGCAAGTAATACCTGTCGTTAGAACCTTTCGAAGTCTCCTCAATCTTCTTTTAGTCACGCTTGCAATCTCCTTTTGTTGGTTCGTTAATTCTATAGGCCTATGAGCTTCTGATTCGGATAGTTGCGTATTGGCATAAGAGGGGCAAACAACTGACACATTCACGTTAGCTTTTAATTCATTTAGCTCAGAGTAAAGAGTTTCTGATAGAGCAACAATTGCTTTTTTGGTAATTCCGTATATTCCTTGACCAGGTAATAATCCCGTAATGGAAGCAGTATTAATTATATGGCTTTCTATTTGCTGTTTTAGAAGGATCGGGACGAAAACTTTGACACCATAAATTACACCCCACAGATTGACACCTAAAAGCCAATTCCAATCTTCTATGGTATGTTCCCACAAATAGTTTGTAGTGAAAACACCAGCGTTATTAAACAACATGTGGATTTCATTAAATCGATCCAAAGTCTTGTCAGCTAAAGATTGAACATCTTTGTACTTGGAAACATCAGTCTTCACTAGTAATATGTCATCATCTTGTGCGTTTATCTCTCTTCTTGTTTTTATTAGTTTTTCTTTGTCAATATCAGCTAATACTACCTTCATTCCTTCGTCGACGCATTTAACTGCAAGAGCGTGTCCAATTCCGCTTGCTGCACCAGTAATTACGGCTATTTTATTTTTAAATTCATTCATTTTATTTGTATAAAGATGTAATGGTTCTAATAAGATTATTTAAAATGTAATAAAATTATAATTCCCAAGAAAATTAAAAATCTATTGGGAAATCATCGGGATTTATTTTGTAAATTCATAATATTTTATAGCTAAAGTCAGGATAAATGTTGTAAAATCTTAAGATTTTAATTTATATTTTAAATATTAATTTTAGAAATATCTTAATCTAATTTATTCGTAGTAAAATGTTATAAAATTAGGTGTACCTAATATTTATAATTAAAAAAATCTATTATTTGCTTAATGACTGATAATGAAATTAAGTTTCCCGATATTACAAATTTATCAGAGCAATGGCAATTTTTTAATAAAGCAATTCAAAGTTTTAATAAATTCACTCTTGAAATTAAGGATCAACCTTGGGATTACTGGCGTTATGGTACTGGAGATAAAGCTTTGATTTTATTTCACGGAGCAATGATTGGACCAGAGATGTTCTTTTATCCTACTTATACATTATCAGAAAAGTACAAAATCATAATCCCGTTTATACCCGATAATTTATCAAATACCAACGATTTGATCGCCGCGTTTAATGTCTTTATCAAACAAGAAAACATTAATCATGTAACTATCTTAGGTTATTCTTATGGGGGAGGGTTAGTTCAAGCGCTATTGGATTTCATACCCGAGAAAATAGATAGGGCAGTTTTAAGTCATACGGGAATGCTATGGGGTCGAGAAAAACCAAAAAGCATGAAGGTGTTAAAGCTACTGATTAAGTTAATCCCTTTATCTGTTCTAAAGAAGGCTTTACTAAAAAAGAGAATGCAAGAATATCCGAATGCTCCCTGGAACGACTTTTATCAAGAATATTTTAGTGGAAGAATGAATAATCTTAAAAAAATCACTCTCTTCCGTTATTTATCCACCGCAAACGAATTCCTTAAAAATTATCAACTAAACGAACCGAAGGAACGGAGATATAAAGGAACAGTCATACTTTTAGGAACTATCGGAGATGAAGACACATATCATCATTTTGATGCATTTCAAAAGATATTTCCCGATGCTTTGGAACATGTGTTTAGCGAATCGGGAGGACACCATTTTATATTCTTAAATCCTAAGAAGTACACAGCAGAGCTGTATAAGTTATTAAGATCTACTGAATAAAGTCAATATGAAAAACTATAAGTCACTCCTTAATTTTAAGATTGCTAACGACTATCTGTTCGCAGATAAATTGATTATACGCCGCAACTTGCGACATTCCCAGTGGTTCTTTTATTCCAGTGAATAAGTACTCTTCTAAGTAAAAATCATCTACTTTCCTTACCTTATTGAACACTTCTTCGCTGGAAAACCCCAAAAACGCGACAAATTCTGAGCGATTAGAAATGTTGTGGAAAACTCTCATCCATTGGGGGATGTGTTTAACTTCTTCGAATCGCATTCTCCTTATATCTAAGAACTCCTTGATTAGTTTTTCGTTAATTAACCCGTGTACAACAATAAAGAATTTGTTAGCATTTAAGAACTCTCCAACCGATAAGCTTTCGTCAGAATTACAGAAAATTTCGAAGTAAGGCGTGGGTCCGAACGCTACCGAAGCAAAACGGTCGTCTCTTCTGGTTTTTAATATCGATTGAGCCGCATCGTGGTGTGATTTAGCATTATCCCATTCTGTAACAGCCCATATTACATGTGGTTGAATTTTACACTGAAAAAATTTCCTAAACAGCACTCCAATTTCATTAGTAAATTTCTTTTCGGATTCGACCAAACCCTCGAGATATTCATCCAGCGTACCATTTTCAACATAATCAGTACATACAGTATACATAATCACATTCATTCTTAGTTTGATATAATAACCAAAATTAAGACAATCATAGATTTATACTAAGCCATTTTAAAAAATAACCTATAATCTTAGAATAAACTCGAATTAAAAGGAACTATTTTTAAGGTCGTTTAATACACTATAAGAGGGTTTCTACTAATACACATTTCGTTCTAGCATTTCTCTTTTCATGTCGTACGAAATATGCTGGTAATATCTAATAGTATCGTTATTTCTCGTCCTTAGGTTATCAATTAAAAGATAGCGAAAAGATAATTCTTCTTTGGTGAGATTCTTTGCGGTTAGAATGTTATCAACCACATACTTCACGAATTTAACCGACTCGTATGGGAAAAAATATGTCAACAGGTGTAATGAAAATAGTGAAACCATTTTATCGTCTTCTGTAAGGATAATCTCCTTTAACAACGGTTGGATGGTTGAAGGTTTAAAAAGGGTAGTTTTAAGGTGGCATAAAATTAAGAGAGAAAATTGCCTTGTGAGGGTTTGTTTAGAATGTTCGATGATAAATCTCAATGTGTCTATAACATTTACCAACGATATTTTAGATTGTTTGAACGCCCTATAAATTCTAAACGGTAATTGGCGCGAGTATTTCTTGTAGATTAGGTCAAAAGGATCGTTGAATAAGTCTAGAGCAATGTTTTCAATGCGGATTCTTCTACTTGATCGCTTCAAACCATCTCCTCCAATTATTTTAAATGCCTTTTAGTTAACTTCGAGTTAAATCAACCATACTTTTCCTATATAACTAATAAAAAAAATCTATTAATAATAATTACGATATTTTACTCGTCCTTATATATAAGTTCATATTATTTTAAGAATAAACAATTCCCATTTAATAAACATCTTAGGAGTATCTCTAAGAATTACAGCACTTAAACAAATTTCAAATAACTTTTAATCCGCAATTTTAAATTTTCTTGAATTTTTACTTATCTGGATTATTGCTGTAAGTAGAATATATTAAATCAAACTAAAATTCTTATTACTATGGGATTTCTAAAGATAAATTTTGAGGACATTTCCTTTAGTCCTCAAACTCAAGAGATGTGCGTATCATCGAGTTTTAAGTGTCCGTTTTACGAACACTCCTGGAGTTGTCCTCCCGCAGCACCTTATTTGGAAAAACAGGTTTCTACTTATAAAGACTACTTCCTAGTGTATTCTCAGTTTGATTTAGAGGAGTATATAAAAAAAGAAAGAGAGAAGAATCCAAAAAGATCGGAGTTTTACATTAAAAATACCTATTTCTTAAAAAGCGTAATGACCAATCTGTTGGATAAAGAATTTAACGAACTCTTGAGCCATTTCAATAAAGTTTTTAGAAAGAAATTACTTCTATATTACGGAACTTGTAATTTTTGCCACATACAATCCGCAGGGAAGTGTACCTATGATGATGGAGTCCCTTGTCGATTTCCTAAGGATCGCAGGTATTCAATGGAAGCTGTAGGAATAGAAGTTATTAAAACCGTATTAGAGTTAAAAAAAAAGGGAATTGAGTTAGGTTTTGAGTATCCTTCAAGCAAATACGATTACAAATTTGGATTAGCGTGCTTCAAATAATAAATTGAGTTGGTAGTTTAAATAACTTTTACCTTCGGATAAGGATTTTTCTGGATATTATAAGCAAACCCCGCTATGATTGTGTAGATCATAAGACTAAGGTCAATTAGACCAGTTGTGGTCAA
This sequence comes from Promethearchaeota archaeon, assembly GCA_019058515.1. The sequence goes on from JAHPYY010000111.1 coordinate 37,002, forward strand.
AAAATCAACAGCTTCAATCGGAGTCAAAAAGGGTACCCCAAACATCCCTCCCATAATGGTAAGTACAAAAATGATAGTTGATACTACTATACTTATAAGCCAAGATTTGGAGATATAGGTGCCTGCGCTTCCAGAAAACATTTTTCTCCAGAATTTCAAGGGTTTATTGATAGTTATCGCTACGACGCTTATTAACACCCCAAGCATGAAGAAGGCTATTCCACCTCCAAACAAGAGTTGGGTTATTTGAAGAATTAGCAATCCTAGTGCTCCATATTTCCTATCTACGAATTTTAAAGACCAAATTATAACCAAGATGCCAATTATTATCGCAATTATACCAGTTACGAGAAAGTTGGGAATCAAGGTCAAAGCCATTTCACCTCCCTCTTCCCAATAACCTTGACCAGGCGCGATTGCATCTATTACTATACCATTCGTAGCAATATTGCCTTGTAGAACCTCGAAAAAACCGTGTTCCATACTTATAAAACCCCCAACAACTCCTATGGTTGAAACATTTATTTTAGTTGCATTGGGAGTAGATATTTCATATTCTGAAACTTCTGACAGCATTTATCGCATCTTTGTAACTTTCGATTTCTGAAATTTAAAAGGTGAAGAGAATTTCCTTTGAGAATTTTAAGATTAAATGTTTATATTAATATAATGGGAGCCAATAATTGATTTTTAAGAGAGTTTAAATCAATCATGCAGGAGAAAAGGATAAAATAAGAATGCAAGTTTAATTAACCCTAACAAGTCAAAAAGCGCTGTGTTTAGAGGCTGCTAACTTAAATATTACTACATGACTCTTTTTTAGATACCCACTTCATAAGCGGTATCATTGCTTCTCTCACTTCAAATCCGTCCTGAGTTAACGAATATTCAACCCTAGGAGGAATTTCTGGAAATATCTCTTTTTTTACAAGACCAGCGTCGTTCAATTCTGTTAATCTATCGGATAAGGTTGTTGGATTAATAGTTTTTAAATTCTTCATGATTTCGTTAAATCTAATTTTCTCGTGGTTTCCAATCAAACCTATGATGAGAAGAGCCCATTTCTTTGATAATAATTTGATGATACCTTCAATAGAGCACAAACAAATTTCATTATCAGCAGTTATCTGGCAAAAATTATCGCTATCTTTTTTCATAGTTACTTTCTTTATTTGTAGTCTCTATGAAGAAATTGACTTACTAATTTAAATACTTTATTATGTATAATTACTATAAAAAATATAGTAAAAAAGATATAAAAATGGCTGACTTAAAAATGGAAGAAAGTGAATGCTGTTGCGGTTGCGGAGGAGTAAAGAATCAAGAAATTGAATCTGAAAGCTCTAAAGAAGACGACACTTCATGTTGCAATTAAAAAAAGCTAAAACTATTTGGTAAAAAGGATTAGAATTCAAAAAATTTCAATTCAAAGCGTCTTAGATTGCAATATCTAAGAAACTGCTACTTTTTTTGTTTCTTTAGTTTCGAGAATTTTTAACGCAAATCAAACCAAAACGAATAACATAATTCTTAGGGGGCCATTCTAAGTCTAGTTCGAGATTTTTTCCCGTTGCGGTTACATTAATTCCTACAGCTTCCATAGAGTATCTTAGTTTATTGGGATAACGACAAGGAATGTTTTCCGGGTAAGTACAACTTTTTCCTTCTTTTTCACATATTTGGCAATGTCCTTCCCAGAGTATTTTTATGGTCTTATTATTTACCTTTAGCTCTTCTGCAAGATTTATAATTTCTTGTTTTAATCCCTCTCTCATTTTCTCCCAATTTCTTAAAGAAGAATATTTTTGTCGTTTCATTTCTGCGTCTTTGGGTAGAAATTCTTTTTTATACACTAAATAAAACTTCTCGTAAGACATAATTTCTTTTTCTAAGTAAGGCGCAACAGGGGGGCAAGCCCAGGATCTCCGATAGTTAGGGCATCTAAACTTTTCATTAACACAATAGGTTTGCACGCTTGGGTCAAATACGATAGAATCCTTAGTTATCTGTTTCCAGGGCATATAATAGTAGAAAAATAATAGTTAAATAAGTTTAATCCAATAATTATATACCAATTAAATTCAACGGAAGATTAAATAAAATGAGTATAGATAAGGAAAATATTATAAATAAAGCATTTGAACTAGGAAAAAAATACGAGAAAAAGAATACAGGTTGCGCTCAGACAGCAATTGCGGCAATTTTTGACGCGTTAGGAATTTGGAACGAAGATGTCTTTAAAGCTGGCTCGGGACTGGCAGATGGATTAGGATTAACGGGAGATGGAACATGCGGTGCTCTTACAGGAGGTTCTATGGTTATTGGATACCTCTTTGGTCGAGAACATAAAGATTTTGGCGATATGATGAAACCGATGAAGTCCTACGCTTTAGCGAAAAAGTTACATGATATGTACGTTAAAAAGTATGGTTCTTGCCGATGTTACGATGTCCAAGAGTCATTGGTAGGGAGAACTTATAATTTGTGGGACGAACAGGAGCTTAAGGAAGCCTTTTCTTCAGGAATGATGGAGCATTGTTCAACACTAGTTGGAACTATTGCAAAGTTCGCTACCAAAATCATCTTAGGAGCAGGATTCAAACCGACAATAGAATAACTTAGAATTAGTTGATTTATTCACAAAAGTAGTCGTAAAACTTAAATTGGTCGATTAACGCGCTGCAATAAGGTAATAAACCATAAACTTAAATTTATGAAATTTACCTAAATTATATCGTTTTAATTAAAAATTTTTTAAACAACTATTTGTTATTTATCTTAATCTAAAAATTATAAAGTGATTTAATAGCAATGACTGAAGAAACTCGTACATGCCCCTTCTGTGGAAAAACACACTTGAAACATCCGTATTGGACGCACGTTCAACAGAATCACCCGGAGGAATACAAAAAGAAACAGACATGGATACAACTTTACAAGGATTATCGAGCTATGGGAATGGATCCCGAGATATGCTTTACAGTAATTGGAGAATTATTTAACTCCGAAGCTAATGAAGTTAAATTCTTTTTAGAGCAAAACGACGCTTTATGAAATTTTTATTTTTGTCTAATTTCTTTTGAATTTAGCTTTGAAACACGCTACTTAACGATAGTTCGTAAAAAAGTTTTAAATAAATTTCAAGCTTCTCGTCTTCTGCTTTTAAAAATCCAGATAATTGAAGTATGTTTTTGAAGGTATTCCTATTTCTTTTAAAATTCCCATATGGTAAAGAATTAACTTGGAAATATAACACCTAATTATCTTGTCGTATCTCTTATTTTTAGGGTTTTATTTAAAGTGTAGAAGCAAAGAGTAATAAGAAACGATAATGATATAACTCCCATAAGATTGCTCGTAATTAATTGTATAGGTGAAGCTGTAGAGAATGAAAATGGGCTAATGTCTGATAGATAAAAAAAAATTGAGACGATTCCTGAAACTACTATAATAAATAACCATTAAAAAGTGGTGCAAAGACAAAACACAATAAGTATAAAATAACATACATTAGAAAAGAATGCCTATTTGGAAATTTTTTGCGTTTCTTTATGGTTCTTGATTTATTATTGGACCGCTCCACAAATTTTTTTTAGAATGAAGGGTATTTAAGCGTTATCTATTCACATTTTTCCCCATTGTTAGGTTTTAAAAAAAGCAAGTAAAAAAATTAAAAAATTTAATTAAGAATTAGAATTCTTCCTCTTCGTCTTCTTCCTTTAACAACCCAGATTGCTTGAGTAAATCTTCTACGGTATCTCTTGCTTTGATAACTTGTTCGTTTTCTTTTAGATTTAAGTTTTCTATTACACTGTCAGTAAATTCCATGAATTTTTTTATTGAGGTTGACGAGAAATCCGAAACTTTCTCAGATGTTTCTTCGATAAACGAGCGCCCAGATTCTCCAAATACATTGCCAACAAAGTCCTTAAAGGCGTTGTTCATTTTGTCCAAAATATTTTCGTTCTTTTCTTCGCTCATAATTTAGTTCACCAACAATTATGATTAGAAACGATAAGAAAGGATACATAAAGCAGTAAATAAGTTTTATCATATCTATTCAAATATTAAATAACGGCAATTCCTTCGATTTCGATTTTCCAATCGGAACTAAAAAGAGACGAAACCACCATCGCCGAAGAAGCTGGGAACTCTGTTACTCCGTTATTCGTAAAAAACTCAATGTAGCCTCTTCTAAATCCTTCGATTTCATTGTAGTTTTTTAAAAATATGGTCATCTTAACTAAATTGCCTACACTTCCTTCCGCTTCTACGAGAATATCTTTAATTTTGTTAAGACATATGAATGTCTGCTCAGTGATGTCTTCAGGAATGCGGTTATTTTCTATAGGTACTTGCCCAGAAATGTATAATGTATCATTTACCTTTATGGCTCCACTGTAAGGAATTCCACCTTTATATATTTTTTTTTCAACCATAGTTAGCTATAATTATGTGTTTTTATTGAATAGACACAGAGAATATTAAAGGTTTATTATACGGTAGCAAGAGGATTAATAAAATAAGAAGGTATACAGTTGGTGAGCATCTGTGGAAAAAAAGATTTATTCCAGATTTGGAACTTCTTTAGTATTTACAATAAAGCTGCTTTTTTATCAAGGGAATTATATTTCAAGTCATCATTAAAATTAATATAATGCATAAAAGCTTTTTTTACAAGTTTCATTCTAATAAAAAAATTTAAAAAAGAAAAGGTGTCAAAGAATTTTCAGTGAATTTGATGGGCTCCCTTTTAAAATACCGTTAGTAATGGTGGGAAGCTCACCTTGGGCGGGAAGTCCTCAGTTTGGAAATAATGCGCGCCTATATCTAAAGAAATTTCTTAGAAAACTAGATGCTATGCTTGAAACTTTAGAAGCTACTTACGAAGTTGGGGCTCGAGGTATCCATTGCGTTCCTATTGGGAAAATGGGTGAAGCTGCTAGAGTGATGGTAGAAAATTACGACGATTACTTTGTCGTTGGGAGTTGTTTTCCAGAACCAAATACTATGCTAGAAGATGTTGTAAAAATAGAGCCAAAAATCATCTTTCTTCACGCAAGCGTTTCTGACAAAAAGGACAATGCGTTTCTACAATTATTGGACGATGTTTCCTCCAGAGGTTTTATCCCAGGAATTGCCGTACATAACCCTGTACCTACGCTAAGGTTTTCACTTAAGAACGCTAAGGATGTAAAGTGTTTCTTAGTCCCCTTTAACGCGAGAGGGTTCATGATGGGGAAAAGGAAAGAATTGGAAGAATTAGTAGATGAAAATAAAGATAAAGCCTTTTTTGGTATGAAGACATTAGCTGCAGGAAAATTAGATTTCAAAAAAGCGTTCGAATTCATTGGACAGCACAACATCTGCTCGGTTATTTTAGGACAAGTAGATGTAGAAGAAGCCAGAGAATCGACTAAAGCTGCTTTATCAGTTTTACAAAATGGGATTTGAAGAAATGGAAAAAAAAGTGGAATTCCTAATGAAAGAGGTTCCTGGTAAAGAGCTTCCCAGCGAATATAAGGTCAAGTGTAAGTACCGAAATATGGTAAGCCTTTCTAAAATTTTTGGAATAAGGGACGAAAAATTTATGGAACCAGAATAGCAGGGAATTATTGCGTGTCATGCGTTTACTAACTTTTATTCAGGGTATTAATCTTCTATTTAAAACAATATTACTCCCGTATTCTTCAATTACGAGCATTTGTTTTTTATAGTAAAAAAAATTATGCAAATAATAGAATTTATGGTGAATAAAATGTCAGAATATAAATATCAACATATTAAAATAGATTTACCAAAATCCAAGGAAGGCGGAACGATTGATGGTAATTACACTGTAATTAATATGAACAGACCTGATAAATTAAACGCGCTTCAAGTGTTAACACTTAAAGAAATTGCTTTAGCTTTGGATACGATGGATTTAGACCCTGATATTAGATGCGTAGTGTTAAGAGGGACAAAAGAGTTTTCCAAGAAACCCGCTTTTTCTGCGGGAGCTGATTTGGCAGCACCTATGGATAATAGGGTTAAGCCTAACATACCGATGCATATGATGCATACACAAGAATATCGACATAAGTATTACGATCAGATTGAGCGGTTTATTAAACCATTAATTGGAGCTGTAGACGGATACGCGTTAGGTGGAGGTCTTGAATTATGTTTAGTATGCGATGTGATAATCGCAAGCAAGCGATCTCAATTTGGATTTCCAGAGATAAAAAGAGGAATCTTTCCCTCTAACGGTGGTACGCAGAGAATGGCTCAACACATCGGAGTAGCAAGGACGATAAATATGATGTATTTTGGAGAACATTATTCTGCTGAGCAAATGCACGAGTGGGGATTTGTGACCCACCTTTTAGACGACGATAAGTTTGAGGATTATGTTCATGAAAAAGCAAAATGGTTGAGTGAAGCTGCTACAACGAGTTTAGCTATGATAAAAAAATCGATAAGATATGGCACCCAAGTACCCCTAAATATTGGCTTACAATTTGAACAATTTGGATTCGGCATCAATTCAGGCGCAAAGGATGTATCTGAAGGTATTTCAGCTTTTCTCCAACGAAGAGAGCCAAAATTCAAGGGATTCTAAACATATATTTTTAATTTATTTATTTTTAAATTTATAAATTACATACTAGTAAATTAAGGTGAATAAAAATATGAATGATATAAATAATGTCGTAGTTATTGGAACAGGCTTGATGGGTTCGGGAATCGCTCAAATTTCACTTATGGCAGGATATAATGTTACGATAGTAGATATAAACGATGAAATCGTTGACAAAGCTTATAATCAAATTAAGTCTGGATTAGTAAAGCTTGAGGGAAAAGGGCAATTAGGGAACGCCTCATCGGTCGAATTGTTAGGAAAGTTAAATAAATCATTAGATGTGGCTTCTGCAGTTAAAGACGCGGATTTTGTGCTTGAAGCTGTGGTTGAGATTATGGATATAAAAAAAAAGATTTTTAAAACCTGTGATGAAAATTCGCCATCCCATTGCTTGTTAGCTTCTAATACATCTTCGATGTCAATTACTGAAATCGCTTCTGCAGCGAGTAGAGAAGACCAAGTGATTGGTATGCACTTTTTTAATCCACCCATATTAATGAGGTTAGTTGAAATTATTGCGGGTAAGAAAACTTCTGAAGAAAGCATGAAATTAGGAGTTCGTATCGCTCAAAATCTTCCCTGTATTAGAGGAGAGAGATATGTGGCTGAATGTTTAAAAGATAGACCAGGTTTTATCGTGAATAGAATTAACGCTCCTGTAGGAATATATTCAAATTATATTTTTGATCTTGCCTATGAAAAAGGTATACCATGGGGACAATTAGACGCAGATGTAGAGAGTGTAATGCCAATGGGACCATGTGAGTTAGCTGATTATACAGGATTAGATTTGAGAATACCTATATCTGAATATTATTCTAAAACCCTTTCCCAAGATTTTGGAGTAGCTAAAGTTATTACCAAAATGGTTAATGAAGGTAAAACAGGAAGAAAAAGTGGTCAAGGATTTTACGATTGGACTCAGGGAAGACCCAAAATTGATAAATCTGTAAAGGCGGGCCTTTATGATTTAGAAATGCGTACGGCAATCATGTTAAATGAAGGGTGTAGACTTCTAGAAGAGGGGGTAGTTAAAGGATACCAAGTAATCGATGATGCAAATATGGCAGGAATGAACGTTCCAGGACCTTTTAGTGAAGGGGTAGAGAAATACCAGAAATTTAGCAACATGTTAGAAGACTTTGCCGATAAAAGCGGAAAAACTTATTTAAAACCTTGCAGATTAATGAAATCAGGAGAATTTGTTAAAATGAGAAACTGATAAATTTTTCCTTACATTTTTATTTTATAATCCTTGCTTATTAAATTAAGAAATTGTTTCTACCTTTAATAATTTTAAAATAAGAAAGTATTATTACATGAATTTAATTGGTTTTTGAACTGTTTTTGCATGTATTTTATAACTTGAGCTCGTCTTTTTTGAACTTCCGGGAATGAAGAATCTAAACCGAGAAATCCGTGAATCATATTCTCCCATACTGCTAGTTCGACCTCAACACCTGCTTCTTTTGCGTAATTAGCAAGGCGAATAGATTCACTTTTTTTTTGGATTAAAGGTAATTGCAGGTTTAGTCCTATCAGAATAAACAAAATTATCTGCTTCGTCAACACCGTTGTATTTTAACTTCAACTCCTCAAGAAACCCAGAATCAATCGCTCTGGTGCGACAGGCTTCAACGCAGACTGGTAATTTATTTTCCAAAAATCGATCTAAACAAAAATTACACTTCCGCATTTTCCCACCCTTCTCGAGTCCAAATTGAGGAGAATTATATGGACAGGCTTTTTGACATTTAACATCACACTCTTGGTTACCTATACATTTAGCACTATCGACGACGACAATCCCATCTTCTTCTCGCTTTGTTATCGCACCGACCGGACAAACAGGGATGCACACGGGATCCTCACAGTGAAAACATGGATTGATCCGATAACTAACAAACACATTTGGAAATTTACCTTTCTCGTTATATTCTATTCTCATCCATCGCTCAGGTCCTGCGGGAATGTCGTGCCAATCTTTACACGCTACAGCACAGGCATAGCATCCAATACATCGTGTTTGATCAAAGTAAAACCCTACTTGCAATTTAAGTCCCTCCTTCAAACTTTTTAATTTCAACAAGACACGACTTTAACGCGGACGCGCCCCCAGGAGAGTAGGCGTCTTTCGTGAGAGTATTCACACAACCACCCCTATCAATTCCATTCTTATCAGGATCGTACCAAGCTCCTTCGCAAATGCTAATTACTCCCGGTACTATCCTTTCTGTTAACCACGCCTTAATTGTAAGCTTACCTCTATCGTTAAAAACCAAAATTTCGTCTCCATCTTGTATTCCCCTAGCGTTAGCATCCACTGGATTTATCCACGCTACATGGGGGTCCACTTCTTTAAGCCATTCAACTAGATACATTTCTGAGTGAACTCTATTCTTTGGATGGGGAGATAACAATTGAAGAGGGTACTTTTTGATTAAAGGATCGTATCGCCCTTCCCATCGTTCTATATATTTTGGAATTGGAGGGTTTTCAGGATCATTTAGATCAGCGATTCGCTGAGAGAAAATTTCGATTTTCCCAGAGGGGGTTTTAAATGGATTATTCTCTAAATCCTCAATCTGTTTCTTAAAAGCTACATATGGTTCATCTATAGTAAGCCTATGGATTCCTTCTTCCTTAAATTTATTTACATCTCTTAGATTCTTTCTCGTGTCTTCTCGTAATTTTATCAAAAACTTAATCGCTTTTTTTTCATCGGGATACTTTTCGAATTCTTCAATTCCTAGTCTATCCGCTAACTCTTCGGCAATTCTTAAATCAGATTTACACTCTCCTATAGGTTCTATGGCTTGATTAATATACGCGAAATACGGTCCTGAAGGCCACGGTCGCACAAAATCGTTTTTTTCTGCTGAACTAGTTACAGGAAGTATTATGTCAGCGTATTTAGCTGTAGGAGTAAGCCATAAATCAGCAACTACCATATAATCGAGCTTTTTTAGCGCTTTTGCTGATTTATTAGCGTTTCCTAATTGGTTCAAGAAGTTATTATTAACAAACCACGCAAACTTTACATCAAAAGGATATCCCCCCTCTTTTCCCTTCAGGATCGCATCAAATATCTTATTTGTATGACATCTCGCTTGAAATCTTAGTTGCAAATCCAAAGATCCTCTAACAGACTTAAGCCCTTGTTCAACGGGATTTCTATAGGGAGGAGGAATTCTAGAAGCGAAAAACATATGTCCATAAGGAATTCCCATGAGTCCACCTGCGGCACTTCCTCCAAATTTACCTACATTTCCAGTCATTGCAGTCAAAGTCATTGCACATCGGTTGTACAACTCTCCGACCGCGCTTCGAGCAGGTCCTTGACAATCCATCAAAGCAGCGGGTTTTGCGTTCGCGTATTCGCAAGCAAGGTTTACAATAGTCTCAGAGGGGACTGAAGTGATTTTTTCTGCCCAATCGGGTGTTTTTGGAATGCCGTCTTCTTCTCCTAGCAAATATTCCTTGAAATTGTCAAATCCTACTGTAAATTTATCTAAAAACTCTTGATCATAAAGGTTTTCGTTAATCATAACATAAGCCATAGCTACCATCATCGCGGTATCGGTTCCTGGAATAATAGGTATCCATTGATCCGCTAAAACCACTGCGGAATCAGTGTATTTTGGGTCAATGCAAACAATTTTAATTCCTTTTTCTTTTGCTTTAATCAGGTTGTAAATAGTATCTGTTCCCGATATCATTCTTGCAGGATCCCAACCCCACATTATAATAAGCTTGGAATTTAGTAAGTCAGGGCGACTGTGTCCAACGAAAGGAGAGGTGTATTGAGTCTGAGTGGCGTATACTGCTCCTTCAGAGGAAACGTTACCATAATGAGTCGAGTATCCACCAAATTGAGTGAACAATCGAATCATTGCGAACACACCATCGTGATAAGCGCCCTGATAAGCACCACCTATTGCTAAAAAGATACTAGAATTACCGTATCTTTCCTTTACATCTTTAAGTTTTTCAGCTATTTCTGTTAAGGCGTCATCCCACGAGATCCTTTTAAATTTGCCAGAACCTTTGGGACCATCTCTCTTTAACGGATATTTCAAGCGTTCGGGGTGATATATGTATTGTCTGAGTGCTCGACACCTTAAACATGATCTAAGTTGCTCATCTTCCTTTTCGTAGTCGTCTCCTTCTATTCGTACTATTTTTCCGTCTTTCACATGAAATCTCAAGGGACATCGTCCACCACAATCAAATGTTGAACTTGTTCTCACAATCTTAATTTCTGTTTCATTTGAACTTGATTCTTGATTTTCCATATTTTTATCTCTCTATTAGTTAAGTAATCTTGATTTTTTGAGATTTAATTAGAATAAAATATATTATATAATTTTATTATTACTTCTAGAATTTTCAGTATAGTATACATTAGCGGTGAGGTAGAGCGGTTTCCTTCTACTCGAGGCATTCTACGATCTTTACAATCATTTGTATGCCTGAACCTATTTCTATAGAGAAAAGTAGTTTATTGAGATCCTACGGAATTAATGAAAAAATTTTAATAAATAACATTTCCATTCGTAAATCCAATACATATTTAAGTTCTACTTGTAACGTTTTTAATGTCTCTTGGATTAATTCACATATATATAATTTCTAACCCTCAGCTTATTATGTTCAAATTAGTATTGTTAATCCAAATTATTATTCTATGTCAAACTTAACAATAATAGGTGATTTTTATAGTCAAATTATCAAGACCTGCTTTAATAGGGATCGCTGTTGCCGTTGTTGCCGTTGTAACTGTTTCAATAATACTCGTAGGAGTATTGCCTTTTCTCGTGGGACCAAATGGTGGAACCAATGAGGATGATACAATTGAAGGCATTCCTGATAAAACCGACATTATCTTAGCTGAAGGTGAGCTAGTTCGATTTGATGCGGCTCATTGGGGAGAAGGAAAAGTAAGATTATTCTTAAAATCTAATGGGAATTATTATGTATCGTTTGTTAGTGTCACCATCAATCCAGGGCCAGATTTGTATGTGTATCTTTCAAAGAAAGTTTCCTTTTCTGGACCTTCGGATACTCCGGGAGAGTATTTAGACTTAGGTAAGTTACCAGATAATTCAGGAACATTTGAAGTGGGAATAACAGAAAACATTGATCCTTCAGATTATAAGTCAGTAATAATCTGGTGCCTTCCTTTTAGTGTAGTGTTTACATACGCTACTTTAACTTCACTCAAGTAAACAGCTTTTAGAAAATCATCAGATTTTTTTATTCTTCAATTTTGACTTTTTTTACTTGTTAATTTGTCACTTCTTTCTAAAAATTACAATATGCATTATACAAATCTACACTTAAAACGTAAAAGTTTAAAAAAAAAACCGTTGAAGTAATAAATAATCCTTTTATAAAAATAGGGGATAGATGATTTCAGAAAAAGTATGGTTTAAATCTTACGACAAACATGTACCAAAAACATTAACTTACCCAAAAAAGGATTTGGGGACAGTTCTTACCGAAGCTTTGTCAAAATATCCGGATAAGGTAGGATTTTACTTTATGGACAGTAAATTTCTTTTTAAAGAAATATTAGAGAAAGTTCAAAGTCTAGCGACTTTTTTTCAGAAGAACGGTTTAGAAAAAGGTGATGTGGTTGCAATCCTTTTACCGAACTCTCCGCAATTTTTATTTAGCGCTTACGCAACATATATCGCAGGAGGTACGGTATCAGGTTGTTCGCCCTTATTGAGTCCAGACGAAATCGCATATCAATTAGAAGATTGCGGCGCTAAATTCGTAGTAACTATGGATATTATCCACGAAAAAGTATTATCGAAGGTATATGATAAATTACCAGACTTAAAAGTTATTGTACCAACTAACATATCAGAATTTATGGGATTTGGTGGCTTTAAAGTATTCATGGGAAAATTGATCGGGAAAATCCCGAAGGGTAAATTAATTCCCTGGCCAGGTAAAAAAGTCGTACCGTTTCTTGAAGCTATAGAGACACCCATTGATTTGAAAAAAGTGAAGATCGATCCTGAAAACGACTTGGCATTGATTCAATATACGGGTGGTACTACAGGACGACCAAAAGGAACTAGAATTGTACACTCAAACTTGGTTTCTAATATGCACCAATTCGACAAGTGGCTCAATAGAGAAAAGGGTAAGGAGCTAGTTCTTTCTGCATTTCCCTTTTTCCATATAGCGGGATATTTTATTGGACTATTCCTTACATATATAGGTGGAGGACAAATCTTAATTGCTAATCCAAGAGATACGGACCACATTATAAAGGAACTTATTGATAAGAGACCAACTGCGTTTGGTAACGTACCTACTCTATTTTTAATGGTTCAAAAAAATCCCAAGTCGAAAGAAATTCCCGCCGATGTATTAGACAAGATTACCTTATATGTAAGTGGAGCAGCCCCGTTTCCCCCTGAAGCGATAAGAGAATTTGAAAAACAATTCCACACGGAAAACAAATTTGTAGAAGTATATGGTATGACAGAGACTGCTGTTCTTGCCACTGTAAATCCTGCAAATGGAGAGAAAAAAATAGGAACGGTTGGATTACCACTTCCCGACACAGATATCAAATTAATAGACACGGAAACTGGAGAAGAAGTCACAGAAGTTGGAAAACCTGGAGAAATAATAATTAAAGGGCCGCAGGTGTCCAAAGGATACCATAACAAGCCAGAAGAAACTAAGCATGCATATGATAAAGAAGGGTATTTCCACACCGGTGATGTCGGTACTTTCGACGAAGATGGATACTTGAAAATCGTAGATCGTACGAAAGATATGTTAATCGTTAGCGGATTTAAGGTATATAGCGTACATGTTGAAGAAGTTATGACCAAACATCCTGATATTAGTATAATAGCCATCATTGGAGTTCCAAATCCTGACCGACCTGGTGCAGAAATTGTCAAAGCTGTAATACAACTTAAGGAAGGCGTTACGGCTACCGAAAGCGTAAAGGAAAGTATTAAGAAGTACGCGGTAGACAACTTATCCAAATATGAGGTTCCCAAACTTTGGGAGTTCAGGGAAGAAATTCCGCTTACCATGGTTGGTAAAGTACTTAAGAAAGCACTAAGAGAAGAAACTAAAAAATCCTAAAGTTATACAAATTATTCACAATTCTTTTTTTTTAATCTTTTTATAGTATTTCTCGTTAATATTTACTTAATAGAAGGTAACTATAAGAAAAAATAAAATGACATCTCAATTAGAATCCGGGATAAATGTAATTGACGAATTTCCCGTCATCGTAATTGGTTCTGGTCTTGGAGGTTTGGGAGCTGCTTGTCAACTTGCCGTTTTGGACGAAAAGGTTTTACTACTTGAAAAACATAATGTGCCTGGTGGATTCGCAACATCCTTTGTTCGAGGGAGGTTTGAATTTGAAGGAGCATTACACATGCTTAGCGATATAGGGACTCGCGAAAACCAAGGAGCGTTGTATAGATTCTTAAACAGAATTGGATTAGTTCCCGAACATTTGCAATTTAAACAAGTCCCAGAGTTTTATAGAAGTGTTTTTCTTGACGGTTACGATGTAACGATTCCCTATGGAATAGAAGAGTATTTTGATAAATTACATGAATTATTTCCAGGAGAGAAGGAAGGAATTGATAAATTTAAAGAAATTTGTTTAGCTACTTACGAAGGGATAAAATTTGTTGGCCAAAAGCGGGGAAAAGTTAGCCCACAGGAGATATTGAAAGAGCACCCTTGGTTAGCAAGAGTGGCGGGTTTAACTCTAAAAGACGTGTTTGACAAGTGTTTTACCAATCAAAAGTTGATTGCGGTGATTTCTCAACCTTGGGGATTTTTGGGGCTTCCTCCTTCGGGCGTAAGCGCCTACTCATTTATAGGTATGGTCATGATATATTTAGTGTGGGGTGGAGCGTATCCTGTAGGACGGTCTCATTCATTAACAAGCGGGATGGCAAAAGCTTTTCAAGATTTAGGAGGACGAATAAGATTTAACGCCTTAGTGAAGAGAATTTTGGTAGAAAACGAAAAAGTGTGGGGTATAGAGCTTCAAAATGGAGATGTGTATAAGTGCAATGCGGTAATTTCTAATGTTAATCCTATCTGCACTGTGATGAAAATGCTTCCGCCAGAGTCGGTATCTGAGCAGTATAAAAAGAAAATCTTCGCACCAGAAGTCGGTCCCTCGGGATTTTCAGTGTATATAGGTCTAAATGGAACTCCAAAAGAACTAGGTTTGACTGCTCACGAAACCTTCATAAACGCTACCTATGATTTGGATGAGGCATACAAGGGATTTACCATGATCGAAGAACCAAAGTATATTGTAGCCGCATGCTATAATAACATCGATCCAACCATTACACCACCTGGAACATGTCAATTAGTACTAACTACTCTTCAGATGGGACATTTATGGCACAATATTCCACCAGATCGATATGTTTCGGTAAAAAATAGCTTCGCTGATAAGATGATCAACATGGTGGAAAGAACAATTTTTCCAGACATAAGAAAGCACATCGAAGTGGCAAAGGTTGCAAGTCCACTCACTTATTATCGATATTCCAAAAATTACGATGGCGCCATTTATGGCTATAACCAAGATGTAATCACAAGTCCTATGTTTAGGTTAAATAGTAAAGGACCGGTTAAAGGGTTGTACTTAGCGGGTGCGTGGACAAACATGGGAGGAGGTTTTTCTACCTCGATATTAGGAGGAAGAATTGCTGCAGGTATGTATATAGGCGACAAACGAGAAGGAAAGATTTAGAATGCTTACAGACCACTAATTTTAAAATTTATTTTTGCTTATTTACCTATAAAAACGGGATCTCTTCTTTCTTTAAGAGATTGCATCGATTCAAAAAAATCTCTCGACCTGAATAGTTTTCTTAACCCTTCATTTTCTAAATCCAGCGTTTGCTCTGCGATTAGTACAAAGTAGGAATGCATCGTTTTTTTCATTAAATTAATTGCCAATGACGGTCCTTTTGGGGGGATTAACCTTAACGCTTGCTCTCTCGCATAAGGGAGAAGCTCTTCCTTTGGAAGCACTTTGTTCACCAAACCTAGCTCGTAAGCGCGTTGAGCGTTAATTTTGTCTCCAAAATAACATATTTCTTTTGCTTTTTGGAAGCCTAAATAAAAGGGTAACACAAAAGTGGCACTAAATTCCGGAATAATAGCCCGTTTTCCGAAATAGAACCCAAACCAGGCATCTTCGGCCATGTAAATTAGGTCACTTCCTGCAAGAGGCATGGTAATAGCACCTCCAATTGCTAAACCGTTTATAGCGGTTATTACAGGTTTATAAAATGTCCAAAGTCTCATGCACAATTTCTTCTGAGCGATATCATTTAGATCTATTTCGTTTTGAACATCTTTGTGTAGTTTTTTAAAGAAATTAGGCTCAAAATACCCTCCCGATGAGAACGCATTTCCCTTAGGATCTCCCGTAATAATTAACACTTTAGCGTTTTTATCTTGTTCCATATCTTCGATAGCGGTAAACATCTCGAGAAAAGTAAGATGAGACACGGCGTTTCTTCGCTCAGGACGACTAATCGTAATGGTACAAATTCCATTGTCTTCCTTTTCGTAAATTACATCTTCAAAATCCTCAATATTCATTCCTGTTTAAACCTATTAAAAATAGTATCGTATAATTTACTTACGTTTCAATACTATAAAAAAACTTTCAAATATGAAGTACTTGGCAGTTTGTATTGATTGCTTTATCAATTAACCGTAAATCGTTTCTAAGTATGAAAGATTTTTATAGAACTTAAAACCTATTTATATATTAATCTAATTTCCAAATAAGATTCAAGTTTTAACAAGAAGGTAAAAACCAAAATGGATAAAGTTGGAAAGTGCGCAATTGTAGGAGTTGCGCAAACGAAATACGAAGAAGACAAAATTGATCAAACGATTTCCGAGATGGTATTCGAAGTAGTTGATCAACTTTACAGGCAACTTGGTATTTCTAACGACGATGTTGGAAGCGTTATAACTAGTTCAAACGACTTTAACGACGGCCGGACCATAGCAAATATGGCAATACAAGATGCAGTAGGATCAGTTAGAAAGTCAGAATCAAGAGTTTCAGGAGATGGTGCTTTCGCGTATGTTTATGGTGCGATGAGAATTCTCTCTGAAGCTTACGATACAATAATGGTTGTATCTCACACTAAATGTTCTGAAGGAGATCAATGTCTTATTAACAACTCTATATTCGACCCCTTTTACCAGAGACACTTAGGATTAGACCAAAATTCTTCAGCTGGGCTTATGGCAAACATATACATGACGAAATACGGTATAACCGAAGAACAAGCAGCCAAGGTTGTAGTGAAAAATCGTAAAAACGCAACTAACAATCCTTATGCTCATTTACAATCAGCAGTAACGCTTAAAGAAATTTTAAATTCTCCTTTGCTTGCATATCCTTTGAAGGAATTAGAGTTTCCACCTTATTCGGACGGTGCGGTAGCGATGTTATTAACGAATGAAGAAACGGCTAAAAAATTCACCGATACTCCCGTTTGGTTGAAGGGTTATGGAAGCTGTACCGATAATTACTATTTAGGACATAGGACGATGACAGATCTTGTTGCGTTAGAAGGCGCCGCAAAAGAAGCATATAAAATGGCAGGAATTACGGATCCATTAAAACAAATAAATGTGTATGAGCTTAGTGAATATTTTAGTGTTCACGAGTTAATGATTTACGAGGCGCTTGGATTGTGTGAAAAAGGAAAAGGTGGAGAATTTATAGAAAGTGGGGAAACTTCAATGAGTGGCTCAATCCCAGTTAATCCTTCTGGTGGAGTGCTTTCAAGTAATCCAACCATGGCAAATGGTTTAATTCGAGTCGCTGAAATCGCTCTACAATTAATGGGAAAGGCTGAAAAACGGCAAGTACCGGGAGCAAAGGTCGGTTTAGCTTACGGAATGAACGGTCTTTGTTCTCAAGGTAATTGCGTGTTAATTTTTGGAGGTGAAAACTAAATGCCAGAAAAAGTTGCTGTAATTGGTGTAGGTCAGACAAAATTTAGAAGTAAAAGAAGAGACGTCAATATCCCGGAAATGATATACGAGGCGGTAAAGATGGCGTTAGACGACGCTCAGATGGAACCTAAAGACATCGATGCGATCCTAATTGGTAATATGGACCATTTCGAAGGCATAAATTTCTCCGAAATGTGGACGGGTTTGGAATCTGCTCCAGGATATATGAAACCAGTAACAAAAATAGCAACCGGTGGAACTACGGGTTCATCGTTAGGGATTTGTGGATATTACAATATAGCATCTGGAATATATAAAAATGTATTAGTCGTTGGTTGGGAAAAGTTAAACGAAGGAGGGGCCACTACTGGTATTATTACCGCGTTCGATCCTTTATGGGAACGACCCTCGCTAGCAGGAGCTTTAGGACCTTTAGCTCTTATGGCTAACATCTATGCAGATAAATACGGAATTACACCAGAACAAGCGGCGAAAGTAACGGTAAAAAATCGGAGTAACGCAGCTAATAATCCATTTGCTCATTTACAAATGCCTAATATCACGTTAGATTATGTAATGAGTTCTCAAATGATATCTTATCCCTTAAGATTGCACGATTGCTGCCCACAGAGCGAAGGTGCGTGTGCATTGATTTACGCTAATAGGGAAGAGGCTAAAAAATTCTCAGATAATCCTGCGTGGTTCAAATGCGTATCTACTGCTCATTATTATACATTTGGAACTGACGATTTAATGTACGATCTCCCAACAGCTACAATCGCCTCAAAAGAAGCGTATAAAAAGGTAGGGATTAAAGATCCCATAAAAAATTTAGATGTTGCGGAAATATACGAACCTACATCTTGGGCGGAACTTAGCTGGACAGAAGCATTAGGATTTGCGGAGCCCGGCGGAGGAGGTAAGCTATTAGACGAGGGGATTACGATCATGAGCGGAGAATTACCTGTCAATCCCTCAGGAGGAGTATTAAGCACTAACCCTATAGGAGCTACTGCTTTAGTAAGATTTGCAGAGGCCACTATCCAAGTAATGGGGCGCGGAGAAAAGCGACAAGTCCCCGACGTAGAAACTGCGTTAGCAATGGGATTTGGTGGCAGTTTATGGACTGAACTTGCGATATTAGGAAAAGATCCAAACCCGCTGAGGTGATATTATGGCTAAAAGAAAAGATAAAGAGAAAGTATTTGAAATAAAGTGGAAAACAGACTTACCATATAGATGGTCCATCGGACCATTAGCAGTCAAATTTTTAGAAGAATTGAAGAATAGCAAGCGATTGATGGGAAGTAAGTGTCCTAAATGTGGCAAAGTTCACTTTCCTCCAAGAAGTGTGTGCGCAGAGTGCATGGTAAAAATGAGGATAGAGGACATGCTAGAATTACCTCCTAAAGGCACATTAGAAGGATTTACCGTTGTAAATTATCCTTTTGTAGATCCAAATACGGGAGGAATGCGTCCGTTCCCTTACGGTTACGCAATATTCAAATTGGACGGTGCCGATACTTATATGATGCATTTCGTGAACGAAACCGATCACACTAAGTTCAAAATCGGCCAACGGGTTAGAGCGGTATTTAACGAAGATAGGAAAGGCGATTTAGTGAACGATCTTCCTTATTTTGAGATTGTTGAAGGTGAATAATACTAAAGGTGACAACAATGAGCGAAGAAATGGAAAAAAAAGTATTTAGAGGTAGAATAAAAGTACCCTATAAACATACTTCTGGGGTATATGTAGAGAAATTTATTACCGATATCGGTAAAAACAACAAAATAATGGGCGTCAAGTGTCCTAAGTGCAATAAGGTGTTCGTTCCTCCCAAAATGATTTGTTACGAGTGTTTCGAGAAAATGGAGGAATGGGTAGAAGTTGGCAATCAAGGTACATTAGAAGGCTTTACCGTGGTGACACATTCGACCTCTGTAATGCCTTTAGAACCCCCATTTGCTTACGGAAGAATAAGGCTTGATGGAGCTGACACGGATTTTGTTCATGTGCTAATCGAAGGCGATCCAACCAAGCTTAAGAAAGGGATGCGAGTCGAAGCGGTTTTCAAAGAAAAACCCAGGAAACGCATTTTAGACATCGAGTATTTCAAACCAATTTAATTTTTTTATCAATTTTTTTTAATAATATCCATATCCAACATATTATTCTTTATACTCAGTAATTTCAATGTCTTTCAAACTAGCCTATACTATATCTTCTCGCAATTCGTTCTCGTCAAAAATTCTCGTGGAATTTGTTGAATAATAAATCTCTGATAAAATATTAAGAATTCTAACAGAACCTATTAAAATAATGTTTAAATTAAAGATTTTAATTTAACTGAATTATAAATGTATTATAAATGTATTCAGATGACCTTTAATCTATAATAAACGGAATTATAAACATATATTTTTGAACCTATAGTGCATATATAGCGATTATTCCTACTCTAATTCGAGACTTCAATTGAAAAGTGCATTTAAGGTCTTATTAAATATAAAATTATAAGAAGGCAATCTGAATTTGGATGTTCAAATTTCGATGATTAATATTTTTGTAATAATAATGGGATATGGAATTGGCTCCATAATGCCATCCTACCTACTAGGAAAATTAAAAAAGACAGATATTCGGACTTTAGGTACTGGAAATGCAGGTACTACTAATACATTTCAATCTTTAGGTTTGGTTTACGCAATTCCTACAGCGTTTATAGATACAATGAAAGGAGTATTTTCAATTCTGATCGCATTAATTTTAGGAGCTGACTTCATTTTTGGACAAATTGCCGGGTTTGCGGCTATCGTTGGTCATGTTTTCCCTTTTTATATGCGTTTTAAAGGAGGAAAAGGTGTAGCTTGCGCTGCTGGTATAATGCTTTACTATTTTTTAGATTATATTGCCACCAGCTTGGCAATTTTACATATTCTTTTTTTTTGGTAATTGTCGTAACGATTTTTTATTTTGTATCAAGGACAGCGAAAAATTTTAGAATTTATAACGCTTCCCGTAATTTGCTTTTCGATTTATTATATCTATCCTACTTCCCCCTTAAATATTTTTATCACCATAATTATTGGTTATATCATGCTTATCGGCGTTATCGAAATTATAGAAAATAAAGAAATAGAGATTAGCGATGAAAGCTTCAAACAATATTGTGGCGCGTAGCACTTCGTTCTTTTGCGTTCCTATTTGTGATTATTTTCCTTTACAACTCGCAATTAATGACGCTATTAATAATAGGGATCGTTTTGGTCTGTTTTCTTGGATTAGATTTGTATAAGCTATTTAATAGGAAAAAAAATAGCTTTCCTTCAGAAAAAATGAACTTAATTTTCAGGAAAAGCGAGTTTACGAAATTTTCCTCAATGACTTTATTTCTTCTAGCTGCGTTTATAACAATTTTTTTGTTTGAAAAGAGTATTGCAATTATTGGGCTCACATTTCTTATCTTCGGAGATCTCTTTTCTAAAATTTTTAGATTAGCATATGGAAGAAATAAATTGTTCAAGAATCGTACTTTAGAAGGTACATTAGCATATATTGGCTCGGTATTACTGTGTGGATTTTTCCTATACATCGCCCTTGGCTTTCCCTTGATTACTTTCGTCGTTGGAGGAATTACCGCACCAACTATTGAACTTTTTTCATACAAGATTAACGATAATTTCACCGTACCTTTAATAAGCGGAGCTGCAATGACCTTAGCGCTAATTTTCATTATATACTAAGAATTCGGCGGTTATAATGGAAAATAGCGTCAGAATTGTTGGAATATTGCATGTAACATTAATTAATTGAGGTATTAATCAATTGACTCTCTTTCTATTTTTCACCATCCAATCTTTGAGCAAAGTCTGTCATATCTCTCATCGATAACAAGCGAGAGTAATCCTAGCATATAGTTAAGGGGGCAGAAAAATTAATCTTTCAAAGAGAGTTACTAGTAAATGAATGGTATTAGACGCTTGGTTTTTTTCGTATAGAGGGTATAGTCTTCACCAAAAGCGGATTGTAACATTAGTTCTTCATTCTGCAGTCTTTTTAAAACAAGCACGGTGTATAAAACCATAAATACAATCATCGATATAAGAGAGCGAAACGCAAAGAAGGGTCCTAACATCATTAACATTCCTCCAAGATACATTGGATGACGAACGAATTTGTATATTCCATTAGTTTTGAGACGGTGTTCCTCTTCTATTACAAGAACGGGAGTAGCAAATATACCAAGCTGAATCCTGCTTATAAGCATTATGATCCCCCCAATAAGAGTAGTTATTATTCCAATGAAGGCGACAATAGAATTGTTCCACCAGGGGATAAACTGAGAAACAACGATTAGATTTTCGTAATATGCTAAAATAAGAACAAATGGTTGTACAAATCCCATTAAAGCAATAATTATTGACAATTTATCCATCTTTGGTCTATCTTCGGGGATCGGTCTTATTATAATATCAATTGACCCGATAATGTAAAACATAATGATAATTATGAGATCAAATGGATCGCTAAATATTCCAGGCGCTAAAAGCCAAAACATGAGAGTATAGAACAGTATAAAGAACACGAATATCGCTATAAGCTTTCTTATTAATATTACCTTGCTAAATCTTTTTACTTCTTTCATTTTAACACCTCCAGATTTAGTGAGCTTTGCTCACTAATCTCAATTAAAACATAGCAAAGTATATTTATAAAGTTTTCCACAATTTATAAGCATAAAAGATGTTTAGAAAATTAAGGAATCTTTTGAAAAGTAAGATAAAAAAATGTTTTTACTCATTATGACTATGAGCATTGCTCACTAAGACTTAAATACTTAAAAATTATTTATCTTATTAGAAATAAGCAGATTTCAGACATTAGGCTGATGGCTAGAAAAATTATTCGTAATAAAGAACATAAAATAAACAAAATTTTGTTGACCTCCTTAAAATTGATACAAAGTAAGGGCTACGATAATGTAAGTACAAACCATATTGCAGAGAAAGCGGGTGTTGCAATAGGTACCGTATATAAATATTTTCCAAAGGGTAAACTAGATATATTAAGAACCATTTATAAAAAGGTTCTTGAACAAGGAATTGAGGAATCAGAGCCAGAACCAATTGATCTAAAAAAAATCGAGGATTTAAGAACTTCAACTTATTACAAAGACAACTTATTAAAAAATATTTCAGACCACCGTGAATTCAAGTCTTTTATTGAAGCGTATGAATTAGAATGTCTCTCGAATAAGAGCTTTTATTTAGAGCTAAAGGGTACGTATTTTGAATCTAGAATTCTAAATGAAGCTATTAAAAAAATGTTTAATGAAAGTATTGAGGATGTCGAAACTTTTAAAGAAAGACTATATTTGATTTCTCAAATTAAAGATATTTTAATACATCGACATGTGCTGTTCCCAGACCTCTTTGAATCTGACCAAGAATTAGCGAATTTGATAATTGAAATTACCATCGCAATAATTAATTATTACCTGAGAGAGTAATTTTAGAGTCTTTTTGTATCTCCAATCACGCAATTAACTTTTGTCCCTATTTTTTACCATCCAATTTTGAGCGAAATCTACCATCTCTCTGATAGGTAGCAAACACGCTTCAGCTTGACCTACCTTTTTCGGCTGATATCCGATCGATTGCTCGTAGGCGAGTCCTAATTCGTCAAAATCGTCACTAAAATTGTCCATTTCTTTCCAAGTTATCCATTCTCTTTTATTATTTCTAAATACTGCAGCACCCTGTTCTATAAAGGTTTTATCGGGATAATCGCATCGATATTCTGCTAAATGAAGCATAGTGTTGTTGGTATGGGGTACTCCCAATAGTAAAATCTCTCCATTTAGGTCGTATAATCGCGCTAATGGGGAGCCTTCCCCTAAATCTGATTCTAATTGGTGATTATCCGTTACGAATCTTGCGTGTTTTCCCCAAGCCGAAAAGGAAGAAACTGGGTGGTTACTTCTTAACACGCCAGGATATTTTCTAAAAGTTTCAGGAATTTTTCCCATTCCTCTCGTGGGTGTTTTATCAGGGTGGAATGCCGGGGTGTTTTCGCGTATTATTGACCACCAACTTTCAGGGACGGGAGGATTTTGGCATTTGGATGGTTCGGTATTAGATCCCGTACATGTCGGCATAACCAGGGTACCTTCTGGAGTCAACACATCCATAATAGCATCTATAACCGCCACGGATCCACCGGCAATCCATCCAATCTTACTTAAAGAGCTGTGCATAATGATGACAGCACCAGGTTTTACGCCGAGAGAAATAAAATCTCGTTTAAGCGAATTAATAGTGTTGGGAATTTTGGCTTTTGTAATAGAATCTAGTTCTTTTTTAATCCGGTTATCCATACTTGCTTTAATTTTACTTTAATCAAAAATTTAATTCAAGTTAAAAAAAGATTGAATAAACGCGCTTATAATTTAATTAAAGTATATTATTGTTTTTGGCCTATTTAATGTTTAATAGTTTAATATTCATACCAAATCAAAATAATAAATAATTAGAGGTTGCATGAATTGGGTGAAGTAAAAGAATTCGAAACCAAAAACCTTTGCTTGTTTTTTATCATATCTTTTGTTTATTCATGGTTTTTTTGGTTATTAGGGAAAGCGTTTCCAGAATTTGCTGTGATTCCACTAATTGGGGGATTCTCTTATCCTTTACTGGGTTGGATTGGCAATTGTGGACCTTTGGTAGCTGCGTTTGGTCTTACTTATTTTAACGAGAGAAAGGTAGGAGTTAAAAAATTACTAAAACGAGGAATAGACGTATCTTTTAAAAGAAAATGGCTCCTACCAACATTCTTATTAATGCCTATTATTATTGTAGGAAGTTTTTTGCTCGCGGCGTTTCTTGAAGGTCTATCATTAAATACTACATTATTATCTAACTGGTGGGAAATAATTCTCCCTCTAGTTGTAGGTTTCATTTTACTCCTTACCATCGCACCAATTGGTGAAGAATTTGGTTGGAGAGGTTACGCGCTTGATCGATTACAACAAAAATGGAGTGCCTTAACTTCGAGTGTCATTCTTGGAATAATATGGGGTTTTTGGCACTTTTTGAATTATTTTCCTAATGCGTTACCTTTACTGCTCTTACAGTTTATTCCCTTTACGATATCAACTTCAATTGTCTTTACTTGGATGCACAATAACACTGGGGGTAGCGTTTTTGTAGCGTTGATTTTGCATACACAGATTGATTTATTCGCAAATTTTATGCCATTATTAGTGACTGGTGAAACCGTTTTCGCTTTTTGGTTTATTACTTTGTTTTTCGTTGTTGTGGCTGTGTTTCTCGTATTACTCACTGGTTCAAAGAATCTGGTTAGAAAAAAAAAAATAACAGAAAAAGTTGAGTACCAATTCTTTAAAGATTAATTATCAATTAATCGTTTTCTTTTTCTCTATAAATGTCCTCTTCCCTATATTCCTCGCTAAATACATCTTGAATTAGGGCTAATAAACTTATTTCTATCTCGATTTGTTTTAAACTATCGTTTGTTTTATATTCCGTATAGGGAATACAATAAAGAAGTAAGTTGTAAAATAAAATTGAGAACAGTAAGAAGACCAGGAAAATGTTAATTATAGGATCTATGGGATAAATAATGATTTTAATAAATCCAGTCAATAGATTTTTAATAAATTTATTGACAATTAAATTTGTGGTAATGCAAACTATTACAACGATATTGAAGAATCCTAAGTAGAAATGCATTGGTTTATAATTATTATTGTAATAATCGAATTTCTTATTTACTACATCCAACTTCTCTTTAATCTCGTTATAATTAAAAAAATTGCTTATACTCTGAGTATAATCAAACAGTAAATTAATTTTTTTCTTGAAAATTAGGAAGAGTTTCCTAATAAAGGGGTATTCCATCTTTTCGATAGTATTTTTGTTTGTTTCAATTAATAGAGACAAAAAAAAGGCGATAACTAGACATAAATAAACGAAAAACATCGTATTCATCACATTAATAAAAGTAAATAAGATAGAAATGAACAATACCACTGATTTATAACTTATTTTTGTAAAGGTAAACAATTTGACATGAGAATTTTGTTTTTTTAGATAGTAATCGATTTCATTTTCCATTTCATCGATACTTAACTCCATCTTGGACAATACATCTTCAAACGTGTGATAATATTCGTTCTTTAGTTTTAGACTCCGGTTTTCTTCTAAAAAACGGAAAAATTTTCTAAAAGAAAAAATATCTGCCGCTTGAAATCTATTGCTTAGTCTGAACAACACAAAGAAAAGAATTAAGCTTGGAATGATTATAAATACGAATATTATCATGCAAATGAACAAGCCAGAGAGGAAGTTATACAATAAAATTATCGAAAATAGAAACTGATTATAGGTAATAATCAAATTTACGAAAAACTCAGAGAGAAAAAGGTTTAACAAGACAATTATATAGGAAAAGGTGTAGAGTGCGATTAGCACTTTTAAAACTGTCTTAATAAGTGGAAAATACCAAGTAATAAACGAATCTACTTTTCTCATGCTTTTTAATTAAGCATTAAGTTTTGATTAATTTTAAGGTAGGCATTTTCAAATTATGATTTAAAGCCTTATAACTATTTTTGGTTTTTTTTTGAGATTCTTTGAAAAATTTTTTTTTCAAACATTTTTATTCGAAATATTTTTTGAAAAAAAAAACTTTCAAGCGAATTTCTTTTGAAAAAAATTCTTTTCAAAAACTTAATTTGTAAAAAAAAAGAAGATTTATAAGTAATAAAATTAAAATTGTTCAATAGCAAAGAATTTAATAAAAAGTGAAAGAGATATGGAAACAAAAACTAAATATGCTCTCGGACTCATTTTAGCTATTGTAATTACAGCAGGCGTGGTAGGCGGGGTTTCTTTCGTTGCGTTTGGACCAAGACCAACATCAAATACTCTTGAAATATATCATTGGTGGACATCAGGAGGAGAGGCAGCTGCGATAGCGGCTCTTATTGATGTATTTGAGGACGATTATCCTGACGTTACGGTTATTCAAAGCCCAGTTTCGGGAGGAGCAGGGTATACAATGTTAGGGATTATAAAATCATTAGTATTGGCGGGAGAGGCTCCAGATGCTTTTCAAATGCACGCGGGATACGAAGGTGCCCCCTACTATGATGCGGACTTATTAGAACCTATTGATAATGTGTGGACAGCCGAATTGAAGGCGGCTGTTCCCGATGTAGTTGAAGATATGAACAAATTTGGTGATCATTACTATTCAATGCCCGTAAACATTCATCGGAGCAATATAGTTTGGTATAATATGAAAGCACTTACCGATGTTGGTATCAATCCTAACACATTGACGACATGGACCGCTTTTTTTTCTGCCTGCGATACGCTTAAAGCGGGTGGTATGCAATATCCGATTCAAATTGGACCTGCGTGGACGGTAGCTCACACTTTTGAACAAATTTTGGCAAGTAAAGGCATTGATTTTTACCAAGATTGGATAAATGGTGAGGTTACCTCCGCAACAGATTCTAGGTTACTTGACACATTTGCGACTTTTGAAAAGTACTTAGGATACGTAAATCCTGATCATGCTTCGTTAACATGGGATGATTGCACTAAACGTATTATTAGTGGTGAAAGTGCGTTCAATATCATGGGAGACTGGGCAAATGGTGAATTTTACGTTGCAGATAAAGAATTTGGTGTGGACTACGGTACTTTTGCTGTTCCTGGAACTGAAGACATGTACGGACTTGTTATCGACTGCTTCCAACATCCAAAAAATGTCCGCCATCCAATCAATTCTGAACGATGGTTAGGAGTCGTTGGTTCAAATGCAGGACAAGACGCCTTTAATCCTATAAAAGGTTCAATTTCCGCCCGTACTGACGCCGATACGACTAAATATGGCGATTATCAACAATCCGCAATGGTCGATTTTGCCGCTGTGACCTATATGTTCCCTAGCGTAGTTCACGGAAGTGGAGCGCCTGAATCCTTTAAAGTGAAATTATCAGACGTTATGTCTGCTTACATCACGGATTTGGACGAAGCTAGTGCAGCTGCTGCATTAACAAGCTATACAAGTTCAATAGCAGATGAGTATACGAAAACTTGGGATTTAGTTTAAATACACAAAAATAATTATAAATATGGAAAGGAAAATGATTTGTAACCTTTCTCTTTTTTTTATTTTTAATATTATATTAACATAACTTAAAAAAACATGGTGCTATGGTGGAAAAAGAGACCGACCTAGTAATAAGAAAGAAAAGCCTTCTGCGTTATATTTCGCTTGAAAGAATAGGAATTCAAGTCATATTCATGTTTTCGTTAATTCTTATAGCTTATTTCATTTACTTTAGTATCTTATGGAATGTAGTAGTTTCATTATCAGATTGGAGAGGTTTAACCGAAAGTTATAATATTGTTGGGTTTGACCAATATTTTAAGATGTTTACAGATAGTACCTTTTTGATATCTTTAACAAACAACTTTTTACTGCTATTATATTTCATCCCCTCCACTATTGTTATTGGCTTATTTTTAGCTATACTTCTGGATCAACAAGTACGAAGGGAGGGAGTTTTCCGTATGATATACCTGTTGCCGTTTACCCTTTCTTTTGTAGTAACCGGATTTTTATGGAGATGGATGTATAATCCAAGTTTAGGCGTTATTAACAGTTTACTGGATATGTTTGGTCTTAGCTTTTTAAAAACAGGCTGGACCTCAGATCCCAGTCTTGCGCTAATATGCGTGGTGATTTCGATGACTTGGCAGTTTTCCGGGTATACAATGCTTATTTTTCTCGCAGGGATTAGATCTATCCCCAAATCACATGTCTTAGCGGCGAAAGTAGACGGCGCATCGGGATTCCAACTTTATAGGAAAATAATAATACCTCAAATAAAATCTTCCACCTTCACTGCGTTTGTAATACTAATGGTCGTTGGATTAAAGGTGTTCGACCTTATTTATATCTTAACTGATGGGGGACCAGGATATGCTACTGAAATTCTCCCACTTACTATGTATAAGGAAACTTTTGCCGCATCCCATTTTGCGTATGGTTCTGCAATTGCAACAATTTTGTTTCTATTTGTTATGATATTAGTTGTACCTTATTTATATAAAACTTATAAGGTGAAAAAGTGATGAAATTCCGTAAAATTAACCGAGTCTTGTTATACGCTCTGCTAATATTTCTAGCTATTTTAACTCTTTTGCCCTTGTGGGCAGGGATAATGACTGCGTTTAAAACGACAGACGACTTGATTTATACCACTCCTGTACAGCCACCTTTACACCCAACCCTTGAACCCCTTTTTTCAGCGTTACTAATTATGCAAAGACCGCTTATAAATAGTTTAATTTTCACGAGCGTCGCCACTGTATTATCCTGCGTGTTAGGATCGGTTTGTGGTTTCTACTTAACCAAGATTGGATTTAGAGGAGCTAACACATTATTTCTTGCGACAATGGTTGGTATTTTTATTCCTTATCAAGCTATCTTAGTTCCACTCGTACTGATTATGAGGAGTTTAGGATTATATAACTCATTAGGAGGGTTAATTTTAACGCATACGGTTTATGGTATACCTATCTGTACACTTCTCTTTAGAAGTTATTACGATGGAATTCACGATAGTTTAATAAACGCTGCAAAAACCGATGGTGCTGGTACTTTTACGATATATAGAAGAATTATTTTACCATTATCGCCGTTACCTTTCGTGGTGGCTGCAGTGTTTCAGTTTACAAATATTTGGAACGACTTTCTATTTGGGCTTGTTATAGCAAGTGGAGTTGAAAACCAACCTGCTTCAGTTGCGCTAGCAAATCTTAAGGGAGGTTTTGTAGCGTTGTGGAACCTTCAAATGGCTGGTACACTTTGGTTTTCGCTTCCAGCTTTAATAATATATTTAGTTCTAGGCAAGTACCTAATAAGAGGTTTAATGACAGGAGCAATAAAAGGATGAGGGAATCACCGTGGTAGATATAAAAATAAAGAATGTAACAAAAACCTATGGAAAAACAATAGCAATAAATGACATTAATTTAACAATTAAAGATGGAGAGCTATTTATATTACTCGGTCCATCTGGCTGTGGAAAAACAACCACGCTTTTTAGTATAGCGGGATTGATTAAACCAGATAGTGGAGAGATTATTTTTGGAAGGGAAGTGATTTTTTCAGCAGATGATAAAAAGTTTGAAAGACCTCAAGATAGAAATCTTGCGATGGTGTTTCAGGATTACGCTATTTACCCACACATGACGGTTTTTAAAAATATAGCCTTCCCACTTGAAATCAGAAAACAAAAAAAAGAAGAAATTGAAGCAAGGGTAAGCAAAGCTGCTAAACGGTTAGAGATTGATCAGTTACTAGATAGAAAGCCAAAACAGCTCAGTGGTGGACAGAGACAAAGAGTTGCTTTAGCAAGAGCGATAGTTAGGGAACCTACAGCGTTTTTAATGGACGAACCCTTATCGAATTTAGATGCAAAATTAAGGGTTTACGCGAGAGCAGAATTAAAAAGACTTCATAAGAGACTAGAAACCACCATTATCTATGTAACTCACGATCAGTTGGAAGCTATGTCAATAGGGGATAAAATCGCAATCCTTAACAATGGTATCTTAGAGCAAGTTGACACACCAGATAATATATATAATTCACCAAAAAATATCTTTGTTGCGGGTTTTATCGGAAGTCCTCCAATGAATATGTTGGATGGGATTATTAAACAATCTAATGGACAAACTTTCGTAAAATTTAACGAGATTAA
Organism: Promethearchaeota archaeon; assembly: GCA_019058515.1. The sequence continues at coordinate 67,449 of JAHPYY010000111.1, forward strand.
CTTTAAATTACCAACCAGATTTACTAAAGTCATTAATCCTGATTTAGATGAAGTGGTTCTTGGAATTCGACCAGAAGATATCGATATTTCCGAAAATTCTAGTGAAAATTCGATAAAAGCAAAAATCGACATCGTAGAATTAATGGGCAGAGAAGTATACGTACATATGAAAATAAATAATAATACGCTAATTGCGATTACTAAACCTTCTCACGCACTCAAGACAGGAATAGAAGTGTATTTAACATTTAACGATCAAAAAATCCATCTATTTAACAAGGAAACTCAAGAAAATATGATTCAGTTAAAAAAGAATGAATAATAACCTTAAGCAATATTTTTTTTTTGAGTTTATCTATAGCTTATAAGTTAGTTAAATACTCTCAATTTGAAAGATATATAAACTTTAAAAGAAAATGTAATCCAATAATTAGAATCTGAACGAAAATGTCATTAGCTTCCGAAGATATAATAATAAACGCTTTAAATCATAAGATAAGAAGGGAAATATTACGTATACTAAACGAGAATTCCATGAGTTACACTCAGCTTCTTGAACACTTTGATATTTCAACTGGAAAATTGAATTACCACATTAAATTGTTATCGGGCTTCATAGACAAAGACGAAAACAACATGTACAATAACACTACTTTAGGAGAGAGGATGTTAACTTTACTTAAAGATTTCCGTAACAGTATTAAAGAGGAGGAACCTTTGATAAAAAAGGCGTTCGTATCGCAAATGGGTCAAGAAAAATCATTCCTTTATTCTCAGTTATTTGGTGGGCTATTTTTGAGAATTCTTCTCTTATCCATAGTTTTAATAATGGTCTTATCGAATGCAATTTTACTGACTGTAATTGGATTTCCAATATTGTTTATTTGGCCGTTTTATTTAATCGCGGCGATTATTGGCGTAATTAGCGTTATTTGGATTTTGAATCAGAATAGAAAGGCGAAACGGTTTATTAAAAGCGTCGATAATACATAAGTCAGTGTTGCCCTACTATATCTAATTTTTTTCGCATATACCTATTTACCTCCCAAAGACAAGAATCTTTAACTATTTATTTCTTTTTAATAAAAATTTCTTTTTAAATTATTGTAACAATGATAAACTAATTGCCATTAAAATTACTCCTAATATAAAATCATTAATAAATGGATTAAGAATTAAACCACTAACAAGCACATTTACAGCTTCACTTAATTATGATAAGAATGACCAAAAAATTGTTTTTTCCTACTCTGACTTCATGTGGCAACTAGAACCATGCCAAAGATTATTTGGAATCCGAGCAATCCTAATAATATATATCCAATATATAAGTGTAATAACTTAATTTTACTACGTTTTTTGTAAGTTAAACTTAATATCACTTGAATTAGAACTATTATAAGACTAATTGTTGCAAACCAACCATGTAAATTTAAAATTATCATATCTTGCGAAAAAATCGGGGGAAGTATCATATAAATATAAGTAATAGTTACCATTATGCCTGTAATTATGCCAGACCATTTATGCATTTTATACAGCTCAGGGTGGCCTTTTGATTTTCCTATCCTTCCTGAATACAGCGCCCCTAAAATTACAGAAATTAAACAAAAAATAAAAGACATAGTTCCAAAGACAATATGGAATATGAAATCAGTAAAAGCTATATATATCAACTCCCTTTTTATATTTTTAAAAAAATTACAGCCATAAAGAAAGTAGTGATTTCAGCTTAAATTATAATGCTTTATGAAATATTGAGTATTCTCTCAATATCTATATAATTTATTTGTTAATTTCCAACTTTTTTTTTTTTAATTAGCAAGAAAAATAGAACAACTTTTTTCTATTGTCCTTATAATGGTTTTATCGAATGCAATATTATCAACTGTAATTAGTTGTCCAATATTGTTTATATGACTGTGCTATTTAATTACGGTGGTTATTGGTATAATTAACGTTATATGAATTCTCAATCAGAATAGAAAGGCAAAAAAGTTTATTAGAAGCGTTGATAGGAAATTACTTCACTTAACTGGGTTCAGTATTAATTGTTAGAAAACAATTAATAAAATTCGATGTTAGATAGTAATATTCAAAATTGGTAAATAATTACAATCAAACAATTACTCAAGAAAGGCGATAATTATTTCAGAAAGAAAAAAGTTATGGACCCCAAGCGAGGAGTGGATTAAAAGCGCAGAGGTAACGAGATTTATAGAACTTGTCAATCAAAACTACAACCAAAACATTAAAAATGGGAAAGATTTGTATAAATTCTCCGTAGAACACATAGAAGATTTCTGGGCTGCGATGTGGGACTTCGGAGGAATTGTTTCTTCAAGAAAATATGAAAAAGTTGTTGAAGATCTCAATGTATTCCCAGGAACTAACTGGTTTGTTGGAAGTCGTTTGAACTTCGCAGAGAATTTATTAAAATTTGATGACGACCAACTTGCGTTTATCTTTCAGGGAGAAGCTAAAGTAGAAAAACGAATGACGTACAAGGAGTTAAATAGCACTGTTGCTCGTTTGGCAAAATCTCTAATAGATATGGGAGTTAAAAAAGGAGATCGAGTGGTTTCGTACATTCCAAATATGATAGAAACCCCCGTTGCAATGTTAGCAGTAACTAGCATTGGAGCGATCTGGGCTTCTTGCGGAGCGGAATTACAAGCTAATGCGGTCATCGACAGATTCGGGCAAATCGAACCAAAAGTACTTTTCACGGTTGATGGATATTTCTATAGGGGAGCAGAATTTGAGATCGTTTCAAACATAAAAAAAGTTGTGGAAGCGATCCCATCAATAGAAAAAGTAATCATAGTTAGATATATATCAGAAGGAGTCCCAGATATTAGTAGTATTCCAAAAGCAGTTCAATGGAACGATTTTATATCTAAGCAAGACCTTTCAAAACCGAAGTTTGAGCAAGTTTCTTTTTCTCACCCGATTTACATAATGTTTTCGTCAGGAACTACGGGAAAACCAAAGTGTATGGTTCAAAGTGGCGGTGGAGTGTTAATAAATCACTTAAAAGAATTAGTATTGTCGACAGATCTTAAAAGAGCCGATGTAATCACCTACATAACAGCGCCCTCGTGGATGATGGTATAAGTTTTCCTTATACCAGCCAAAATGTGGAACTGGCTGATCAGTTCCTTAGCGGTGGGGGCGACAATATTCTTGTACGATGGAAATCCTCTTTACCCAGATCCTTTAAGGTTCTTTGAACTGATTGAGAAACATAAAATTTCTATTTTTGGAACGAGTGCTGCGTACATCCATTATTTAATGGGTCTTGGCGTTAAACCTGCTGAAAAATTTGACTTAAGTGCATTAAGAGAAATATCTCAAACTGCATCTACGCTCTCTCCAGAAGGATTTGAATATGTGTACCGTGAGATTAAGCAAGACTTGTTTTTCAATTCAATTAGCGGAGGAACAGATATAAACGGTTGTTTTGCCGGAGCAATTCCAATTCTTCCAGTTTATTCAGGTGAACTTCAAGGACGAGCATTAGGAATGAAGGTTGAATCTTACGACGAGAATGCTAATCCGGTTGAAGATGTTCAAGCAGAATTAGTGTGCGAAGCCCCTGCTCCCTCGATGCCAACTCATTTCTGGGGAGACGACGAGAATATGACTAAGTATAACGCAGCTTACTTTGACTTCTTTAAAGCTACAGGCAAAAATGTCTGGAGACATGGAGATTATATAGTCATTCATAGCGATACGGGAGGAATTACCTTCTGGGGTCGTTCAGACGCAGTGTTAAAACCCTCAGGTGTTAGGATAGGTACGGCTGAAATATACAATGTCGTAGAACAATTACCAGAAATAGCTGATTCGTTAGTGATAGGACATAAACACTCTGGAGATATCAGGATCATAATGTTCGTACTTCTAAATGAGGGATACGAATTAAATGACGAATTGAAGACTAAGATAAAACGGACCTTACGAGAAAAAACCTCTCCCAGACATGTTCCTAAACTTATATTCCAAGCACCTCCAGATGGTATTCCCTATACCTTTAGTAACAAGAAGGTTGAAATCGCGGTCACTAAAATTATCCATGGAATGTCTGTTGCGAATCGTGGAGCCCTCAGAAACCCAGAATCGCTAGATTTCTACATGGAAATGAAGGATAAACTAAAATAGAAATACTATTTAATTTTTTCTATTATTTATTTAAAATTTTAGATTTTTTTTTGCATTATCTCCAAGAATTTTATCAATTTCTATTTTTTTAAACTTCAGTCCATATTTTTTGGCTTCTTCAGGGATATTTTTAATCCAATCGAGCCAATCTTCTTCTTTCATTGCGTATTCTAGATAAGGCCAATCAGAGCCGAACATTATTCTATCACTAATAGATGAGCCAAGCATGGGAATAGTATCAAGAATCCCTCTTAGATTTGTTAACCAATGTTGGGGGTTTGTTAGAACGTTAATTTGATGAGACGATAATTCCGCATAAATATTTGGTCTTGAACACATAATTTCTAAGCACTTTTGAATCCATGATAATCCTCCAAAATGAATAAGGATGATTTTCAATTCGGGAAAATTAGAAGAAACACTAGCGAGATAAATAGGATCTGAAAATTTAGATTCTAGTAGACCAGGGGTTAAAACAGCTACATGAGAATAAATAGGAATATCAAGTTCTACACACTTTTTATAAAAGGGGAAGAACTGAGGATTATCGGGATAAAAACCTGCTGCAGGATGTAATTTAACCCCCTTCATTCCCCATTCTAAAACAGCTTTTTCAAGTAATTCAATAGCTTTCGTTCCTCTTCTGGGATCTATAGCACAAAGAGAGATGAGTTTATCAGGAAAATCTTCTGCTTGAGTTGCAATCCAATGATTAATTTCCTCTATGGACCATTGAGGTTCACCATCTTTCGACAAACCAAAGTCCATTGCTGTAATTATAGCCTTATCTACCCCTATTTCATCTAAAACTTTTACAAATGCTTCAGCATGGTAATTTTTAGAGGTGAAAAATGGATTTATTATTGTTTTCATTGCTTGCTCTTGAGATAGTCCTAATCTATTTGCTAAACCATACGCAATAGATTTCCAATATTTTTCTGAATATAATTCTTTGCGGTCAAGATGAGCATGGACATTTATTATCATAAAAAATTTCCTACGGATTCCATTTATTTAATATATAGAATAGGTTAATGTTCGAATTCGATTGAATAATCTTTAATTTGCTCGCTTTAGTCTCTCTTTTCTTTCTTCGTGAAGAATAATTAATTTTTTCTGCATTTCATTAAAGGTTTTGAGATTAATAGGGAATAATGCAAATACTAAACCCGCAACTAATCCACCCAAAACCGGAACAAGCGAAACCAAAGCCCTTAAGCCCTCTATAGCAGATGTAGGTTGCGATAATGGATCCTTAGTTTGATCAAAACCACTAATTTCTTGTACAATTATTAAAGTAATTCCTGAGAGAACAATAGATAATCTAGCAATCAATGTTAATATTCCATTATATGTAGCCTCTCTGCGTTTATTAATTTTAATCTCATCATAATCTATTGCTGTACTAATAGCAGGTTCAGTCATTAACATTCCACAAATACCAATCCCAGGTATTATAGTTATTATTATTAAAATTATAAAATCTCCAACTAGAAATAATGGCCATATTGTAAGAGTATAGAAAACGATGCTTAAGAGTAGCCCAAACTTAGGTCCTTTTGTTGCATAAATCCATCTCCATAGGGGTACAGCTAGAATAATTCCAATTGCAACCCCTGCCGCAGCTACTCCTTCCATGCCTTCAGGAACTAGGAGTACAAATTTAGCATATAAGGGTAAAACCATAATAGTCAAACCAAAAGCGAAATCAATTAAAGTGTATGTTATAGTAATAATTACAAATGGTTTATTTGAAAAGGTTTTTTTAATAGCAGAGAAAAAAGGTAAAGGTTTGTCTATTTGATATTCTTTCCTTTCTTTACTTCCAAGAATCGATAATAGCATTGTTATAGGTACAAATATTCCTAAAACAAGTCCAGTAAACTCCCAACTTATTGCTGCTGCTAGCATGGGGGGTATAAGTATTCCAATAAAAGATGATATAAATGCTATTAAATCCTTAATTGCAACTACAGTTGCTCTTTCTTTTTCTGTTTCATACATTTCAGTGTATAGAGCAGACCAGTTTATCATACATAATGAAAACCCTAAATCAAAAAGAAATAACATAATAAGGCAATGAGTAAAGATTAAAGCTTCTGCCGAACGAGGATAAGGAACCCACCATAAAAATATAAAACCTACCGTCATAGGTATTGTACCATAAATAATATAAGGAATTCTGCGACCTTTCTTTAATTGAATTTTATCCATAAAATATCCTAATATTGGGTCATTAACTGCATTCCATATTCCGTATATAATCCATATAATTCCAAAAAGAAGTGGTTCCAACATTATAACAGTTTCATAAAATAATAAAATGCTCGCCGCAATCATATTGTAAGGGAGTGCAGATGGGACAGCGCCTAATGAGTATAATAAATGACCACGTAAAGAATGTACTTTATCCTTTTTATATTTGCTAATGTTCATAATTATACATCCTCTTCTATTATTTTTAAACCTAGTAATATTGATCCAATGATGAAGTTATGCTTCCAATCTCCTATAAATGTAACTCTATCCCAACCAAAAAATGTTGTTCGATAACCGCTTCAGGAAAAGACTTCTCCAAGACACATTCCTACACTTATATTTCAAGCTCCTCCAGACGGTATTCCTTATACTTTTAGCAATAAAAAGGTTGAAATTGTGGTTACTAAATCATTCATGGAAAGTCTGTTGCGAACCGTGGTGCCCTAGAAACCCAGAATCGGTAGTCTTCTACATGGAAATGAAGGAAAAGCTTGAATAAACTTTTTTTTATTTTTCTTATTATTTTATTTATTTATGAGTGTCTATCTCAAATTTAGCTATTTATAGAATGCTTAACCAAATTGTTTATACTACAATCGATAGTATCAAGAAGAGAAAAAATATAGTTTATATCTTTTTTAAAAAACTGTCCAAATAACCATAAAACTCTTTGGTATCACTAAGATGAACATTATGGTTAGGATTGGACATTTCAAAGCACACACAATCTGCAATTAATGATTTCATTTTATCAAAATCCTTTTTTGGAACTGCGACATTATGACCTGTAGCTCGAATCATTGCTACTGGGCATTTAATTTGAGGTAACAAATGGAACCAACTGTATTCATATTCAATATTTGCAGAAATTGCTTGTGTACTATACATCAATTCATAACCTTTTGTTGTTTCAATTAAGCTTTCCATAAAATAGTTATATCCAAGCTCTGAATCAACAACTTTCCGAATATAACTTTTGGCATTATTAAAACTTGTAAAAGGTAAAGGCAAATTTCTTGTAAATGGATCAATTTGTGGGATTTCATCTAAAGGTAATGGATTTGGCTTTTCTTTCCCGTTAGCTGATTTATCAAGGATAACTAAAGCTTTAATAAATTCTGGATATAAAACAGCCATAAAACCAGCAATTCTTCCACCCATTGAGTGTCCTACAACAATTACAGAATTAATGCCAAGTTTTTTTATGAAAGCAACCATATCAGCAGCCATCTCTTCTGCAGTATATTTTGAAACTGGTTTGCTACTTAGACCATGTCCTCTTTGATCTGGGGCGATAATTCTATATTTTTTACCATAATATTTCATAAAATCCACCCAGGTTTCGCCACGACCCATCCTTCCATGAAGACAGAGAATGGTTGTACCCTCTGTCATGGTATCTCGATAAAATATATTTATATCATTTAATTTAACTGTATTTCTGTAAATTTTCACTTCTTCCATATTTTCTTCTTTTAAATTATACTAAGATATTGAATTTTAGTAGAAATAATAATATTAACTTATATTCAAAAATGATCTTCACTTTATTGAAACCTCCAGATCGATATGTTATAAGCAAGCTAAGTATGGTGCTAATTCACTAGTTAACATCACTTTTTTCCCTTATTCTCTTCATATAATGCTGGCAAAAAATTAGTAAATTCCCCTATCTCTTCTATATTATGCTTATGTAGGGCTTCTATAAACGGTTTTGGAGTTTTAGCAGGTAATCGGAAAGTTGTTCGTAATTTTGTTCCCTTTTCGATTGGATCGTATTCATGCAAAAGCCAAGTCATAGGTTTATCTTCGCTATCAAGCGTACTCCCTACAAGAGCATGGCTATATTCAATTGGTATGGGTGATAAGTTAGGATCTTCCTAACGAATTCGCAATGTAGTAGGGCGTCCAATATTTTCAACAATACGTTGGATAGCCCCAATATGACCTTTTTTAGGGGAAACCTCCCACTCAAAGGATTTATGATCTTCTGGGTGCCATAATTTATAACGATCGCTTGAATCAATATTATCCCACCACTAATCAATCATCTCTGGGGTAACACCTGGAAGTTCTTGATCAATTATTAAATCTATAGTTTTACCCTTCGAACTTCTAATAATTTGCTCCATTAGATTATTTGATTCAAATTCTTCAGCCTTTTTAGACATTTCCTTAAAACCTCCTTTTCTTTCTCCCATCTTCTCTTACTATCATTTTAAACTTAGTTAACTCAATTAGTTTTAATTCTAAACTTTTTGAGTTCTTCCTACATTTAAAAAAAAATAGAAATTATAAAAAGATGTCTTGAGAAATTTATTCTTTTTTTATCCAATTGCATCCCAAATCCCTCAAAATGAATAAATTCTAAGTATATTGAAAGATCTTGAATAAAGTTTAAATTTAAAGCATAAATCCAGACAAGTATGAGCATATTTCAGATTTTAGCTATTTGCGGAATGTTGAGTCCAATTATTTATACTCTAATGTGGATTATTTGTGGGAGTTTAGATTCAGATTATAGTCACATTCGAGATGACATTAGCTCTTTGTTTGCTGTTGGGGCATCTAATCGGCGTTTAGCCCAGTCGTTTGTAATCACGGAAAGCGTTCTATTATTTATTTTCTTCTTAGGCTTACAAGAAGGGATAAACGATGGAGGCGGTTCCATTATAGGTCCTATCTTATTAATAATTAGTTCAATTCTGGGAATACTTGTAGCTCTATTTTTTCCTCTAGATGAAGGTGGCGAATTTACAACATATAAGGGAAAGGGACATATAGCACTGGTAGTTCTTATGGGAATATTTGCCATCGCTGGGATGATTGCACTATGGATAAGATTAATCTATATACCTACCTGGAGTGGATTTGCGATCTTTTCTCTTGTTTCAGCGATTTTGTCGTTAATTGGATTCGTGATATCAGCCAAATTTGCTGCAGGTCAATATAGAGGAATTATTGAGCGAATTATGGTAACTCCCTTTCAACTTTTCTACTTTATTCTAGGGCTGATGGTATTTCTGAATAATTAAACATGAAGTATATAACATAAGAAACCAATTCGGTAAATAAAATAATTAATCTAAATCAATTATTTAAAAAAAGAAGGAAAAAAACAGAGATCTTACTATCTAAAAACTTCTTCGATTGGCTTTCCTTTCTCAGTGTAATCGACAATGTCTAATTGTCTGAGGAACTCCAAATTATCGTCAACCTCCCATCCCTCTACAAGTTTACCGTTTTCTATACGCCAGATGAAAACCATCATAATTGATGTTTTTTTGCCTGTCGGAGGTAGCTTAGCTCCAAATAGGTTCCACTCACCCGTATGTGTTCCTGTATCTTTAACTAGGACCCATACTTTATCACCTTCAGCGATAATGTCTTCAATAGCCTCATACCAATCGGGGAAGGCCTCGAAGGCCATCGTAAATAACTGTCTTAAGTATTCCCGACCTTTTTGTTCAAACACATGATCAATGTAATCTTCTGCGACTAACTCATCGAATATATTTAATTCCCGTTTATTATAGGCGTCCATAAATCTTCGAACAATCTCTTTATTCTTTTCCGCTATATTTTCAGATTGATGTTCTGATTCGCTTGATTGTATCAACATTTATCACCATTTTTTATAACTTAATTTTAATTTAATACTAATAGATCAACGCATAACTCCAATTATATTGATTTTCTTTATCTTTTGTTAAAATATCTTAATGAATGTTAAAAATGTAAAAGAATGTACAGTTAAAATTCATAAATTATAAGTTTCGAATTAAATCCCGTAGGAACGTCTTCAATTTCTATATCTAATTTTTCCCTGTAAATAATATATACCCAAAATGACCTTCCTTTAGTTTTTTTTGGAACTTCCTCGCAAATTTCAGTGTAGGAGATAGTTTTTTTCTCATTTCCTTATTCACTATCATATGGTAAAGCATTTTAAACATAATTTTTACAAAGTCACCGGATGAATAAGTTCGTTTAAATATATCATCGTAATAAGCATCAATTTTAATGTCGTTAAATCCTGAGTGAGTAAGAATCTGTTCCCATTCTCGAAAGGTTTTGATTCTAATCTGTGCTCCAATGATAACGGACATAATTTTACTGATCTCCTTAATTAATTCTTCACTAAGAGATTCCTTCATAAATAAATCAAGTGTGGCTATTTTACCGTTAGGTTTTAATACTCGCTTATATTCCTCAAGAACCTTGATTGGATTTGGAACAAGGGCAGTGATTGCCTCACCAAAAACCACATCGAATGAATTATCGGGAAACGGTAGATTTTCTACATTCCCAGTTTGAAAAATTATATTTGTAAGCGGTATTTTCTGGGTTTCTTGACGGGCAATTTCTAATACTAGTTCGCCAATATCAATTCCTATAATCTCGCAGTCGAACCTTTTTGCGATATATCTAGTGATATAACCCGTCGAACAACCCACCTCTAAAATTTTCGGTTTCTTCATCTCGTTTATTTTTAATAACTCAATTAACCTATTAGTTCCTTTCCATCCACCGAAGGTTGGGCTTGTCATAGCTCCTATATACGCTTGAAATTCGTATAATCCGAGTTTTCCTATTTCCTCTTTAGATAATTTCTTCATAGCAATAATAATCTTTCTATAAATAAATAGATCAAAAAAGATTGAATAAAATACTTACTATTATATTTATATAGTGCGGGATCACCCTTGGTTCTTGAAAAAAATGGTGAGAAAAACACTTTTAATTGATATTAGAGTATAAGATGATTAGATAATGGTTTTTTTGCCATAGAACCCTATAATAAGTAGAACTAAGATAATTGTACAAAAAAAAAGCTCGAAAAACCCAAATGGCATAAATAGCATTGTCAATAGCATTGTAAGAATTAAACTGATGATGCCAATATAAAAACCCCAAATTAAATTTTTAAAGATGCCAATTGTAGATATAATTCGCATAAGTGTAAAACTTATGAAAAACGGCAAGAAATAAATAGGTTGATTTGTAAGAATTTGCCGGATCTCTGGGATGATTATTGCTAAATTAAGATAAAGATTTGGTGCTATATTTACAATTATTAAGGGTAAATATACGCAATCAGTAATTTCAATGAAAGAATAGATCGTAAAACAAATTCCCGCAAGAAACAAGTATTTGTTTTCCCTAATGCTGTTGCTAATAAAACGGTTTGAAATTGAGTTTTTATTATTATTCATAATTTTCGTAATAAATCAAATGATAATTTCATTTTCTGAGTTTTGGAAACAAAGCTCCAGTATTTTTTTGATATTCACGATATTTATCGCCAAATCGTCTAATAAGATCTTTTTCCTCATAATGAATCATAATCGGGATGTAAATTATAATAAACACTGAGGAAATTAGCACCAAAAACCACGAATTAAAGGCAAAACTGAGGGCGGGAAAGAGAGGAAATTCTCCTACTGATTGAGGATGTCGAATATATTTATAAATACCACCATACATTTCAGTTTCTTTGGATGGACTAAGAGTTTCAGAACCGGCTGCTTTTATGCCTAAGAACATTATAACGCTACAGGGAACAGCAATACAAATTCCGATTATAATGCCAACCCATATATTTGGACTTATTATCCAGGTATCTACTAAAGTTAATGGAAACCATATCCAAAGAATTAGGTTAATCATTGACACTAATTCTAAAATCCCCCCTATACTTCGAAATTTCTTTGAATCACTCCAAGCTTTTTCCCCATATTTTTCTGATCTTTTTACAGGTTGGATACTAAGGATATACAAATAACCCATAATTAAACATGCGATTATAAAGGAACTGAAATTTATTATAGCAATAATTAAGTTTACAGAATTCATTCAATAGTTTACCTTTCACATTTTTTTCTAATTATCTTCTATAAAAATTTCAATATATTTAAAATTGTCTAACAGAGAAACCGAATTCTGGAATTTTTTTAGAATTATACGAAAAAATTCGTATAAATATGAAAATGTCATGTTTTTACCTAAATTGATTACTTAAAGAAAGAATCGTGAACAACGAAGATTTTGGTTAGATCAATATTACTTCTAATTATGAATGAGGTTAAAATAGATAACAACTTGTTTGGCTTATTTAAATCTAAGAAGCGCGTAAAAGTACTTAGTTTTCTTATGAATAACAATGGTTCTTTTCACTTTAATGAGATCGCAAAACAATTGAAAATTATACCCTCCACTTTGGAGTATCACATTAAACAATTAGCAGACTTAGGATTAATAACTCATGTAAATAATCAATATCAAAGTAACGCATATTCTAAATTGGTATGGAATGCTTTTCATAATCTCGCAAAATTAAAACATCTAATTCCATTTCTAAAAACTCATATTCTACCTATAAATAATGCCCAATTATTAACTGATTTTTCTTTCTTGGATTTGAATGTCATCCCTGATGTGATATCCCTTCTTTCTTTAATGAAGGATAAATTTAAATCAAATCTCTCAAGTATTCATCTTGCGGGAGTTTTTAACCTTGAATTAGAAGAAAAAATGATGCGTTTCAGCGAAATGGAGTTTAAAATCGAGAAGATGGAAATAATTACGAATTATGAGAATTTTATTAATTTTCTTGATTATAAAAATTTCAATTACTTCCTATCCTTCTCAAAATTAGAAAATATTAAACTTTATTTGATTGACAAATGCAATTTTTATTTAGCTATTGTAGACGATATAGGAGTACTCTTTTTACCCAAAATGAGTAATATCATAGATTTTGAACAATGTTTGGTTTTTGAGGGCCATATTAATATTGAATGGCTTAGAAAAACATATCTGTGGTTAAAAAATCAGTCAAAAAGTATTGCATTAACAAACGGATTAATTAAAGATAAAGAACTTTTTAAAACCTATCTTCATGAAATATGCAAATAAAATAGAGATTTTTACTGAACTATTTATTTTAATTGTTTAAGGTTAAGATTTACTTATAATCATCGTTTTCCTAAAAATTATATAGAATAATTCTAGATTACTCCTTTTGCTTAATAGAATAAGAAGAATAGAAAAAGAAAAAGAAATTGTTAATTAACTAGTTCCGTACTTCTTGAACAATAGAATTCCTACTGTAATGATTCCAACACTGAAAAGGATAATTACCAGCAAATCTCCCCAAATCCTCACATCACTCAAAGCAACACCGTTAAATAAAAGAGTCAACGCATCAGTGACATAATATAATGGCATGAACATACTAACTACTTTAGCTTCGTCGGGTAGAGGGTAAAAACCTGCGGCAAGTAATTGTTGTGGGAGGACGAATATTTGAATCATTCCACCTGCGGCTTTGGCGTTTTTTGAGATAGTCGCCGTTATTAATCCAAAACCAATGGTGGTCACAGAGAACACAACCATGAACACTAACGCAATTAATACTGCTTCAGGCGCTCCACGAAATCCCATTACAAAACTGAGGGCAGCGATTAACGCCACTTGTATGATCGACATACTCATGTTTGATAGTAAGTGACTTCCTATGAATTCCGTTCCAGTCATTGGTGTAGTGCTTATTCTTTTTAATAAACCCTGCTCTCGCTCTTCTGCAAATGATAAGGAAACGGGTATTGCCATGAAAAGCCCACTGAATGCATATAACGATGGAATAAGATATTCGAATACACTCTTTCCTATTTCATCTATCATTATGGAATTAAAGATAAGACCGAATATCGCTATTAATACAACGGGGAGTAGCAGTATTATCGATAGAGGTGCTGGTGACCGAATAAGGTTTTTATATTCGACTTTTATAATGGCAAAAATTCTTTTACTTTTCATTATTAGACACCCTCCATAATTCTTCTTCCAGTAATTTTCATAAATACATTCTCCAAATCTTCGGAATTGTATTTTTCTATCAATTCTTTTGGAGATCCGAGTGCAACTAGTTTGCCGTAATCAATTATTGCTACTCTATCGCAAAGAGCTTCCGCTTCTTCTATGTAGTGGGTTGTCAATACCACTGTTTTATTCGTATTCTTTAAAGAGTTAATAAAATTCCAAGTTTTTCTCCTGACTCTAGGGTCCATACCTACCGTTGGTTCATCTAAGAATAAAATGGGAGGATCGTGAATCAATGCGATTATAAGATTTAACTGCCTTATCATCCCCCCACTGTAATTTTTTGCTTTTCTATTGCTTGCTTCTAACAAACCTAGTGCATCTAAGAATCTCTTTGATCTTTGGTTAATATCTTTATTATTCATCAGGTGTAATTTCCCAAAAAACTCAATATTTTCATTGGCATTGAGATATGGATATACTGCAGCTTGTTGAGGACAGACCCCAATTAATTTTTTGATCTTTTTAAGGTTGTTCCTAACGTCAAAGCCTCCTACTAAGGCATCTCCTTCAGTAGGCTCTATCAAACCGCACAAAATGTTTATTGTGGTGGTTTTTCCTGCGCCATTTGGTCCTAATAATCCGAAAACCTCACCGCGTCTTATAGAAAAGGATACTCCGTCAACAGCTTTAACTTCTTCAATGACTTTCTTACCCGAATAGATCTTCCTCAAATCCTTAACTTCAATTGCGTATGGATTGTAGGACTTTGCCATTTTTTCGCTTTCAATTACGCTTAATTTTGTTGAATTTATCATTTATTTTACCATTTTTTATAAAACTTGTTAATTTTATTAAAAATTCCCGTGAATTTAACAAAGATAGTGAAGAACGGTTTAGTCAAGAACATTCGACCAAAAAAAAGTAGTCAAAATCTCTTTACTATCCCATTTTTTATTTTTTTAAAACTCATCATGGAGTCCAAAGGACTGCAAATTCACAATTTTTACTTCAATCACAAAATTATAAAAAATAAATATAGAGAAATACGAATTAGAAGTATAATTTGATTAAAATTAGTATTCTTGTTTAAAATGAGTAAAAATAGTAAACCCTCTGAAGAAATCCCAATTTCTCAGGAAGACGAAATTTTTAAACTTTTAACGCATCAAACGCGTAGAAGCATCATAAAAGCTATAGGAGTGGGCGACCTTTCTTTTTCGCAAATTAAAAGACTTTTAGATATTGATAGCCCAACTCTCTCTTATCATCTTAAAAGCATGAAACCATTTGTTGTTCAAAAGAAATCTAAATATACCTTTTCAGAAATTGGAAAAGCTGCGCTATATCTCCTTACAAAAACGGACCAATCGATAAAGATGTCCAGATATAGAAGATATTTTATTTATGCGCAAATTGTAACTAATATTTGCTGGGTAATAGCTGGGATTTTAATTCCTACAATTATAGGCACTATTGCCTCCATTGAACTTTCACGCGCTTCAATAGATCTTATAATGTGGATTATAATAATTGGGATAAACATTATATCTGTTATCAATATGAGTGTAATTGGTATATTGAAAGGTCAATATTCCTAATTCTTTTGTATTTTAAATAAGAAGCAAAGATTTTCACTCCTATTCTAAGTTTAATTTTAGGTTTTGAGCAAATTCTTCTGCATGTTTAAGATCTTCTGCGTTCGACTTCCCTTATTAGTCCCCCCAAACAGTTTGAGAAACTTATTTGTGTTATGTGCGTATTAATTTTTTAATAAAATTAGAAAAAAAAGCTTCATTATTTAAATTTCTTTAATGTTTTCTGCTTAGTGCTATTAATCCTCCAGAAATCGTACCAAACAAAATGGTTAAAGCAAGAGCAACGAAGAGAAATATCATGTTTCCCGGTCCGAGTAAGGCAAAACCTATCCAAGCGACTGCTATGGATGCTCCAAACACACAGCCAATCACTTCTTTATTCTCAGCTTTATTTCTGCTTATTGCCATAAATCCACCAGATGCAGTACCACACATAATGGTTATACTAATAGCAATAACAAGAAACAACATGTTTCCCGGTCCGAGTAAGGCAAAACCTATCCAAACAACTGCAATACATGCTCCTAATACCCAAGCAACTACTTCTTTTACATCAGTCATATTTTTTACTCTCCTATATCTATACTTTTAATTCTTTTAATTTCTATTTTTGGTAAAAAATAAGATAAAGATTTTAAGTTTTATTGGTTTATTTGATAAGCGTGACAAGTGTAACTCCCTAAATGAATACTTAATTGCAATTGAAAATTATTAGAGATAATGACAAAAAAAGTTATATCAATACTAGAAAAAGCTGGAAAAAAACAGGTGAATTAAACGAAAGCAGCTCACTTAAAAGAATTAGAAAATTTAATATTTGAATGTGGAGGTCTATATGGATTAAATCACAGTAAACGTTTAATTGCCCTCATTGATTTAATAGCTGAGGGGAAATCATACAACAAGAATATAATACTTTTCTGCGCTTTTACTCACGATTTAGGAGCATTTAAAAAATATGCAAAAGACGGCGTAGACCACGCAATCAGGTCACGGCAGGTGGTTGAAACCTTCTTAGATCATTACCATTTTTTAGAGGAAGAGAAAACGATTATCCTCGAAGCAATTGAGAATCATCACAAGAAGAATGCGGGAAAATCTTTTGAATCTATATTGCTTAGAGACGCAGACGCTTTAGACTTTCTTGGATTCATTGGGATCTCACGAGATTTTTCAAGAGCACCGTATGACCTTAAAAAGGCATTTCAATCAATTAAAAGACATCGCGTCAATCTAGCTGAGAATGTAGAATTAGATACAGCGAAACAAATTTTAAAAGAAAGAGTTTTAGAAATGGATAATTTTATAGATAAATTCGAAAAAGAATCAATGATGTTTTTTTAGTATTGCAAATCCTGGGAATCAGTTAAACTTTCACTCATTTTGTAGGATCTGCTTTATACTCTGAGCAAACTCTTCCCCATGTTTAAGGTCTTCTGCGTTTGGTCTACCTTTGTTCATTCCCCCAAAATACTTCATGAAACTATTTGTATTAAATCCTTTGCATGCAAATTCGTCAATTATCCTATAACCTTTTGAATGTAGTTTTTCCCTAAGTAAGGAGTGATCCTTGGCGACTTTCGCTTTTCCCATTAATGCACTAGTTGAAAAGATAAATGCTTTCTTGTCTATTATTTGAGGGAGGTTATCAGCAAGGTCAAGCAGAAATTTATGGTGTTTTACGCCGTAAATCCCTGAACCAAATCCAACAAGGTCATACTCTTGTAGTTCTTCAGGATTTATTTGCGTTGGAGTTTTAATTGGAGCGTCGAGAACTTTTGCCATGACATTAGCAACCTTCTCGGTGTTTTTATGATGATACGAGTACAATATTATTAGAGATTTCATTGGTGACATATTACTAACACATTTCGAACTATATTAACTTATTCCATCTTTCTTTTTTTTAGTTTTATTTCAATTAAAAAAAAGTGTTTCGAATTTAGTGGCTATACAGCGAAGGGCGAAAAAAACAACAACCATCCTCCTAAGACAATTTCGAAAATCAAAATTAGTAATCCTCCTAAGTTCCAAATGCTTTTAGTGTTAGGCTTTAATTGATTTATCCCGTCACCGAATCCATATATTACGCTTGAGATAATTCCGAACCATCCGATAAGTAAAGGCACGACTCCGTAGATAGCAAATAGAAGGGAGTAAGCGAATGTTCCTATGGAAAAAAACAGTTGGGAAAACGCGAATATAAAATCTTTTGTTTTAAATATGTTGCGAGCGGAATTAAGTAAAGCGTCGTTTTCATCACCGCTAGTACTTGAGTATCGAGTTGCTATATTGAGGAGTCCCCAGTAATTTTTTTTGTCGTAGATTTGGACCAGAGGTTCTATTATCCGAGATATAAGCTATACAATTCCGAGAACTATGTTATATGGACTAAACGCAATGAACAATGTTATTGCCAAAAAGATTATGCTAACATGCTCTATTAGGATTAGTGCGAAGCTAATTTTGAATTTTTTTGGTAAGTTATTAATCTGTTGTAGTTTAGCGTTTACATCTACTTCACCCAAAGTAGTATATCCAAATACACCACTTAAAACATTTGTAACAATAATGAACAGAAAGAAAAAACCAGATAATTGAAATAAGATACTCATCCGAAATTCTCCTATACATTTTTCATTGTTTCTACTTATTATAGTTATTTAATTTTTCTCATCAAGAAATTAGGTTTTTTTTAATTTTCTACCATTATTGCGACATTTCCCTTCTTGTGTCCTTTGTCTACATACTTATGGGCTTTAACGATTTCTTCTAAGGGAAAAATTTTATCTATGACCGATTTAAGCTCTCCGGCCTCAACAAGCTCTCTAAGAAAATTAAGATCTTCCGCGTTTTCAACACCTCCACCTCCTACTACTTTAATCGAACTCCACAGTCCTTGAAATAAATGTGACAGCCTTGGAACCGTTTCAAGATAGAATCCTTTTTTCTTGAGTGATTTTTTGCAAGCAGAAAACGAGCTTTTGCCTACGGTATCAAAAATAATATCATAGGTTTGGCTGTTTTTAGAAAAATCCTCTTTCGTGTAATCAATTACTTCATCTGCTCCCAAGTCTCTCACCCATCCTAAATTCGAGGTACTACATACCCCAGTAACTTCTGTCCCAAAATACTTAGCAAGTTGTACCGCAAAAGACCCTACACATCCAGAGGCTCCATAGATAAGAACTTTTTGTCCGCTTAGCGCATTTGCTTTTCTAAGAAAATGTAGTGCCGTATGTGCCCCAATAGGAACGGCCGCGGCTTCTTCATATGTCAAGTTGGTTGGCTTTATTGCAACCATGTTGCTTCCAAACATCGAATTTGGAGATAAAGGTTTTTCAGGCATAGATATATACTCAACATAAGAGCCATATTCCAACCCCGTCGTAGTTCCAAAAACTTGGTCGCCTTTCTTAAAAAGCGCGACATCTTTACCTGTTGACTCTACTACACCTGAAAATTCCATCCCTAGAATATCTTTTTTTGGTTTTCTAATCCCAAAAACTAAGCGAGCTAAAAGCCAGCCGATTCCACCCATAAGAGGGAATTTACCACCGCGTATTCTTGAATCTCCCGCTGTTACCGTCGTTGCACATATTTTTACCAGGATCTCGTTATCCTTAGGGTTAGGTTTTTCTATCTCTTTAATCTGTAGTACTTCCGGAGGCCCGTATTTTCTACATACTACTGCTTTCATGAAAGTGCCTTGATTTGGTTTTAAACTCATATTAATCATCTCACTTCTTTTTTACTGTTGATATTATAGTATTGACTACTTTATAGTATGAGTGACACAGTATTAAAGAAATGATGAGTCCAATTTTTAATATTTTCAAAAAGTTGTAAAAAGAGAATATTTACTCATTTTTAACGAATTTCTAAGCTTAACTTAACTTATAGAAATTGCTATATTTCCTTTTTTTCTGCCTGTGTCGACATACCTATGAGCCTCAACAATTTGCTCCAATTTGTAGGTTTTATCGATCACTGCTATTACCTTTCCTTCTTCAATAAGGCCTCTAAGTTCTTTAAGTAAAGGGAGTGCGTCTTTTTTCTTTATTTTATCAGAAGATATATGTACATTAAGATAGATTCCATTCTCTTTTAACGATCCCCTATAATCACCTGAATACAAGCCTACAGCATCAAGTATCACGTCGTAAATTTCGCTACTTTGGGCAAAATCCTCCTTGGTGTAATCGATTACATTATCAGCCCCAAGTGACTTTACCAGTTCCAAATTTGAGGTGCTGCACACACCTGTAACCACTGCCCCAAGCGACTTCATAAGTTGGACCGCAAATGTCCCAACACTACCAGAAGCGCCGTAAATTAGAGCTTTTTGCCCTTTCTGAAGGTTTGCCATTTTTACAATACCCAATACGGTAATTCCACCAGCAGGTATAACTGCTGCTTCTTCGTAAGTCATATTGTTTGGCATTAATGTTATCACCCCATCTTCAGCCATACATTTGTATTCAGCGTATGCTCCAAAACCAGTCCATAGGGTTGGGGCAAAAATATTGTCCCCTTTCTTGAACAATATTACATCTTTGCCTATTTCTTCTACTTGTCCAGCTAACTCCATTCCTAAGATCGCTCTCTTTGGTTTCCTAAACCCTAGAAACATTCGCGCAAGAAATTTTTGCAAGCCGTGAACGGGGATATCAAGACCACGCATTCTAGAATCCCCTCTATGAACCGAAGTCGCGTGTATTTTTATTAGTACTTCGTTATTTTTAGGAATGGGCTTTGCAACCTCTTTAATCTGAAGAACTTCAGGAGGGCCATATTTAGTACAAACCACCACTTTCATTTTATTTGATTCACCACTCATAAATCTTCATCTCATTTTATGGTGTAAAAATAACGGTCCACGCAATCCAAATGGTTATGATATTAAACCCAAAGCTTACTATTAACAAAAACTTATCAAAAGGCTTATACCCCTTAATCCCCATGAGATTAAACAGGATAAAGAAAATGGCTACGATGATACTTATCCAGCCATTCAAAGGAAAAGGCAATAATATAGATAAAACAACCATAATAATCGGGATAACCATGACGATTGCCACTCCAAACCACATGGTCTGGCTCACTTGTCTTCCGTCAATTTCACCGGGAGTAAAACTCCCTGAAAATACGCGAATCACATCACCTAGCAAATAGGTTAGCATACACGCTATCCAAAGGAAAGCAAGTATTATCTCCGTATTGACCATATATCTATCACATCCTCGATGAATTTTTAATAAGATATATTGAATAATTTAAAGAATAAAAGGGAAGAAAAAGTAGTTGATTATTATATTTTATAGATTTACTAAAAATTGTAGTAATTTAATTTTAAAGTCAGTACGGATTCTAGAGACAAATTCCCTTTATTAGGAATGATTCGCTATTAATGAGGGCGATTCTTTTTCTACATTATTATACTTAATATTCTATTAAAAGGCCGTATTCTAAAGAGGTTGCAAATTTTAAAATACAGTAATAAATATGAACTTTAGCGCAAATAAAGGCAACCAATTTAAACGGAATTATAAAATATTCTCGGATTACTCAAGTTACGTACTTTGAATCATTAAATCTAAGAATTCAGAGATAATTAGTTTCTCAGGGTCGTCAAGCGTTTTTATGTAGTTTAAATATTTAGAAACAAGCGAATTCCTCATTTGAATTACATGTTTCATAAGCTTTTCTCCCTTTTCTGTAAAGAGTATGCGCAATTCATTCTTTCTAGAAGTATCTGAGTCTTTTTTGATTATTCCCTTCTTCTGTAAACGCGATACAGTTTGGGAAACAGCACCTTTTGTTAACCCGATGTGTTCAGCTATTCTTGTAAGGTTTGTATCACGACCTGTTTGAATTGACATTAAAAGGTGAATTTCTGAGGGATATAATTTAATATTATCGTGAGAAATTATTCTCTTTCGGGCATGTGAGGTAAGCAATGTTATGGTTTTCAAAATCTTGTGAGTTAAATCTTCGTTTGCAATCATATGATGTATAGTATCTAAATACGCCTTTAAATCTTTCTAAAAATCCATTATTTGAATTTATTCTATTAAAATTACAAAATCTATTTCTCTAAATAGCTTTTTTTAGTGTTGAAATTATTTCAAGAAGAAAAGGGTTTAAATACAGGGATTAATTCTAGTGTTTAGATACTAAACGCATAATTAAAATCTATAAAAGATTGTAAAAATGGATAGAAAAAAATCAGATAGGATTGTGCAGAATTTCTCTAAGAAAGAACCCAAATACAAAAGGGTTGTAAGAAGTTTCTCTGGAATAGTTGATTCAAGCCCAGAAAAGGTTTTTCCGCTATTATGTCCTACACGAGAAGCCGACTGGATTCCCGGTTGGGATGCTGAATTAATTTACACCGAATCGGGATACGCAGAAGATAAGTGCGTATTTCGAACAAACCATTCTAACTCTATGGG